>JBFHVL010000233.1:0-4456 GCA_041589565.1 Kangiellaceae bacterium | reverse complement strand
CGGTTGTGATGTCTGGGTGCATTGTGACGATTTGGGCGAAGATCATTTCCGACTGGTACTATTGTGTCAGAATGATGAGGGGTATTTAAACCTTAAGCGATTAATTTCTAAAGCTTATACCACCAATCAAAAGCGTGGAGTACCGATTCTTGAGCGCGAGTGGCTCAAAGAGTGGAATGAAGGATTAATCGTACTGTCCGGAGGGCGACAAGGTGATGTTGGTAAAGCATTATTGTCCGGCAATATGCAACAGGCAGCGCAGCTGCTAGGGTTCTGGAATCACTATTTTAAAAACCGGTATTACCTGGAGTTGCAACGAACTGGGCGGACCAATGAAGAAGACTATATTCATGCGGCCGTCGGATTGGCTCAAGGTTCAAGTACACCGGTAGTCGCAACCAACGATGTTCACTTTCTCGAGCGCGATGACTTTATCTCCCATGAGGCACGTGTATGCATAGCAAAAAGTCGCGTTTTAGAAGATCCTGATCGGCCGAAAAATTACAGTGAAGAACAGTATTTGAAGTCAGCCGAAGAGATGATCGAGCTGTTCTCCGATATTCCAGAAGCGATAGAAAATACGGTAGAAATTGCCAAACGTTGTTCGGTTGAGCTCAAGCTCGGAACTTACTACTTACCTAAATTTCCAACCGGCGACATGGATGAAGCCGAGTATCTGTGTAAAGTAAGTCGTGAAGGTCTGGAAGAGCGGTTAAAGGTGGTTCTTGATCCTGAAGCTCCGGACTTTGCCGAGAAACGAAAACCATACGATGAGCGACTGGAAATCGAGCTCGGTGTGATCAACCAAATGGGATTTCCCGGTTACTTCCTTATCGTTGCCGACTTTATTCAATGGGCAAAGGACAATGATGTACCAGTCGGTCCGGGGCGAGGATCGGGCGCAGGCTCTTTGGTGGCGTACGCCTTAAAAATTACCGATCTGGATCCCTTAGCTTACGATTTGCTTTTCGAACGATTCTTAAACCCTGAGCGGGTTTCCATGCCCGATTTTGACGTCGACTTTTGTATGGACGGTCGAGACCGCGTGATTGACTATGTGGCCGAAACTTATGGTCGGGACGCCGTATCGCAAATCATCACCTTTGGTACTATGGCCGCGAAGGCGGTAGTAAAGGACGTGGCAAGGGTGTTGGGTAAACCCTACGGTTTGGCCGATCGCATGTCTAAGCTGATCCCTCCAACGCCGGGGATGACTTTATCAAAGGCTTTGGAAGAGTCTCCCGACTTGGTGGATATGCTGGAAAAAGATGAAGAAGCGCAGGAAATCTGGGAAATGGCCACCAGCCTTGAAGGTGTGGTCCGCCAGGCTGGGAAGCATGCTGGAGGCGTTGTCATTTCGCCTACCAACCTTACCGACTTTACGGCAATTTATTGCGACGAAAACTACTCCGGATTGGTCGCGCAATTTGATAAAGATGACGTGGAAAAAGCCGGGCTGGTTAAGTTCGACTTTCTAGGGCTGAAAACCCTTACTATCATCGACTGGGCGATGGATATTGTAAATGGCCTTCGCGCAGAAAAGGGCGAAGAGCCACTCGATATCAACTTAATTCCGCTGGATGATCAACCCACCTTTAAGCTGCTGCAAAACTCCGATACCACGGCCGTATTCCAGTTGGAGTCTCAGGGGATGAAAAACCTGATCGATCGGCTGCAACCCAGTAACTTTGAAGACATTATCGCATTGGTAGCCTTATTCCGTCCTGGCCCATTACAGTCGGGCATGGTGGACGACTTTATCAATCGTAAACATGGTCGTGCAGAAGTTTCTTATCCGCATCCTGATTATCAACATGAATGGTTAAAGCCAATTCTGGAACCAACCTACGGAGTTATTGTTTATCAGGAACAGGTTATGCAAATCGCGCAGGTGCTAGCCGGATATAGTCTTGGTGGTGCGGACTTGTTACGTCGAGCCATGGGTAAAAAGAAACCTGAAGAAATGGCCAAGCAACGCTCAATATTTGCAGAGGGAGCGAAAGGGCTGGGAGTCGATCCTGACCTGGCGATGAATATTTTTGACCTGGTAGAAAAATTTGCTGGATACGGATTTAACAAATCGCACTCGGCGGCCTATGCACTTGTTGCCTACCAAACGGCATTTTTAAAAGCACATTATCCGGCAGCATTTATGGCTGCGGTAATGAGTGCTGATATGGACAATACCGACAAGGTCGTCACCTTCGTAGATGACAGCCTTAACCACGGCATAAAAATTGTACCGCCTGATGTGAACAGTGGCGAATACAAGTTCACGGTAGGCGATCCAAATACCATTGTTTACGGTATCGGTGCGATTAAAGGTGTTGGTGAAGGGGCTATTGAAAACTTTGTTAACGAACGTAAGGAAAATGGCCCCTATGAAGATTTGTTCGACTTCTGTCGCCGCGTTGATTTAAGAAAAGTGAATCGACGCACGCTGGAAAATTTAATCAAAGCGGGTGCGCTTGATAATCTGGGGCCTAATCGGGCAGTGCTTATGGCTAGTCTAGATGAAGCTATAAAATCTGCCGATCAACAAAACAAAGCCGCTGCCATAGGACAAGATGATTTGTTCGGTGAAGCCTTTGCTGCTGATGTCAGTACTGGTGAACGCAACTGGGCAAAGGTACGGCCCTGGCCAGAAGATTTGGTATTACAGGGTGAAAAAGAAACGTTAGGACTATATCTGACGGGCCACCCCATTGATCGTTATTTACCAGAACTTAAAAACTTTGTTTCCAACCGTATTAATCAGTTACAGCCCACTCGTCGCGGTGAAAACGTAAAAGCCGCCGGCTTGATCATCGACGTTATGGTTCGTACCAATAAGCGCGGTGAACGATTTGCCATTGTGACCATGGATGATAAAAGTGGTCGTATCGGTTTGTTTGTCGGTGCCAATATTTACGAAGACTGCAAAGAGATCATTAAAAATGACAATATCATCATTGCCGAAGGTGATGTTAAGTTCGATGACTTTAGTGGTGGCTTGCGCATTAATACGGTCAATGTGATTGACTTTGTGGCAGCAAGAGAGCAGTTTGCTAAAGGACTTTGTATTGAACTTAATGATGAAAAAGTGGCTACGAATATTGCCGATCAGTTACTACGCTACATTAAGCCATGTTTAAACGGAAATACGCCGGTTCGCTTTAAGTATAAAATGAATGGTCACGAAGCCGTGATAAAACTCACGGATGAATGGAAAGTACAACCAACGGATGATCTCATTTATCACCTTGAAGGATTGGAAGGGTGTGAAAAGGTGATTTTGGAGTATTAAAGTTTTAGTTGGGAAATAATAAGGAGATACAATGAACCTCAAAAGTCTAATTCTTGTCGGATTAATGTTCTCAATTGCTCTTAATGCAGAAGAAAATAAAGCAACCAATATTTATATGGGAGCCGTCGGCAAAATAGCCGTTCATTTGAATAATATTTCTACAGATAAAAAAGCTGGGCTCTATTATCAGCAGCAAAAAGAGTTGCTCAAGTCTGACGATTTATCTTTTAGTGATCGTTCTGTAGCTTCCCAATACACTGCAACTTATGCCTCTTTTATTGGAGACTACAAGTTTGCCATTGAAGAATTTGATCGACATGGCACCATGTACCGCGAAGTGTCTGACCAAGTTTATGGTAAGGATGCCATTGAGTATTTAGTAAAAGCTGCGGCACAGCATAAAATTGTGATGGTTAATGAAGCGCATCATGTCCCTGCGCATCGATGGCTGACTTACGCATTGCTGAAAGATTTAAAGGAGCAGGGTTTCGAATATTTAGCTCTTGAAACTTTATATGAAGAGGGTGAAGACTTCATAGATGCGCATAGCGTTTATCAAACAGGCAGTGGATTCTATAGCAATGAAACCTTTTTCATCGGACTGATTAATCACGCCATTGAATTGGGATATAACCTGGTCAGTTACGATCAAAATGGACAGACCATTGAAGAAAGAGATAGACTCTCAGCAGAAGTAATTAAGTCCAAAGTATTTGATAAGAATCCAAATGCAAAAGTGATTTTCCATGTCGGGTACGATCATATTGATGAGTCAAAATATCTTGCGTTCTTTTTAAAGGAGCGAACTGGAATCAATCCTCTGACCGTTAATCAATCCGACTTCTGCAGCGGCTGCAACACAAAACTCGATCAGTCGTATGATTCACCTGTCGTTTTATTGAGTAATGATAAGCCCTGGATTCCAGCCAAAGCGAATTATGATATTGCAGTTTACTGGCCGAAGGATCACTCGACTCATGAAAGGGGCGATTGGTATTTTTCCGGATTTGGTAAAGCTAAGATTAGTAGTGAAATTTGTCAGAACTCTTTTCCATGTTTCATCGAAGTTGAAACTGATTATAAGAAGAGTAAAAGTTATGTTGATCGTTTTTTAGTTCAAGAAAGCACTGATGAAATAGAGTTAAGATACAGAACCCTCAACGATATGAT
>JBFHVL010000232.1:0-4466 GCA_041589565.1 Kangiellaceae bacterium | reverse complement strand
TCGGCTCCTTTTTTTATGGCTTAAAGTGCTACGCCAAACATTAAAATAACTTGAATATTTGGTTAAATTCGCCAAAAGTCGCAGTTGATGCTCTGTAACTCATTGAAAAATAATGGCTAATAAGTTGGCAGTGTAATTGCAAGATGTAACTGCAAAGATTGATTTAGAAGTCGGTTAATAAACGTGGGGAAGTTGATGAATCTATTAATGAATATTTTGTGGATTATTTTGGGTGGATTTTTTGTCTTTTTGGGTTATATCTGCGGAGGTATTGCCTTGTGCCTGACATTGGTTGGCATTCCGTGGGGATTTCAGTGTTTTAAATTAGCCATTTTTTCTTTATTTCCGTTTGGTAGCGATACACGACCGATTCCCTATCAGGATACCAATGAAACATTGAACCTCTTGGCCAATATTGTCTGGTTAGTATTCGGCGGCATCTGGGTGGTTTTGAATCATTTGTTCTGGGGAATTGTTCTGTGCGTCACTATTATAGGAATTCCTTTTGGTATTCAGCACTTCAAAATGATGCGACTGGGTTTTACACCGTTTGGCCGAGAAATCTTCGATATTGCGCATTCTTAACCAAACGCGGGCTTGTGGGTTACTCTTCAAGCCCTACCTCTTTGCGAACTAATATTTCCAATCCCATACGCTTTTGCACCAGTTTTTGACGCTGCTTTCGAGTCGTGGTTGTGGCTTCTTGCTGATCCAGCTCGGCAATTTCCTGCTCCACTTCGTGTATTTGCTTTGCTAGTTCGATTAATTTATCGAGTGCTTCGCTTTCCTGATTTAATACGAATTTTTTATTCAGGGCATCCAGTTGTACATCGCGTGCTTTTAAATGCAATTGAGCTTCCTGTTGGCTCTGCTTCATTTGTTTCAAGTCGGAATTCAATTGCTTTTCACGCGACTGTAAAATAACAATGCGGGTTGATTGATCCTGAAACTTACGGGTCATTGCAAGGAAATTACCGATTATCGCTTTGCCATTATCCAGTTCTTTTTGCAGAGTTTCGCAAAGTGTATCGGCATCACCTAAAATGCGTGAATAGCGTTTGTTATTAGCCAGGACACTATTACGATCAATCGTTTCGCCTTCTTCATAATTCATCCGGTTGCTCTCAACCAGCTGAGAATGCTCTTTAATGGATTGTTTGACGCTATCAGTGTGATTGATAGAGTGTTCAAAATGCTCCATTAAGTTCATACCCATTTCATAGGCTTTGCGAATCTCCTTGACCTCATCTTCGAGTTGAGTCGCGCCACTATCCGAACTGATCCCAGATAGTTCACCAAAAGCATCCATACTGTTATTGAGTTCTTCGAGTAAAGAGTTGAGCTGGTTTTCGTCCATACCGGTATCGATAATGTCGGAAAGACGCAAGGCCAAAGATTTAATGGTTTCTTTACTGCGCTGAAGAGTAACCAACAGGTCATCGTAAAGTTGCTTGTAATGATTAAGCTGATTTTCAAGGTCGGAGTCTCCCGTGCTCATTGGAGCCGCGGGTGCTGAATTAGTCACCGGCACTTCAACAGGTTGACTAAGACTTTTAAAAACCGGCTCAAGCTGTTGAGTCAGTTGATCGAGGGATAAGTCGCCTTCATGCGCTTTTCGCAGCTCCAGCTCTCTGGATAATAACTGATGACGAAAGGCAAGAATCAGCCCCTGGCCAGGAGTTTGTGAGTCAAGGTCGTTGATATCGCCTTGGTCGAACTGCTCCTGATAGAACGCCTGGTTATGCTCTATCGCCTGCTTTAGAAAATCATCTGGAGACAGGCCTGCTCCTTCTGAACTGGGCTTTTTCAGTGCCAGCTCTCGCTTCCACTTGGCTGCTTCTCTGCGTAAACTCATACCCCGCAAGCGGGCCTGTTTCAGTTCTCGTAGACAGAACCATAAACCTCCAGCTAGCACCAGGTTAAGTAGGATGGTGACCTCAAGGCCAATCAGTAATGGTAGGTTCGTTTGGTCCATAAATTGGGGAAAAAGTTTATAGTTCTCAAGTAATTATAGTCGACTTGTCAGAAAAGCCAGCCGAAATCAAGATTTCACGCAAAGCTCATGCCAGTGGAAATTTTAGCGAGCGACCGCTAGGCTGTGTGCTACAATCGCGACCTGAAAACACAGGCTCTTCAAAGCACAAAGACGACCCAGGATCAGAATTCATGAAACAAGCATTTTTTGACCAACTACAACAGAAAATTGAGCAACTGCATCAGGAAGGTTTGTACAAAGATGAGCGAGTGATCGACTCGCAACAGCAAGCCGATATCCATGTCACCAGCGGTGAAGAAGTGATTAACTTCTGTGCCAACAACTATCTGGGGTTGGCGAACCATCCTGAACTCATTGAATCTGGTCGAGCAGGGCTCGATAAATGGGGCTATGGTATGGCATCGGTGCGTTTTATTTGTGGAACTCAGGCGGTTCATAAAGAGCTTGAGGAGCGGATCAGCCGCTTTTTAGGTATGGAAGATACCATTCTGTACTCTTCCTGCTTCGATGCCAATGGCGGCCTGTTTGAAACTCTGCTTGAGCCCGAGGATGCGGTTATCTCTGACGCGCTAAACCATGCCTCCATCATAGACGGCGTACGACTGTGTAAAGCCAAACGTTATCGTTACAAGAATAACGATATGGCCGATCTGGAAGCTCAATTGAAACAAGCCGAAGCCGATGGTGCACGTCACAAACTGATCGCAACCGATGGTGTGTTTTCGATGGATGGGTACATCGCTAACCTTGAGGCGATTTGTGATCTGGCGGATAAATATGGCGCGCTGGTGATGGTAGACGATTCGCACGCAGTGGGCTTTGTCGGCGATAAAGGTCGCGGTACTCACGAATACTGTGGGGTGATGGATCGCGTCGACATTATCACCGGTACATTAGGAAAAGCATTGGGTGGTGCCTCTGGTGGCTACACGTCGGGTAAAAAAGAAATTGTTGAATGGCTGCGTCAACGCTCGCGTCCGTACCTATTTTCGAATACCTTGGCGCCGGTGATTGCCCAAGCGTCAATCAAAGTACTCGACATGCTGGAAAGTGGTGATGAGTTGCGCGCCAAGTTGCGACGTAATGCAGAGTACTTCCGCGGCAAAATGACCGCTTTGGGTTTTGATCTTTTACCCGGCGAACATCCCATTATTCCTGTGATGATTGGTGATGCGGCGTTAGCGAAACAATTTGCTGACCAAATGCTGAAAGAAGGTATATACGTTATTGGATTTAGTTTCCCTGTGGTTCCCAAAGGGCAGGCGCGTATTCGTACTCAAATGTCCGCGGCACACGAACTGCACCACATTGATAAAGCGGTTGCCGCTTTTGAAAAAGTGGGTAAATCACTGGGAATTATTTAAAGATTGAAATTAGCGGCATCATCAACTTTTTTGAGATCACTTTATGAAAACACTCACCAAAGCCAAAGCCGAACAGGGCATTTGGATGATGGACCAACCCAAACCTGAAGTTGGGCACAACGATGTATTAATCAAAATTCGCAAAACCGCCATTTGTGGTACCGATATGCACATCTACCATTGGGATGATTGGTCGCAAAAGACTATTCCGGTACCTATGGTAGTGGGGCACGAATTTGTCGGTGAAATTGCCGAAGTCGGTATTGAAGTGAAAGGATTTAAAGTGGGCGATCGTGTCTCTGGCGAAGGTCATATCACCTGCGGGCATTGCCGTAACTGTCGTGCCGGTCGTCGTCACCTATGTCGTAATACTTACGGAGTTGGGGTAAATCGTCCCGGTGCTTTTGCTGAATATCTGGTTATTCCAGCGGAAAACGCATTCAAAATTCCTGACGACATTAGTGATGAGCTGGCCTCTATTTTTGATCCATTTGGTAACGCGGTTCATACGGCCTTATCGTTCGATCTAGTCGGTGAAGATGTTTTGATCACCGGAGCAGGTCCTATCGGTATTATGGCGGCCGCGGTTTGTCGTCACGTTGGTGCTCGTCATGTGGTGATCACCGATGTAAATGAATATCGACTCGACTTAGCACTTAAAATGGGAGCGAGTCGCGCAGTTAATGTTGCTAAAGATAGTCTTGAAGATGTGATGAAAGAGCTGGGCATGACCGAAGGATTTGATGTTGGTTTGGAAATGTCGGGCGTTCCACAAGCGTTTCAGCAAATGCTGAAGACCATGAACCACGGCGGCAAGATTGCCATGTTGGGTATTCCACCCGGTGAAATGGGGGTCGACTGGAATCAGGTGATATTCAAGGGCCTGATCATTAAAGGTATTTATGGCCGTGAAATGTATGAGACTTGGTACAAGATGGTCAGTATGCTGCAGTCTGGTCTGGATATTTCGCCAATCATTACGCACCGCTACTCAGTAGACGATTTCCAAAAAGGCTTTGAAACAATGGGATCGGGTCAGTCGGGTAAAGTGGTACTGGACTGGACCGGAGGCTAACCGTGTCGCTGAGTCAGGTGCATTGGCAGTG
>JBFHVL010000231.1:0-4480 GCA_041589565.1 Kangiellaceae bacterium | reverse complement strand
CACAAAATAACGCGCCATAATATCGCTACCCACATCGCCATAATCAGTCCAGATAACTGTCGTTACGCCATTAGTTTCCGTTAAAGTGATTTCACCTGTTGAACTCATGTCAAAGTCAGGAAATCGCAACGCATATTTAATGTATTCGTTTTTTGATTTCTCAATCAATTCCATTTCACCATTACCTTCGGTAACGCTTTCCCATTGTGTTAGTTGACCAATTTCACCTGGGTTTCCGCTATAGGTGACCTTCATATTGGGATCGCGCTCATACCAAACGCCCCACTCTTTCCAGCGCTCTAAATTTTCTATAAACTGAAACACCGTAGCAGAATCGCTGTTAATAGCTATACTACGAGTAACTTTAAATTCGGAGTTTAGCGTTAATCCAACCGCATAAATAATGACGATGAGGCCGACTAATATACCAACTAAAATTTTCAAAACTTTCATTGCTGTCTCCTAGTTTTAGATTGTTTTTATTTACAGCTTACATTGTTAATTTTGTTCCAATTTTACCCGAAGAACTCCGTTATTTACGATAATGCCATCTTCTTCAATCGATTCAAGCAACCAGCTATTAATCAGTTGATCACCTTCTTGCTTTAATTCACCTCGCACAAAAATAAATCGCTGGCTTGCGTCTTCGGAGTAAACATGTGCGTCTACAGTAACTTCACTCACCATCATGCGCTCTACTTCGGTTAGGGTATGCATTTCACGTAACGGTAAGCTACTACTATTCGACCGACTAACCGTATTATTTGATGCCTCAGATTCTGTCGATGATTGACGGGTTAAAGGCTGTTGCTTATCAGGAGCAGAAGTCGCTGATCGATTGTGTGTGTTATCTCGTTTGGGCTGATAGGATTCCAAATACTGCCCAGGTTGATTATTTGCAGATTGTGATCGTGTTAGCGTTTCCCCGCTAGTGTCGCCAATATTTTCAGATAGCTCACTTTTTCCAGAAGAAGAAATCGTGGTTTTACTTTGTGTGGTGGTTACGGATTGTTGTGCGACAGGCTCGTTTGTTTGCCTTAAAGGCTCAGATGACTTTAAGTCAGATCCCGTGTTAGATGAATTGTTCAATACGAGTACCCATAAAATGGCAAACAATAATATCGCGATTATACCGAGAAGAAGCAGCAAGCCATGTTGAAAATTAATGCCTGAGGTCTCTGGCTCGATCTCGTTAACTTCCTGCTCATCAAGCGGTGTTTCAATCAACTGCTCAATGTCATCGGATTCAGCTTCATCTTGCTTTGCTTTGTTTAGTGCATTTAATAGTATCGACATTTTCTCAATGGCCTAACGAAAGTGGTTCCGGGATAACTAACGTAACCGCGGAATACCTTCCGTTGTAGAAGAATTTAATTGTATTAACGTATTCATTCCGGCAATGCCATCGGCTTTTAAGCCATGACGTTGCTGAAAGTCCATCAGCATATCTTGCAAATAATGATCAAACACTTTGACTTGCTTTATCGTTGGATCTTGATACACAAAAGCAATGCGTTCTGTGAGCCAGTCTACATCAGCACCCGAGTCGCCCAGTTTTAATGGACGACGATACGCCGGTGGAGCTTGCCATAAAATTTGATATTCTCGAGTCCATAATGCGAGCAGCCAATCTTTATCAATCCAACGTCGACCATTAAGCGACTCCACTTCAACTCTATTCTTATCAATGGTATGCAAAGTGATCCAACTACGATGCCCATCACTGTCTTCAATTAGCAATTTGGCTGGTCGATTAAACTCCGCCAGATTTTCCCAGGTTGCTAAACCGGTTTCGCACTTGAGTCGAAAATCGCTGACATAACGGCAAAAGTCTCCGTGGACAACTTCGTCATAAGATAGCGCCCAGCGCGTAGCCAGTGCTTTGTTGGCATGGATTCCGTTTTCATCCATAGCATTGGCACCCACCACTTCATGAAACAAATCATTGCGACTTTGCCATCCATTAGTCGGCTTTATTTCTGGTTGCGAAATCTTACCTATGGTCGGCAGGTTATTCTCTTCTTTACTGGATTCTTTCGAGCCAAAACTTACCTGACCGAGTCCAAAGCCTAACGCGAGTACAAAAACCACCGTTCCGGCGATAGCCCACTTGGGTAAAAAGAGTAATGGATTCGGTTTAATCTGCTGCTCAATAGGTAGCGCTTCTTTAGCAGCGAGCGAAACGTGCTTGTGATTAACGTTTTTATTTTCAGCAGAGAAAGCCGCCATCATGGCGCGATCGCATAAATTATTAATTAAACGAGGAATACCTTCCGAATGAAGAAAGACTGCACGAATAGCCTGTTTGCTAAACACCGGATATTGTGAGCCCGCAATTCGCAGTCGATGCACAATGTAAGCCCGTGTTTCTTCTTCATTTAAGGGTCGAAGGTGATAACGCGCCGTTACCCGTTGCGCCAGTTGACGGAGGTCTTTTCGCGCCAACAGCTCCTGCAACTCCGGCTGCCCCACCAAAATAATCTGCAACAGTTTACGCTGATCGGTTTCAAGGTTGGTTAGCAGCCGAATTTGTTCCAGTACCTCTGGAGCCAAATTTTGCGCTTCGTCGATCATCAGTACCACATTGATACCATCCTGATGGCACTGCAACAAAAATCGTGTCAGGTTATCAGTGAGCTGCTTCAGTGAGTATTCGTTATTATCGTACTCAACACCCAGCTCATCGCATAACGTAGCCAGCAACTCTATGGCATCAAGCATGGGGTTTAAAATAAACGCCAATCGAGTATCTTCCGGTAATTTGCGCAATATTTGGCGGCAAATGGTGGTTTTACCGGTTCCCACTTCCCCAGTCAGTAACACAAAGCCCGCTCCGTGACGGATGCCATACGCCAGATGCGCCAGAGCTTCCTTGTGTCGCTGGCTCATAAACAAATAACGCGGATCGGGGGCGATCGAGAACGGCCGTTCTTTCAGTCCAAAAAATGAGAGATACATGGATTACCTTCCACCCCTGCCTATATTGCACACAATGCGACCGATTATATCTTGCTGACGAAGCAATTGCGATTGGTTAAACTGAAGCTCTATTCGACCCAAAGGAGCAATTGATGGACCCAAATACACCACACGATCAGGAACCACAAAACACCGAGTCTCAGGCTGCAGAAAACAATGACCATCACACGACATCCAATGAGACCGGCAACCCCTACCAGCCACCAGGTTCGGGTACGTCCCCCCGTGACTCAGGCGAACTAACTCATGACGAACGCCAATTTGCCATGTTCTGTCATTTCGCTGCCTTTGCAGGTCTGATCATTCCCTTTGGCTCGATTATCGGTCCCCTGGTGATGTGGCTGATTAAGAAAGACGAGTCGCAGTATATCGATTATCACGGTAAAGAAGCGCTTAACTTTAATATTACTATGGCCATCGTTTCCATATTTTGTTTCGCCTTGATTTTTGTTGTTATTGGTGTATTTCTTTTACCCATAGTACTCATTCTGTGGTTGATTTTCATCATCGTTGCCGGAGTGAAAGCGAATGATGGACTCTATTATCGTTACCCATTTTGTATTCGTTTTATCAGTTAATAATTTATGAAAATCTACCTGGTCGGCGGAGCCGTACGCGACAAGCAGTTAAATCGTCCAGTATTGGAACGCGACTGGGTAGTGGTGGGCGCAACACCTGAAGATCTTTTACAACAGGGGTATCAACCTGTAGGTAAAGATTTTCCTGTATTTTTACACCCCAAAAGCAAAGAAGAATATGCACTGGCTCGCACAGAACGAAAAACCGGACAGGGGTATCACGGATTTAGTTGTTACTACGCTCCCGACGTGACTCTGGAGCAAGATTTACAACGTCGTGATCTCACCATTAACGCCATGGCTGAAGATGACAAAGGTAATATTATCGATCCTTATAACGGGCTCGATGACTTAACAGCCAAAAAATTAAGGCACGTTTCTGATGCCTTTATCGAAGATCCTTTGCGTGTGTTACGTGTCGCCCGTTTTGCGTCGCGCTATCATCACCTGGGATTCACCGTAGCCGAAGAGACTTTGAGCTTAATGAAGCATATTGCTCAATCTGGCGAATTAAACAGTCTTACACCCGAGCGCGTTTGGAAAGAAACCGAAAAGGCACTGGGCGAACGATCGCCACAAGTGTATTTTGAAGTACTCCATGAGACTGGAGCTTTACAATGTTTTTTCCCCGAACTGGACATCCTCTGGGGAATACCCAACCCGGAACAGTGGCATCCCGAAATTGACTCAGGGATACATACGATGATGTCGCTTGAACAAGCGACAAAACTTTCAGATGATTTATCGGTCCGTTTCGCCGTGTTATGTCACGATCTGGGTAAAGGCGTTACCCCCGAGCATGAATGGCCAAGTCATAAGGGTCACGAAAAAACCGGCGTAAAAATCATTAATACAGCCTGTAAGCGACTTAAAGTACCTAATGCTTTTTGTAAGCTAGCACAATTGACTTCCGAGTTTCATCT
>JBFHVL010000230.1:0-4483 GCA_041589565.1 Kangiellaceae bacterium | reverse complement strand
CACTGCAACTATCAATGTATTGCCCGACGATTCAAATTCGCCGCCAGTTGCGCAGGATTTGCAATTAGAAACCATCGAGTCTACGGATTTAAACATTACCGTTGTAGCTACCGATGCAGATAATGATCCGCTCATTTATATTATTGTGACCCAACCACAGAACGGTACGCTTTCTGGTGATGGTCCTAATTATGTTTACACACCCAATCCCGGCTTTATTGGCGATGACAGTTTTTCGTTTAAAGCCAATGACGGTACCGATGATTCAAACGTCGCCACTGCAACTATCAATGTATTGCCCGACGATTCAAATTCGCCGCCAGTTGCGCAGGATCTGGAAATATCAGGTTTAGAAGGCACACAAATTGATCTTACGGTTATCGCTACGGATGCCGACAATGATCCTCTCACCTATCGTATTGTGACGCCGCCTCAAAATGGTGAGCTGATTGGCGATGGGCCAAACTATAGTTACATTCCAAATAACGGATTTACTGGTACCGACAGCTTTTCTTTTGTGGCCAGTGATGGGATAGACGATTCCAACGAAGCTATCGCAGTCATCGAAGTTCTCCCCGATGAGTTTAATACCGCGCCTTTTGCGGGCGATTACTACGATGAAACTTTTGGTCAAGAGCCCATTACCTTTACCCTTTACGCCGTGGATGAAGAGGAGGATCCCTTAACGTTTATTATTGTGACGCCACCCAGCAACGGAACGCTAACGGGTAGCGGGCCAACCTACACCTATACGCCAAACGCGGGGTTTGAAGGTAGCGACTTCTTTTACTTTAAAGTCAATGACGGAAAAGCCGACTCCAACATTGCTGAAGTAGAAATTGCAGTCTTTCCAGAGGACGAATAGAAAATTAAAATACGCTGGTCTTTCCGTTAAAAAACAAAGACCAGCAGTCATTCAAAAATAGTTAAAAATAAATACATCAAAGTTTTTTGACGACCGATTTCGCCAAAGCACGAGCGGTCGTCCATTTACCACCAAACACCGAAATAATGTTGCCTTTCCGAATAATTCGATACTCGCGACTGGCGCGACTGGCCAGCTCACTGCCCGTCAGCAAAGGTCTTAATCCAGCAAAAGATCTTAATACATCAGATGCATTACAATCTGGCTCAAAATAATAGTTATACACTTGCAGTAAATAGTCTCGCTCTGCTTCTGAACATTGTATTGGCTCTTCAATTTTCTGCCGTACTTCCGTTGTGCCGAGTAAGGTTTCACCTTTAAACGGCAAAGCAAAAACAATACGTTCTTCTTTGGGTACTTCGAGTAAATGGCCAAACTTGGATATGTGTGGTAACAGTAAATGACTGCCTCTTACCAGATCGAGTTGCTGTTCAAATTCAACATCGGATTGCTCCAATAATTGCACACTCCAGGGTCCGGCGACATTGATAATTCTATCGAAGGATTGCTTGCTATTTTTGGTTGTAATAGCTCCAGAGGCCGACATAGCACTCACCGATGTATGTTCATGAATATTGACACCTAATGAACGACACTGCTCGGCAACCCATAGGCCAAGTGCCTGATCATCCATTTGCCCATCGGCGAACAAATAAGCACCTTTTAAGCCTTCCTGTTTAAGCATCGGAGAACAGCGTTTTACTTGCTTTGGTGTTAACCATCGGTGACGACCTAATCCTTTTTGTCCCGCCAGCCAGTCGTACAACATCATTCCGAGTTTTATTTTCCAGCGCGGTCGTGTGTACTCATAAAGCGGATATAGAATGGGTAGCCGCCGCGTAAAGCCGGGAACGTGTTCCAACCACCACTTGCGCTCATGCAATGCTTCTTTGACTAAACGAAACTCAAAGTGTTCAAGGTAACGCAAACCTCCATGTAGTAATTTGGTGGAGGCAATGCTGGTTTTTCCCATCAACTGTTCGGCTTCAAATAAAGTTACCTGATGTCCGGCAAGCGCCAATTGCCAGGCGCAACATAATCCGTTAATTCCACCACCTACGACTGCAATTTTCATATTGCATTCAACCCTATCTAAGTTCTTCTTATTATTTTTTTGCTGATTCTAATATACGACTCGCTTCCGCGGCCAAATATTTATCTTTTAAAAGACGGCGACTGTGATTTAAATGACGCTCGGTTAATTTAACATTCCGTTGGTTCGCCGCCTGTTTAGCCAGTTCCCAGTGTTGCCACCCAATCGCTTCGAGCTTCTTCTTGGCCAGTTGCTGCACATTATCGGCTTTTAAAATTGCGTGATAAACTTCTTCGGCGTTGTTACCGGTTGGCGCACTTAAATTGCCTGTTTGCATGAGTTGCTCTGCTAATTGATATAAATTTTTAATCGGCACCCATCGATCGGGATAATAAGCCATGAATCCTTCTTTAAGAGTAACAGTTATTGGTGTTTCTTTGTTATTTACCACATCGACGGAAATCTGAGCCGCCAAATGATCTTTATACAGAAAAAGCTTGTGCTCTCCGGTTTTTAACCCTGTCACAACGTGGGGAGTTTTTGTCTTCAGCAACTTTTCATCCAACTCGATGAAAGCACCAGCCGGTTGTGATTGAACTAAGAGATCACCCACACCCTCAACTAACTCAATCTGAGCACTGACAACTTTGTCAGCAATCACATCAATTGACTGTTCATGGTCCGCGAATGATGGATGAGTTAGTTTGATCCTTTGCCGCCCCGCGGGTACCGCCTGACCTAAATAAGGTGTGGTGCCTACTTCGCGTCCATTTAAATAAACCGTCGCTCCACTGGGGATTGAATCGATTTGAATCACACCACTCGGCTCATCGGCGTCAGCTTTAGTCGATGTAGTGAGTGTGGATAGCGATTGATAGGCTTCTTCGGTCCATCGCATAACTCGATCTTTCTGCCAAAAACCTATCGATACCAATCCTGCAATTATTATCACAAACAACCAAAGCTTAGGTTTGGGTTCGGTCTCATCCAACGATTGCGAGATACCTTCAAAGTTAAACACATCAGGCCGTTTTTGCAGTCGCTTCTGATAAAACTCTTCCAGATGAAACTCGTAGTCTTGTTCAATTAATTCTAGTGCTTCTAACAACTCCGATGCCGATGTAAATCGATCAGCTTTCTCTTTAGCTAACATTGCAGTTAGAAAGTCTTGGTACATCGACAGTTGTGGTGGTAGTTGTGGAACAGGCTTTTTAATATGAGCCAATGCAATATTGAGTGGCTCTTCATCGTCGTAGGGAACTTCGCCGGTAAGCATCTCATAAAATACAATACCAAGACTGTAAAGATCGCTGCGTTCATCAATGGATTCACCTTGCGCCTGTTCTGGACTGATGTATCTGGGTGTTCCAATACTTTGCCTTGAATTAGTCACTAATTGACTATCTTTAATGGCTTTGGCAATTCCTAAATCGGTCAGCTTGGCGTGACCATCTTCATCAAATAAAATATTTTCGGGCTTAATATCGCGATGAATAAAACCTTTACGGTGAGCGTATTCGAGCGCTTCAGCGATTTGTCGCAAATATCGCAATGCAAGATGTACGGTAAGCCCTTGCTCTATACGCTGCTTCAAATCGCCACTGGGCAAATACTCCATGGCGTAAAAATGAATATCCTGCTCATGTCCCACGTCGTAAACCGTGACAATATTGGGATGGAACAGATTGGCGGTAGCAAGCACTTCCTGATTAAAACGTGCCAGCCATTCCTTGTTTTGCGCCATTTCGGGCGGCAGTACCTTTATCGCGACATCACGCCCCAGCGCGGTATCTTTGGCTAAATAAACATCGGCCATCCCACCCTTGCCGATAGGTTGTTTAACACGATATTTTCCCAGCTGGGTGTTGGCTTTAATCATGGTTGTCGTCTTGCGTTATTGGACTCAATAAACCGCACTGACATCGTGCAGGTTCAGGATAACAACATATCACTAACCATAGCCTATTGTAAGCAAGGTTGCTGGACTGATCTCGGTTTCTAACTTCGCTACAAAAAGCAGAATACCGGTGTGGTTTGCGTTACACACGGGTTTAAATTACATTGCTCAATGAAAGCCATAAAAAACCCAGACTCAAAAAACAATAAACACAAGGAAAAAACCGGGTTATGAAAATCTTTTCCATTCTAATGGTTACCAGTTTCCTGAGTTTCTCTGCTCTGGCCAAAAACACACTACCAGCCGATCTAATTATTACCAACGCCAAGGTCTACACCTTGTCGTGGGATGATCCGGCAAACGATGGCACTCCAGCGCAAACTGCGCCGTTTAACGAAGGTCAATGGCAGCCAGATGCTTCAACGGTTGTTATTGGTAATGGAAAAGTTCTCGCGGTTGGTGGTAATGAAATACTTAAGCAATGGCAAAGTGAGAAGGCACGCATTATCGATGTCAAACAGGCCACTTTGCTGCCGGGCTTTGTCGACTCTCATGTGCATGTCGCAGAACTTGGCGAAATTCTTACGCGCATTAACTTAACTACAGAAACGACACCCGAAGAAGTCAT
>JBFHVL010000229.1:0-4546 GCA_041589565.1 Kangiellaceae bacterium | reverse complement strand
CAACAAAACCAATCAGCATTCGACGATTACCTCTTTTACAGGGGCTTGTGGCCAAATTTAAAAAAAGAAAACCCTGCGACGACGGCTGATCGGCTTAACGGTCGCATGGCCAAAAAACGCGCTAACTATAATCGAAAAGCTCAAATGGGTATGAGAAAAATATTTGTGGTAACGATATCTATTAATAATCGAAATAACAATCAATCAGTCAGAAGGCTTCAAAGTGACACGCTAACTTGTTGTTTCGAGGATAAAGCTTCATAATAGATTATGTGCCACTTTGGCACACTTTTAACTTTGGAGCAAAAAATGGCTACGACCACCCCTCGAATCACTGCCCGAGTGGATGAAGATACTCAGGAGTTGTTGACTCGCGCTGCTGCGCTCAGTGGTATGCCCAGTATTAATGCGTTTGTATTGAGTTCAGCAGTAGAGAAAGCCAAAAAGTTGATTCGTGAAGAGGAAGTTTTAAAGCTCACAGAGCGTGATGCGGCAATGATGTTAGACACGCTTGACCGTCCTGTTCAGGCTAACGAAAAATTAAAGGGTGCTGCGGAACGATATAACAGCAAAAAATAACAATGGAAGTTCAACTACTCGATAAGATCAGGCATGATCGTTCGCGGTTTGACTGTGGTGTAGAGCCACTCAACCGTTACCTTAAGCTGATGGCTAATCAACAAGGCAAAAGGGATAATGCTCGAACTTATGTTTTAGAGGACTCGGGTAACCCTTCCAATATCGTTGGGTTTTACACTTTAACTTTAGCTTCTATCGATTTAAGTTTTTTACCCTCTTCCATTCGAAAAAAACATCAAACTGTAACATCGGCAGGGTTAATTGCACGCCTAGCTGTCGATAAACGATTTAAAGGACAGGGGTTTGGTGAGTGGCTGCTGGTTGATGCGTTAAAGAAATTATTGTCGGCGAGTGATGTGGTTGGTTTTCCGCTAGTCGTTGTCGATGCAAAAGATGGTGCAAGAGAGTTTTACCTGCAATACGGTTTCACTGCCTTTAACGATATTCCGAATAAACTATATATTACGGTTTCGGATATTCGAGCGAGCTTAAGATAACTTCAGTTCTTCAGAACTACCGAATAGTTGCTGACCTTTCTTTTTAAATTCTTCAAGATCATTGTAACTAGGAAAGCTAAAGTAGTTTCCATCATCTTCCTGACTAACATGGTTAACACGCTCTTCCCGATCGATTGCTCCTATAGTTTCTAAAATTAATTCAACTCCATCCGGATACAGCTTCAAAACATTCCATAAATAGGATTTTGAATAGTCGATAGCACGTTTCGTCTTACCAATAATTCTGCCAGTATCAATCGTGCTGTCATCGATATAATGTAAAGTGGTTCCTATTTCTTTTTCATTATTTAACATTGCCCAGAAAGTCGCCATGACACCACGATATTCAGGGAGTAAACCAGAATGCAGATTAATGACTCCATGTTTTGGAATCTTGATGACTTCATCTTTTAAAATATAACCGTAACGGATGGAGATAATCAGATCAGGGACGAGACGTTTGATCTTAGCGATGCCTTCGGACTGATTAATATTATTCAGCGATTCTATCGGCGACTCGGTATATTCATTTAACGCTTCAAAAGACCTTAATTCTAAAGCATTCGACTTCAG
Source organism: Kangiellaceae bacterium (assembly GCA_041589565.1). Taxonomy (GTDB): domain Bacteria; phylum Pseudomonadota; class Gammaproteobacteria; order Enterobacterales; family Kangiellaceae; genus Pleionea. The sequence continues at coordinate 2,897 of JBFHVL010000229.1, read as the reverse complement.
CAAACTATTTTCATATTGACCGAGTTCAATAATGGCTTCCGGCTTTTTGCTGTTCGCACCCACCTGACCGGACAGAAAAGCATGTACAGTGTGTTTCGAAAGTTTTGGTAACAGAAGGTTAGCCGCATAGTTACTAGCAAGATCGTTGTTTGTTAACAGGAGAATATTCATTGCGACTAATTGTGATGATTTTAATTTCAGTCATAGAAACAAAAAGCCCGACGCTTTGCAACGCCGGGCTTTTTTCGAGCTTCGCTAACTTGGAGGTTAAACGCGTTCGAAAACTGTCGCGATGCCCTGACCAAGACCGATACACATGGTTGCCACACCAAGCTTGGCGTCTTTGGCTTCCATCAGTCGTAGCAAGGTTGTGCTGATGCGAGCACCGGAACATCCCAGTGGGTGACCAAGTGCAATCGCGCCACCGTTTAAGTTTACTTTTTCGTTCATCACTTCCAGTAAACCTAAGTCTTTCAGTACCGGTAACGATTGAGCGGCAAAAGCTTCGTTAAGTTCGAACAAGTCGATGTCTTCAACTTTCAGTCCTGCACGCTTCAGCGCTTTTTGCACTGCTGGTACCGGGCCATAACCCATAATGGCTGCGTCACATCCGGCAGAGGCCATGGCGCGAATTTTGGCAATCGGCTTTACGCCCAGCTCTTTAGCTTTATCGGCGCTCATCACCAACATGGCGGCGGCACCGTCGGATAATGCAGAGGCATTACCGGCAGTTACGGTTCCGGTAGGATCAAATGCAGGGCGCAGTTTACCGAGGTCTTCAACAGTAGATTCAGCACGAATCACTTCATCAAAATCAAAGGTTTTCAGTGCACCGTTTTCATCGTGGCCTTCGGTAGGCACGATCTCGGCTTTAAAGCGGCCTTCAACCGTAGCCTGATTCGCTTTTTGGTGAGAGGCATAAGCAAATTCATCTTGTTGCTGACGAGAAATGCCGTGCATCTTCCCCAGGAGTTCTGCGGTGAAGCCCATAAAGCCAGAACCCTTGGCGGCATACTTGGCCATTTGTGGTGCAAAGTCGACACCGTGAGTCATAGGCACGTGACCCATATGCTCAACCCCACCGACAATAAAGATATCTCCGTTGCCGGTCATAATACCTTTGGCAGCCTGATGCAGTGCTTCCATCGACGAGCCGCACAAACGGTTGACGGTTTGCGCAGGAACGGTACGTGGAATATCGGTCATCAGCTGAGCGTTTCGGGCGATGTTAAAACCTTGCTCCAGAGTTTGTTGTACACAACCCCAGATAATGTCTTCGATGTCTGCCGGGTTTACCTGAGGGTTACGCTCAATCAGCGATTGCATCAGGTGAGCAGACAGTTGTTCGGCACGTACATTACGATACATGCCGCCTTTGGAGCGACCCATAGGAGTACGAATCGCATCTACAATTACTACGTCAGTCATCATTCTTCTCCTTTGGTCTATTTGGCTTCGGCGCTGTAGAAGGTTTTGCCTTCGCTGGCCAGTTTCTTCAGCAGCTCGGGGGCTTCATACGCAGCACCCAATGATGGTGCGTACTTGTCAGCCAGAGCCAGCAGATTGTCCAGACCCAACTCGTCGGCGTACTTGAGTGGTCCACCGCGGAAGGGCGGGAAGCCCAGACCATAAATCAGAGCCATATCGGCTTCGGCAACGGTATCAACGATGTTTTCTTCATAGCAGCGAATGACTTCAAAAATCATGGGCAACATCAAGCGCTCAACGATTTCCTGCTTGTCCACTTCTTTACCTGGTTTGCCAATAATGTCGAATACGGCTTCATCAACCACTTTGGTTGGACGGCCTTTTTTGTCTTTACCGTAGGTGTAGAAGCCGCTGCCGTTCTTTTGACCGTATTTACCGGCTTCGTAAAGTTTGATCACGGGATCACCGTCGAAGCGACTCATACGATCGGGGAATCCTTCTTCCATGACACCCAAACAGTGTGCGCCGGTATCAATGCCGACCACGTCCATCAGGTAAGAAGGACCCATTGGCCAACCGAATCCTTCCATCACTTTATCTACCACACGGAAGTCGGCACCTTCGTGGATTAACTGACTGAAGCCACGGAAGTAGGGGAAGAGTACGCGGTTAACGTAGAATCCGGGACAGTCGCGAACCACTACCGGTGATTTACCCATGGCGCTGGCGTAAGCCACCACAGTTGCCACAGTTTCATCCGAAGTTTTTTCACCGCGAATCACCTCAACCAGAGGCATTTTGTGAACCGGATTGAAGAAGTGCATACCGCAGAATTTCTCCGGACGCTTCAGGTTTTTCGCCAGCAGATCGATAGAAATGGTGGAGGTGTTCGACGTCAGAATAGCGTCTTCAGCAATCAAGCCTTCAACTTCTGTTAAAACGGCGTCTTTCACTTTGGGGTTTTCAACCACGGCTTCAACCACGATATCCACCGGTTTGACGTCTTCGTAGTTGAGCGTTGGCTTGATGCTGGCAATGGTTTTCGCCATTTTTTCGGCAGTGACTTTGCCGATGCTCATACCCTTGTTCAGAATTTTAGTGGCTTCGTTCATGCCCAGATCCAGCGCTTGCTGGTTGATGTCTTTCATCACGGCCGGATAGCCTTTCACCGCCGACTGGTAGGCGATACCGCCGCCCATGATACCGGCTCCCAAAACACCCGCCGATTTTATTTCTTTGGTGTTGGCTTTGGTGGCCTGCTTGGCTTTTTTCTTTAACAACTGGTCGTTGAGGAAAATCTGGATCATGGCCCGAGCTTGAGAGGTTTTGGCCACTTTGGCAAAACCATCATGCTCAATTTTCAGGGCTTCATCACGACCCATGCGTGCGCCTTCTTCAATTACGCGAATGGCTTCCATTGGTGCGGGATAGTTTTTACCGGCTTTCGCGCCCACCATACCTTTGGCGGT
>JBFHVL010000228.1:0-4580 GCA_041589565.1 Kangiellaceae bacterium | reverse complement strand
CTATGGCACGCAGTCATGTGGCACGCGAACTGGTAAAACTGGGTGGCGATCCCGTGTATCGGGAAGGAGTCGTCACTGACAATGGTAACCACATTCTGGATGTACACAATCTGGATATTCTGGAGCCCATCGCACTGGAACGAAAAATTAATCAAATTGTGGGTGTGGTCACTAACGGATTATTTGCTGCTCGTGGTGCTGATGTTTTACTGCTCGCCTCTGAAGATGGTGTGAAAACTATGAAGGCTAAATAGACAAACAAACTAAGAAGCAAATCTTACTGAGACTCTAAACCGAGTTTCATAACGTCAAAAGCGTCCCGTCGGACGCTTTTTTGTTGCTTAGCTACAGATGAAGTGGCTGCTTAGTAGAGTATTCGCGTTCGAATCGTCCCCGGTACTCGCTTTAACTCATCGAACACCTTGTCACTGGAGCTTTGATCGATATCGGTTACCACATACCCCACCTGCTCACTGGTTTGCAGGTACTGTGCGGCAATGTTAACGTCCTGCGAAGACAGGATGTCATTGATTTTGGCCAATATTCCGGGCGCATTTTTATGAATGTGGCATATACGATGTTTCCCCGTATGCTCCGGAAGTGCGACCTCGGGCATATTGACTGCCGACAAGGTTGAGCCATTATCACTGTATTTCACTAGCTTCTCACTCACTTCAATACCAATATTGGCTTGAGCTTCCATAGTGCTGCCACCCACATGAGGCGTAAGGATGACATTATCGAACTGGCGTAAGGGCGAAACAAATTCTTCCTGATTCGACTTGGGTTCTACTGGGAAAACATCAATTGCCGCACCGCCAACACAACCACTACTTAGAGCCTCGGTTAAAGAATCGATGTCGACCACTGTTCCACGAGAAGCGTTAATTAAAATTGCTCCTTGCTTTAAGTGTCCAAAAGCCTCGGCGTTCATCATATTGCGGGTCAATGGCGTTTCCGGAACATGAAAAGTCACCACATCAGAAGTTTCAAGCAACTGTTGAAAACTATCAGCCGAACGGGCATTACCCAAGGCTAACTTACTTTCGATATCGTAAAACTGTACCGACATGCCAAGATTTTCAGCCAATATACCAATCTGGGTTCCAATGTGACCGTAACCCACAATACCCAAAGTTTTGCCTCGGGTTTCAAAGGAGTTGGCTGCCGTTTTTAACCACTCCCCTCGGTGAGCCGCTGCATTTTTCTGCGGAATGCCACGTAACAACAGAATCATTTCGCCCAGTACAAGCTCTGCCACACTACGCGTATTAGCAAAAGGCGCATTAAACACCGGGATACCTTTGATTTCGGTGGCTTTCAGATCCACCTGATTGGTGCCAATGCAAAAACAGCCTATGGCAGCCAACTTTGGAGTATGCTGCAAAAGCTCTTGAGTGATCTGGGTTCGCGAGCGAATCCCCAAAAAATGAGCATCGGCCAGTACATTGATCAACTCTTCAGGAGGTAGAGACTTGGTTGCAGTGACGATTTGTGAATACCCAGCGTTTCGAAACACCTGTTCCGCACTCGGGTGAATTCCCTCCAGTAAGACAATTTTTAGCTTTTTTTTATCGAATGAAGTTGACTGTAAGGCCACGGTATTACCCCAAATTGTTGCAGTGCAGATAGCATATGCAAAATTCACTAATATTACTACTGCTACAATCAAACCACCGGTTATTTGAAGACCTGTTCGGACGGTGAAAATCGCTATCGGAAATTCTTATGTGCATTGCAGCGCGGTTGTTGATAAAATCGCGCCAATTTCAATCACAGGCATTGTTATGACGCAAGAAGCTATTGCCAATAAAATCAAACAGTTATTGATAGATGTGCTTTCACTCAATAGTACTGTCGATGAACTGGATAACGAAACACTGCTTTTGGGAAATATTCCCGAATTCGACTCTATGGCAATTGTCTCTGTGGTGACTGGTATTGAAGAAACCTTCAATATACAAATAGAAGATGATGAGCTGGACGCCGAAGTATTTGAGTCGGTAAGTTCATTGGTCTCCTTTGTTGAAGCAAAACTTAATTAACCTGCGTCTCATCGGAGCTTGAGAGCATTAACAAATAGTAAGATTTTCGCCTCACTCGCTGCTGTACATTTATTGACAGCTTTAGGGTTGACGCGTAGTATCTCTGGATCTGGTAAGTGTTAATAACTTGTTGATTTCAAAAGGTTAGACTGCACTAGAGTAATACTTTGACTTGGTTATAATAAATCAGTCATTAGAACACCATCGACTAAGGACGTAATGAGTTCACACATGGAGGTTGCTAATCTATCGTTCCACTCATTGTTTCCATTTTTTTATGTGCTTTTAAAGGCTAATTGTCTGCCTGCCGTGATCCGTTTAACCAAAATCGTTAAACATATTACGGTAAATAACGGCACCTATAATACAAACTTGACTAAACTAACATATAGACAAGCTCGCACAGATCTCACGAACTCTGCCAGTCGCAAGATCATGGAAGTTTTCGACTCGAATGCGAGCATTTAGGGAATAGGAGTAAATCGTGGTTAAACTTTTCTGTTTCGTATTAATTGCCTCCATATTGCTTATAGCAGGATGCGGCTCATCACCTAGGGCAGTTCCAATCGACATTCCGGGCACAGAAGACAAAAAGGTGTTGGTCGATCAATATTTCATCGGGGTTGATGATGTTGTCAATGTAAACGTGTGGAAAAACCCCGATCTGTCAATAACCGTTCCCGTGCGACCAGACGGTATCATTTCAGTGCCCTTAGTTGGAGAGGTTGTAGCGGGCGGACGAACCCCATTAGAAGTGGCTGACGAAATTAAAAGTAAGCTTTCACGCTTTATCCGCGACCCGCAAGTCTCCGTGATCTTACAACAGCTGAACAGTCACGAGTTTTTATCACGAGTACGTGTCACTGGTGCCGTAAATACCCCACTTTCGATGAATTTTCGACAAGGTATGACGGTTTTAGATGCCGTACTTGAAGCAGGAGGTTTGAATGAGTTTGCTTCAGCCAATAATACTAAATTGTTCCGTCGCGTTAATGGACAAGTTAAAGCCTTAAAAATTGAGCTAGATAATATTTTAAAGAATGGCGATATGGCAACGAACTACCAAATGCAACCGGGAGATATACTTTCGATTCCAGAGCGGGTTTTCTAAGGAAGTAAAGGAGTAATTACATCAATGACCCCAGAGATATTCTCAATAGTCAAAGTTCTCCAGAAAGAAGTTTGGCAGCGTATTCCTTTAGTATTAGTACTTTATACAGTGTGCTCCGTTTTATTTATTATCGCTGCCTGGTATTGGCCGAAAGTGTACACTTCTTCGAGTACAGTATTTGTCGATCAGCAAAATATCCTTCGGCCACTTATGCAGGGTGCTGCCGAAACAACAGAAGTTGAGAATCGAGCGAATATGGCCAAGAAATATATTTTCAGCCAAAAATCAATTCAAAAAATATTAGAGTCAGATGTCTGGCAGGAAAGCTTTGTCGAAAAGCCTGATCAACGAAAGCTTGAGTCCACTGCAAATGAAATACAGTTTAATACTATGATTAGAAACTTAAGCGGCAATCTTATCGAAATTTCATATAAGGACAAAGATCCGGTAAAGGCTTGGAAGACTACTGAAATGATGACTAATATTTTCATAGCTGAGAGTCTAAAAGCTAAGCAGTATGAAAGTCAGGCCGCCTTCAACTTCATAGATGAACAAGCAAAGTCTTACCATGAAAAACTTATAATGGCTGAACAAGCTCTAAAAGAATTTAAATCAAAAAACGTAGATGCATCAGAAACAGCTAAAACAAATGCAAGCCAACGATTAATAGAGTTAAGAAGGGAACTAGAATCGGTAGGTTTAGATATCCTAGCGGCTGAGTCACAGCTAGACACTTACAATAAACAATTAGCAGGACAGTCCAGTTTTCAAGATAGTTCAAGTATTAGTCGGGAAAACCAGCTAACCGAAAGAATTAACTCCCTAGAAGAGCGATTAGTTGAGCTAAGACTAAACTATCACGATACTTACCCTGATGTTATTCAGCTACGAGGCCAAATTGACAACCTCAAAAATCAAGTCGCACAAGAAATAGAGTCTCGTCGGCGCTCTAAAGGCAACGACATAAATAAGGTTCCAACGGGCGAAGCCGCTCAAGCTATTCACTCTCAAATTTTAACAACCGAAGGTGTAATTGCATCACTTAATGCCCGAAAAAATCAAATTCAACGTCTTATGGAAATCGAAAGAAAAACACTCGAAAATATAAATGAAGTAGAAACAGAAATCGCTGAATTGACTCGAGATTATTCGGTCAATCAAACGAAATATCAGGAGCTTCTTGACCGACGCGAAACGGCCAGAATTTCAATGAATATTGACTTGCAAAACCAAGGCCTTACACTAAAAGTTCAAGAGCCTGCAACACTACCATTAACTCCTCAAGGTTTGAGGTTTTCGCACATCATTCTGGCCGGATTCGTATTAAGCCTTGCAATTCCCATAGGCCTTATTTTTGGAGTCACTTTAATAGACTCTAAAATTCGTTCGGAGCTAGCTATTCAACGTTCACTTGAACTGCCTAT
>JBFHVL010000227.1:0-4626 GCA_041589565.1 Kangiellaceae bacterium | reverse complement strand
TCATAACGTAAAACTTTAACATTTTCGAAACCTTGCAGTTTCAGATGATGCGCCTGAACTTTACTCATGACTCCTTTATCACAATAAAGCAGATAGTTCCGTTGCATATTTAGCTCAGGAAATCGATGATTGATTGAGTAGAACGGGATTTTAAGAATTTCATTATTGGTCAGCAAAAGAGGCTGATTTTCCTGCTCTTCCGGATGACGGATATCGATCACTACATCGTCAACTCCCGGAGTAGTCACCAGTGCAATATCAGTATCAGTATCCAGTCCATCGAGTACTTTTTCGATAGAAATTAACTTACTGTTAGCAACTGCCTGCTCTAAAATATCGAAGTTAAAGTTCACTTCGGTCGATTTCACTTTGTCGAGTTTTGCCCGAGTTGTTGGCTTATTTGAAATTACACCACAGTATTCGGGCATATTAGCCGCAAATTCTTCAGTGCCAATTGCCCGGGCTTTCAAAATAATTTCCTGTTTGTCCATAGCAATCAAGGGCCGCAAAATTAACGACTCGCTTGCTTCGTCAATCACGGTTAAATTGGTTAGCGTTTGACTGGAAACCTGACCAATCGCCTCTCCGGTAACCAAGGTTGTTAACCCTAAGTCCTGAGCAACTTTATCAGCAGCGCGCACCATCATCCGCTTTAGTACCACTCCCATTAGCGACTGATCAATACTCTGCAGGATTTCACCCACTACTTCTTCAAACGGTACGGTAATAAACTTAACTTTGTGGGTAGACGCAAATTTTTTCCAAAGGTAATAGGCCACTTGCTTTACGCCTATTTCATGCGCCATACCACCCAGATTGAAAAAGCAAAAATGAGTTTTAACTCCACGACGCATCATCAAAAAGCTGGAAACGCCCGAGTCGAATCCTCCAGAAATTAATGACAGTGCTGCTTCCTGCTGCCCTAAAGGGTAACCGCCAAGACCTTGTATACGTTCACGAACCAGGTACACCTGATCGTTAACTATTTCTAGATTAATTTGTACCTGTGGATTTTTTAATGCAACCTTGCCGACCTGGGTGCGGGCAAGAAGTCCGCCACCAATTTGACGTTCAGCCTCATTGGAGGTGAAGTCATGCTTGCCGCGGCGTTTTACTCTGACACAAAATGTTTTACCTTCAAGTTCGTGCTGATAAGCGTCCACACACAGCGAAATAATATCGTCAATTGATTCGAATGGATGTGCATCCACTCGTAATAAAAAATCGATTCCCGGAATACATTGAAGACGCTCTTTAATATTTAGCCAGGTATCTGAATCCATGCTGTCGGGCAGCTTAATCTCGATTTTATCCCAGTCCCGATAAACCTTGGCTTCTTTAATAATGGGTTTTAATGCGTTTTCCAGATTGTAATGCAGCTGCTTGGTCAGCAGCTTACGTACCGGACGGCTTTTAATAATGATCTCGTGGAACAGCTTAACCACTACTTTCATAGGACTTCTCTGGGGCATCGACACAAAGGGCGGGTATTTTAGCTGAAATTTAACCAAAAATGATCCCTTGAGCGCCGCAATTTAAACTGGCCCAAGGGACATAAGATTTTTGAAAGGCTTTCGTCTGAAGTTTTAGGCGCGGATCAGTCCAACAAACTGCCCCTCAATGACCAGCTGCTCTGGAGCCACAACGATGGGCTGGAAGTCCGAGTTTTCTGGATATAAAACCGCTTTCCCATCTTTGCGACCTAGTCTTTTAACCGTTACTTCATCATCAAGTCGAGCAACCACAATTTGACCGATATCGGCGGTTTGAGTTTTTCGGACCGCAATCAAATCACCGTCCAGAATTCCTGCATCTTTCATACTGTCACCGCGTACACGTAGCAAAAATGTCGGCTTTTTACGTCGAAGCACCTCTGGAATGGTGACATAACGCTCGACGTTTTCTACCGCTTCAATTGGGAGCCCCGCTGCAACGGAGCCTACAAGCGGAAGTTCTTCAACTTCTCCGGCTAAAATCTGGATACCTCGTGTTTTCTCGCTATGCAGCCGAATCACTCCTTTTTTCGCCAAAGCTTTCAGGTGATCGGCCGCTGCTTTGGTTGAGTTTACACCCAAACGCTCAGCAAGTTCGGCATGAGTGGGTGCAATACCATTTTCTTCGATAAATTCTCGCAATACATCCAGTACTTCTTGTTGCCGCATAGTCAGCTCACGCATGACGATGATCCTCATTAGGTCGATACTGCGTAAAGTAATACTACTTATTTAAGTAGATTGCAAGCAAAAGCGCTAAAAAACAACTGGTTAAACCCTAAAGGCTATGGACAGTAGGCTCTAATTTGGTCATCTGAGGGGCTAAATAAGATTTTAAAGCGACATGAAAGCTGCAGGTCGGCTGAATTTGAGAGCTTAATCGAGGCTCAGATGAGACGTATCAGGATTAACCTTAGGTTTTTCATCTGGCGCATTGGGAATTTTTTCTCCGGGAGCCGCCACAGACAGTCCAGAAAGATCCACTTCTGGAGCTGGCTTGGGTTCAGAAGCAGGCATCGGACTCAGCTCATCCAGCGATAATCCGGAGGTATCAACCTCGGCCTTAGGTTTTGGTTGGCTTTCAGCTAGTACTTCACCCGGAGATCCAACCGAGAGTTCACTTAGATCGGGTTCAGGTATAGGTGGTAGCTTTTCTGTTTCGGGCAGTCGCTCGCCGGGGGCAGCAACCGTCCAATCACCTTCCCCATCATCCGATGGAGCCTGCTCTTTAGCAGTAGGCTCTGGTTGCTGAACCTTGGCACTTGACACTTCAGGCACTTTATTGGCATCAGCTAATTCTGGCGATTTCGACTTCGCAGGTTCGGGTAATTTTGCAGCTTCGCCTTCAACCTTTTGAATTAAGGCCAGAGCTCCAGCCTGCTTTAACGCCGACTGATACTTCATTGCCTGAGCATATTCTAGATTTTTTTTCAGGGTTATTTCGCTTCCGGCGAATAATCGGTCCATCTGTTCAACGCTGGTTTTAAATAAACGAGCAAGATTCTGCTTAACTTCGGCCTCCGATTTTCCAGGAGCCAACCGACCAGCAAATACAATATTGAAACGTCCTTCAATCATATGCGCTCAAAATTTGTTATTAAAAACCGAGAGTTATTTAAAGATTGAGGGTAACTGAGTGAATTGTCAAGGTAGAGCCTTACCTCAATCAAGGTGTAATCGAACCTTAGGCTTTAAACAACGAACCGGACGCCAATGCCCTCTTGCAGAACACGCACCACTTCAGCATTAATAATTGGCATGGCTTCAGGTAAGCCTACGACTTGTAGCTGAATTTCATCTCCGGGCTCTAATCGGTGCAGCTCTGGTGATTCCAGAAAGGCTCCATTATCGGATAGCTCCAATGTATGTACTAACACGGTCCCTAACGCTTCGCACGTCAGCTCTACCTGTACGCGTATGGGAGTTCGAATGGATTGTCGTCGCTCATTCATTGCTTGTCGTTTTCTTTGTTTTCCAATAGTTTAGCCCAAAACGCAAAAGTTTAAAGAAGATCCCGTCCGAGTTATTGTCTTATTTCCTTGTTTTCAATCGATAAGTAACAGTAGAATTTTACCTTTCTCATTCTTTACTATTGAAGCCCGCACCATGAGTCAAGTCGATAACAACCCGTTTCTTGAGGAGTTTGCTGATATCGAGCCACTCGAACAGGACAAGATCACTGTGCGCAAAACAGAACCAACGAATGTGGCAATTGAAGTAAAAAAAGCCGCAGCGGCTTATGGTAAACGTCAAGATCCCAACTACCTCACAGATGCACCAGTATCTCCAGTTGAACCCTTGCAAGTTCTGGAATTTAAGTTAGATGGAGTGCAAACCGGAGTGTATAAAAAATTACGCCAAGGTAAGTACACCATTGAAGCGCATCTCGACCTACATCGCCATACGGTGGCCGAAGCACGCTCGGTAACCTATCGATTTTTACAGGATGCTATCCGCCAGGGCCTCAGAACCCTTTTAATTACCCATGGCAAAGGTGAAAGAAGTGTTCCCCCGGCCAGAATTAAAAGTTACGTAAACCACTGGTTACAACAAGTACCTGAGGTTCTCGCCTTTCACTCGGCGCAAAAACATCACGGAGGAACCGGCTCCGTTTATGTTTTATTGCGTAAATCCAAAGATGAACGTATAGCGAATCGAGAGAAGTTTCAGTAAAAGAAAAGACAGCTATTTAGTTACTGTCATTTAAATTCTAGTTATTTTTATCAATCCGACTCTTCGAATTAGAAAACAATATTTAATCGTACAGATTCCATTCGCATTACGACCAGAAAGTGACTGAACACTTCACTGGAACCCTCGCTCTTTTCAAGCCGGGCTATGACTTACTATACTATGACCGCACTTGTGCCGATAGCGCCCGTTCTTCCCCACCATCGTAAAAAGATATCAACCGCCTGAAAGTCATAAGCTTACCGAAGGGCATGATTAATTTAAGCGTTAAAAAACTCACTTACCTTCGAAAAATTCAGCCGACGTTAGTTGTGATATCTAATAATCCTTGAAGTATCCGAGAAAAGATAGATTTTGTCTTTACTGCTAGACTTAAAACCGCTGTGTAACAGAAAACATAACTTCGTATTTTCGACCAGGATCATTACGCATGCGATTAAGC
>JBFHVL010000226.1:0-4658 GCA_041589565.1 Kangiellaceae bacterium | reverse complement strand
TATTGCCGAAAGTTACACCCGAACATTACTGGTAACTATCGGTGCATCGGTTGTATTACTCTTCGTTTTACTGTGGCTATGGCAAGTCCGAAAGCACTCCCGGCAGCTCAAAGAAAACGAACGCATTATCTGGCAACAGGCTCACTATGACTACCTGACGCAACTGCCCAATCGACGCTTGTTCCAAGATCGTATTAATCAACTGCTCATTAATCACGAGCGAAGATCCACCCGCTTTGCCCTATTGCTAATTGACCTTGATGGCTTTAAAGAAGTCAACGATACCATGGGACACGATCAAGGTGATGCTTTGTTAAAAATGGTCACACACCGACTGTCGGAATGCTTGCGTAAATCCGATAGTCTGTCTCGCTTGGGAGGCGATGAGTTTACTGTAATTGTTAAAAACTTGAGTAAATCGCAAACAGCCGAAGCGGTGGCCCAAAAAATGCTCGAAGTTATGGCACAGCCCTTCTACCTGCAAAATTCGCCGGTGTACATCAGCGCGAGTATTGGTATAACTCTGTTTCCAGATGACTACCCCGACACTTATGACTCGGCGAGTCTTATGAAAAATGCTGATCAGGCCATGTATGAAGCCAAAAAGTTGGGCAAAAACCAATTTCACTATTACACCGATAATATGCATCATGAGGCGCTGTACCGAATGGAACTATTGGCCGACTTACGCAGTGCAATTGATGACCATGAGTTTCAACTTTATTATCAACCCATAATTAATCTGAAGAACGATCGCATCGAAAAGCTTGAAGCATTAGTCCGTTGGCATTCGGATAAACGAGGCGTTGTACCCCCTAATGAGTTTATTACATTACTGGAAGAAACTCGCTTAATTAACACTCTTGGCGACCAGCTGTTCGATGAAGCCTTAGCATTTTCAAAGAGCATAAACCAAAATAGAGAGCGCCCCATTGAGATCAGTCTTAATGTCTCGCCATTGCAACTCAAATTTAAAACTGTTGAGACCTGGCCGAAAAAATTAAAAGCAGAACACGCTCGGGTAACCTTGGAAGTCACCGAGTCTATGTTAATGGAATATAATATTTCTGATTCTTTGGTGTCCCTAAGAAATATGGGATTTAAGGTATCTCTGGATGATTTTGGTGTTGGCTACTCTTCACTGGCATATTTACGTCAGTTTCCATTCGATTACTTAAAAATCGATCGCTCCTTTGTTAATCATATGACGGAAACCAGTGATGAGCTGCACCTGTGTAAAGCCATTATCGACATGGCTCATCAACTGAAATTATCAGTTATTGCTGAGGGTGTCGAAACTCAGGAGCAAATGGATTTGCTAAAAAGTCTAAACTGCGACTATGCACAAGGTTATTTGATCTCGCGTCCGTTACCCACTGCAGAAATCACCGCTTTAATTCAGAACAAACAGAGCATTCCCGAATTCGAACTGCAAAATCCGGTCTAGTTTAAACTAGACCAGGAGTTACTTAGTCTTATATCCCCAACGTTGCATTAACTGATGTTCGACACCCAGATGATCCAGTGCTCGCGCAACCATAAAGTTAATTAAATCATCAATTGACTGAGGTTTATGATAAAACCCCGGCGCAAGTGGCATAATGGTGACTCCCGCTTCGGCAAGGCGCGTCATATTTTGCAAATGAATGGTAGAAAATGGCGTTTCCCGTGGCATCAAAATCAACTGTCCACGCTCTTTGATCACAACATCAGCAGCACGCTCTAATAAATTATCGCTAGCGCCGGTTGCAATGGCTGAAAGCGTGCCTGTAGAGCAAGGGCATATAATCATCTGTTTAGGCGCAGCAGAACCAGAAGCCACAGGAGACATCCAGTTATGGCTGGAGCATACTTCAATTTCACCATTACCCTTGGTGTGATCCATTAAAACTTGCTGCGACTTATTAATGCTTTCGGGTAAAGACATTTCCAGTTCGGTCGCAAAAACCACACGCGCCGCATCGGAAAGCAGTACATATACTTTATCGTAATGATGGCGTAGCTGTTCCATCAATCGCAAACTGTAAGCCGCACCTGAAGCTCCGGTTATACCCAATGTAATTGCGTCTTTCATGCTATTTACTCAGTTTTGATGACTGGCTAAAGCAGCCAATAACTTATCGTAGATGCCACCAAAAGCACCATTACTCATAAGCAATATATGACTTCCCGGTTTGGCATGGAGAACCAGATGTTCAATAACCTGCTCTACCTGATCATAGACACTAACTGGCTGTTTTGCATTCCAGTCAATATGTTGTGGATCGTGAATGATTTTTTCATCGGCCAAATCCAACGCAGGAATCACCGCGTCTTTATGATGTCCCATTCGCATGGTATTCGATCGAATGTCCACCACAGCCAAAATAGGCGCATCACCCACCTGATTACGTAATCCTTGCAGAGTTAGATTGATCGCTGTGGGATGATGGGCAAAGTCATCGTAAACTTTTATGCCATTGACTTCGCCTTTGAGCTCCATGCGGCGTTTTACATTTTTAAACTCGGCCAGTGCTGCAATCGCATCAGGAATTTGAACACCCACATGATGAGCCGCAGCGATGGCCGCGATGGCGTTATTGACATTGTGTAATCCAATAAGCGACCAGTTAACCACACCAACAGCTTCGTCTTGATAAAATACGTTGAACTCGGAGCCATCCGATTTTAAAAGCTCAAATCGCCAGTCTCCTTGCTCACCAAAACTTTGTTTAGGCGTCCAGCATCCTCTGTCTAAAACACGATCGAGCGCTTCACTTTTATTTGGGTGAACCACCAGACCATTCGCAGGAATCGTTCTTACCAAGTGATGGAACTGGGTTTCGATGGCTTTAAGATCGTCAAAGATATCGGCGTGATCAAATTCCAGATTATTCAAAATCGTGGTACGTGCTCGATAATGTACAAATTTAGAACGCTTATCAAAAAAGGCGGTATCGTACTCATCCGCTTCAACTACAAAAAATATGGAGTCGGTTAATCGCGCTGAAACGCCAAAATTTTCCGGAACACCGCCAATCAAAAAGCCAGGATTTAAATCGGCATATTCCAGTATCCAGGCCACCATACTTGAGGTAGTGGTTTTCCCATGTGTACCTGCAACAGCGATTACCCATTTGTCGTGCAATATATTCTCAGCCAGCCATTGTGGACCCGAGCGATAATTAAGCCCGCGCTCTAACATATATTCCACTTCTGGATTTCCGCGCGACATAGCATTGCCAACAACGACACAATCTGGCTCCGGTTTTAAGTTATCCGCAGAGAATCCCTCGGTTAACTTTATACCAGCCTGTTCGAGCTGAGTGCTCATAGGTGGGTAACAATTTTTATCAGAACCACTGACTTGAAACCCCTTCTGTTTGGCGAGTTGAGCAATCCCCCCCATGAAGGTGCCACAAATTGCTGATATATGAATACGAGTCACTAATAGTCCTCAGTTAATTTTGAGATAACAGGTTAGACAGCTCAACCACAACAATAATATTGGCCACGGCTATCGCAAAAACAACAGCGAAGGCCTTGATCCAGTTGATGTCCAAGGCCAATTTATAAATATATGCACTGACAACAAACCGCCAAGTGTGAGCAAAGTAAAACAATACTACCAAAATAAGGCTTTGCTGAGTTGCATCGAGCACATGCAGAGCTAACAACAATGGCAAATTGATTAGGAGATCTGTACCAAATAATGCGGTTAAAGACTGAACAATCCTCTCTGAGCGCTTAAAAAACAGAAAAGGAGCTATGCGCAGTAGTAATAAAACAGGAATAAACATCAGCCATAGCGCATTGGAAGCATCCGGTAGCGACTGCAGTTTCGCCATCCACTGTGCCAGCACAACCAGCCCTAAAACCAAACCCAGTAATAAGTATGAGTATTGAATATCGGCCGGTGAACGCTTTAGCAACACCAAACCCCATAATTTTTGCAGCTCTTTTAATAACACGCGCAATTTAGATTGTCATAAGATTGCACTATAATACCCGACATTCATACCAGACCGCTAATTCAAAACAGAGGATGCCCCATGGCCCGGACAAAAAAATATAACGCCTTTTACGCACAATCCGGTGGTGTCACCGCCGTTATCAATGCTTCTGCGTGTGGCGTCATTGAAGCTGCCCGTGAACACAAGGACAAAATAGGCAAAGTGTATGCTGGCCGCAATGGAATTATTGGAGCGTTGACCGAAGACTTAATTGATACCAGCAAAGAAAGCAAAAGAGATATTGCTGCCCTTAAATATACACCGTCGGGCGCGTTTGGCTCTTGCCGTTACAAGTTGAAAAGCCTCGAGCAAAATCGCGCTGAGTATGAGCGTCTCATCGAAGTATTTAAAGCGCATAATATTCGCTATTTCTTTTATAACGGTGGTGGCGACTCTGCCGACACATGCTTAAAAGTCTCGCAGCTATCCGAGCAAATGGGGTACCCCATCCAGGCTATTCATATTCCTAAAACCGTCGATAACGACTTGCCGTTTACCGATAATTGCCCCGGTTTTGGCTCAGTGGCCAAGTATGTTGCCGTATCCATCCGCGAAGCTGGTTTCGATGTCGCGTCGATGGCGAAAACTTCCACAAAAGTATTTGTCATGGAAGTGATGGGTCGTCATGCAGGCTGGATTGCCGCTGCTGGTGGACTGGCGGCAGAG
>JBFHVL010000225.1:0-4663 GCA_041589565.1 Kangiellaceae bacterium | reverse complement strand
GTCATCATGCCTTTGGAGTTGGTCATGCGTTGAAGCTGCGGCACATGGAAAGCACGAAACAAATAAGAAGAGCCATCAACTAGAACAACGGGCGCAGATTGGGACATGAAGGATTCCTGTGTTTATTTGAGTTATGTGTTTGTTGCCCGCCACCGCGAGCTTTTTCGATAAGGCGTCATTGTACTCATTCTGCCAGCGGTTGCGAGAACCGAATGAAGGCAGGGACTTCAATTTTTTATTCTCCAATGAGATAGATAAGATAGCGTTTATTACTCATGTAACCTCTAAGCAACTATCTCTAACCCGTTATTTTTAAACGAGTTATTAATTCTCTCCTTCTGTGAATAACTTTTCGCCAAACACGCGGATCCATATGACAATTCACAAAACCCACGATTTCCGGTAAAGTAAGCGAGCTTCAGAAAAGCATTCAAATCCTTATAAATCAATAAGATAAATATTTTATCCACAGAGTTATTAAGATTTTGAGAAAAAAGCATTACAAAATGCTTCCTGTGGATAACTTTGTTCATAACAAAATTTGAGGGACAGCTACCACCATGTGGCCGACTACCAAAACGCTGCTTGCCAGTGTGAGTCGCTTTAGCGGCAAAGGCATTTCCTATCTGACCCTGCTCATGGTGCTGGGAATGTTCACCAGCACCCTGCTCAGCAAAGTCTCCAGCGTAACCGGGCACAACTTATCCGGCATCAGTTTAATCGCTCTGCAAGAATCGGTAACCTGGATACACGCAGCGGTATTTATGATGGGTGCCGCCTACACTCTGCAGCAGAACGAACATGTTCGGGTGGATATTTTTTATCATCGCTTTAGCCAAAAGACCCAGGCCATTATCGATATGGTGGGCACGCTTATCTTTTTGTTACCCGTTTCCATCTTCATTTTATTCAGTAGCTGGCGATACGTTTCACTCAGCTGGAAACTCGGCGAAGCTTCTGCCGAAGCGGGCGGCTTACCCGGCGTATACCTTTTAAAAACTCTGGTGCTGGTGATGCCAGTACTGCTGATCATTGAAGGGTTGCACCAACTGATGGTCAAAATCGATGTAATTCGCGCTGAACAACAAGGAGGTGCAGCATGATGGAATGGCTCCCCTTCTTAATGTTCTTGTTCGTATGTTTAGCCTTGATGGCCGGATATCCGGTAGCCTTTTCACTCGCCGGTAGCGCACTGATATTTGCTGCCCTGGGCGTTGCCTTTGACTGGATCAACCCAGCATTGTTAAACGCAACATTCGATCGCACTTATGGCGTAATGAATAATCAGGTGCTGGTTGCGGTGCCCCTGTTTGTGTTTATGGGTGTAATGCTGGAACGGGCCAAGATTGCAGAAAACCTGCTAGAAGCCATGTCGCGTTTATTCGGCGGGATCCGAGGTGGCTTAGCCTTATCGGTGGTTGTGGTCGGCATGTTACTCGCCGCCAGCACCGGCATTGTAGGCGCAACCGTCGTCACTATGGGCATGCTGTCGTTACCTGTGATGTTAAAGCGCGGTTACGATTCATCCTTGGCGACCGGCACCATTTGCGCTTCGGGAACACTGGGACAAATTATTCCACCGTCGATTGTTTTGATCCTTTTGGGAGAAGCCATCTCGTCGGCCTATCGGAGCTCTTATGGCGGCGATCCAGTTAATGTTGGTGATTTATTTATCGGCGCGTTGATCCCCGGAATGATTCTGGTCGGCGCCTATATGGCGTATGTATTAATTCGCGCCTTTTTCAATCCTAAAGTAGCTCCTGCCATCACCGATTTAGAACCCACAAACCTTGGCGAAGTGATCAAAAGTTTAGTGCTGCCACTGGTGCTTATTTTTATTGTGCTCGGTTCCATTCTTACCGGAACGGCAACACCCACCGAAGCGGCAGCTATTGGTGCTACAGGTGCCATGTTCCTCGCCATTTTACAACGCGAGTTTGATTTGCCTCGCCTTAAAGATGTGATGTTATCGACCACCAAAACATCATCCATGGTGTTTATGATTTTGGTCGGCGCTTCGATCTTCTCATTAGTGTTTCGAGCACTCGGCGGTGATCATCAGGTCCAGGAATTTTTAAGCCAAATGCCCGGTGGCGTGATAGGTGCGGTTATCGTCGTGATGTTGGTAATGTTCTTGCTGGGATTTATTCTCGACTTTATCGAAATTATTTTTGTCGTCGTGCCCATTGTAGCTCCCATTTTATTGCAAATGGGTGTTGACCCTATCTGGCTTGGGATCATGATTGCACTTAATCTGCAAACATCATTTTTAACACCACCCTTTGGCTTTGCGCTATTTTATTTACGCGGTGTTGCACCCGAGTCGGTGCCAACGTCCAGCATTTATCGCGGCGCTATTCCATTTATTGCAATTCAAATCGGCTTGCTGATTTTACTGGGTGTATTTCCAGAGCTCGCTACCTGGTTACCAAAAGCTTTGGCGAGTTAGTCAGTCTTATCCACTCTTCGGCATAAAACGAAGGGTGGATAAAAACAAACTCAATAACGATCACAAAGACTTTAAAATAAAACTACAAGTGATTAGTTGGTCACTGATTGTTGATCAACTAAGATCCATTCATTAATCGGTACCGCATTTGACATGTTATCAATCACTTGATACCAAAAGAAATAGTCTCCCGCAATGACAATAATATCCGCCTGAGAATTGTTAGTACGGCCCAAATCAATGCGATCTTCTTCTCCTAAACCTCCCCAAATAATGCCACTTTGATAAGGAGTAGCTGGAAAATCTCCACCATTCAATGTTTTAAATACTTCAATTCGGACCGATTCTAAGTCGATAGTTATTTCAGTATTTGAGTCTACTTGAAGATTCTCGTAAATACGTGCACTGGTATTAAATGGAATTTCTGTACAGACTTGGCAAGCATAATAAACATCGTAGGTACCCGGTAAGACCATAATCGGTTCTTGCTGCGCATAACTGGAAAATAAAACAATATCTTCCTGACTATTAGTGCCTCGTAGAATAATATTTGCATAGTCATATTGGTTAGATGGAAATGCGGCACCATTCAAAGTAATTGCGCCAGTTAAATTAAACCCTGAAATATCAAGATTAATTTGTGCATTACTGGTTAAATCAACTTCTGTTGCGACCGTTGCGCGATGGTTTTGAGGAACTGTAGCGCCATCTTCATGACTATAAACAACATCGTAAGTACCACTGACGATTGAAAGATTTTCTATTTCATCACGAGTATTTCCTAAAAAATCATAGCTATCGGTTTCAGCATCATACAATTCAATATTTCCGTCACTGTAATTAGATTGTGGGAAAGCCTCTCCATTTAATGTTGCACTTACCGATAGCTGAACACTTTGTACATCAACAGATATGGCACCAATAACATTATAGTCATGATGCACGATCGCTTTTTTATTAATTGGTGTGATCGACAAACTATCAAGGTTTCGATATTCAATATCGTAAACACCGGGAATGATATTAACGACTTGATTATCGTCTAAACTGCTTCCAATAAACGCTTCCGATCCACTATCGTTCGTTAAATAAAAATGTCCTCGTTCATAAGGACTGTTTGGGAATGCTTGGCCATTTAGGGTAAATGCAACTCTTGATGCAATTGACTCAACATTAATATCAAGCGCTGTTGTGGACTCAATGTTCACATCGCTCATTATTCGAGTCATTCTATTTACCGGTACTGTCCACCCCTGAATATAATCCCAAATAACATGGTATGTTCCAGGGAGTACAACAACAGGGTCATTGTCTCGGTCACTATGGCCAAGTTCAATAAGCTCACCACCGTTGACCTGTTGCAAATAAAATATGCCTTTATCATAAATTGAGGTAGGAAAAGCAGCATTATTTAAAGTAAATGATGTTCTTACAGTGGCAGTTGCTAAATCGATATCCTGTACATTATCACTACTAACTTCAAAGCTCGATGAGACTACGGTTGAAGTATTTGATGGTAATTGAGGGCCTTGTTGATGATCGTAAATGAGCTGGTAAGTATCATTAACAATCATTACTTCAAAAGTTAAATCATTACTTTCACCAAGCAAAGATAAATCGCTACCGTTAAGAGTTCTTAACCAATAGTCTGCTCTGACATATGGACTGGCTACAGCAGGTTGTCCATTAAACAGAAAGCTTCCGGAAATGACACTGGCTTCGACATCAACGTAAATGGGCGAGCTCACAGGTTGAGGAGGTTCTTGAATAATGATTTCGGTGTTGGTCTTTGTTTTTTCACAACCAATGATAAGAAATAAACACAATAAACTTAAGAGTCGCATATCGGCCTCCTTGCGGGAGTTTTATGCCGATAACAGCTTGATAGACTTCATCAACACGGCTTTGATGAAAGCAAAAAGTATAGGCTTGTTGAGTTAAGATTTCCACTTTGTCTGGTTAGACAACTCACACAGAAGACTAAATGTTGCATATAACAATATCTAAAAGTTATAGAGTTTATGGTTGTTATTCGGTTATAAAGCTAACAAAATTATGATGTTTTTTAAGAGGTTATACTGTTATAAGATTAACACAGATAATAGGGCGCAAAGTTTATGAGTATATTTATACAACTTTATGAATATGCGAAGGCTATGCTGCACCAAAGCAAACATAGCCTTTAAAAAAATTTTATCGTAGCGCGTAAAACGC
>JBFHVL010000224.1:0-4744 GCA_041589565.1 Kangiellaceae bacterium | reverse complement strand
GTAGACCAGCCATCAAGTGCAGATATCGCATTTTGCGGATTGCTGTAGTCGTTTGGATCTGCAACTGGGATATTTAAAGTTAAATCCTGCGTTCCATTAAACAGCAGGTCATTAGGAATCGGAATTTCACCGGTTGCAACATTGTATACTGCCCAGGCCCGGTTCGGCGACTCAACAGGTTCTTCAGTATCGCTGCTGCTACAGCCAGCGAGCACCAAACTCCCCAGGGCCAACATTCCTAGCGTGAATCTTTTCATTTAACTCTCCCAGTTAGGCTAGTTGCGTGAGGCTTGTTTTCGGTCCTTCGGAACTCTGTTGTTTTTATTGAGTTTTTTGAAGGAAGAATCAGTCCGTCCCGCTTTATTGGTATTATTCAATAATAGATTATTAATTTTGTCCGTTACCAATGCTAACCACAGTTGATAGGCAACGCAAGTGGGCAGACCAGTTTATTGCTTATTCATAGCAACTTATTGAATATCAAGCATTTTCTCTAAATTCATTCGATTTCCTTCATTTTGCACTGCAGCACGCCTACCTGGATACAGAATTAATTGAACAAGAAACGTTCAAGAGTCCAAAATTCAAAAATATTCGTTTAATTAGAGTACCAAATCACTATTTATTAACTAAGCTTATCTATAAGCAATCTACAGCTTTGATCGTTGATTAAACGATAGGTTTCGACCCGGTCAAATGCAAAAAAACCAATAACAAACGGTGTCGAATTAAAGGAGGCAAAACTGTAAGCGCAATTTTTCAACAATGTCGCTCCAAACGACTGCAAGAGGTGTGAAAATGAGCATATTCGACAAATATCAACAACGCTACGAAGATCACCAACAGGAAGAATATTCACTTCAAGAATACCTCGACCTCTGTAAAAGCGATCCTATTGCCTATGCGACGTCCGCTGAACGCATGTTGCAAGCAATAGGAGAGCCCGAATTAGTCGACACATCAAAAGATCCCCGGCTTTCGCGGCTATTTTCCAACAAAGTTATCGCACGCTACCCAGCATTCGCAGAATTTTTCGGGATGGAAGACGCCATTGAACAAATTGTTTCTTATTTTAAACACGCAGCTCAAGGCCTGGAGGAGAAAAAACAAATTCTATATTTGCTGGGACCTGTCGGCGGCGGTAAATCATCTCTTGCTGAGAAATTAAAAAAATTGATGGAGAAATTTCCCATCTATTGCTTGAAAGATTCACCAGTATTTGAATCACCCCTTGGCCTATTTGATCCCGAAGAAGATAGTGACATATTACAGAAAGAGTACGGTATTACTCGTCGGTACCTTAATAAAATCATGTCTCCCTGGGCCGTCAAACGACTTCACGAGTATGGTGGTGATATTTCGAAATTTCGAGTTGTGAAACTGCAACCTTCTATTCTCGACCAAATAGCCATCGCAAAAACAGAACCCGGCGATGAAAATAATCAGGACATTTCGTCACTGGTCGGAAAAGTCGACATTAGGAAACTCGAAGGCTTCGCCCAAAATGATCCCGACGCGTACAGTTATTCAGGCTCTTTGTGCCGAGCCAACCAAGGCATTATGGAATTTGTAGAAATGTTCAAAGCACCGATAAAGGTGTTGCATCCTCTGCTGACCGCTACGCAAGAAGGTAACTATAACAGCACCGAAGGCTTATCGGCCCTTCCTTTTGAAGGCACCATACTGGCGCATTCGAATGAGTCAGAATGGCAGGCATTTAAGAATAACAAAAACAACGAAGCCTTTTTGGATCGTGTGTTTATCGTAAAAGTACCTTACTGCTTACGAGTTACCGAAGAAATTAAAATTTACGACAAGCTTTTAGTGAATAGTTCGCTTTCCGAAGCTCCCTGTGCACCAAACACCTTAAAAATGATGGCGCAATTTAGCGTGTTATCCCGATTAAAGGAACCGGAAAACTCCAGTATCTATTCCAAAATGCGTGTTTATGACGGTGAAAGTTTGAAAGATACGGATCCAAAAGCAAAGTCTTATCAGGAGTACCGAGACTACGCCGGCGTTGATGAAGGTATGAATGGCCTTTCAACTCGATTTGCATTTAAAATTTTATCTCGTGTATTTAACTTCGATCAAACTGAAGTTGCCGCTAATCCAGTACATTTACTTTATGTTATCGAGCAACAAATTGCTCGAGAGCAATACCCGCAAGAGGTACACGAAAAGTATCTGGAACACATTAAAGGATTTTTAGTGCCCAATTACATTGAGTTTATTGGTAAAGAAATCCAAACGGCCTATCTGGAGTCTTATTCGGAATATGGCCAAAATATTTTCGACCGCTATGTAACCTATGCTGACTTCTGGATTCAGGATCAAGAATATCGCGATCCTGAAACTGGAGAAAACTTCGACCGCGCCGCTCTTAATGAAGAGTTGGAAAAAATCGAAAAGCCTGCTGGTATTTCTAACCCTAAAGATTTTCGAAACGAGGTGGTCAATTTTGTTCTCCGCGCTCGAGCCAATAATCAGGGCAAAAACCCTAATTGGACCAGTTACGAAAAGCTTCGCACAGTCATTGAGAAGAAAATGTTCTCTAATACCGAAGAGTTACTGCCTGTTATTTCCTTCAGTGCCAAAGCATCTGAAGAAGATAAGAAGAAACATGAAAACTTCGTATCACGCATGGTTGAAAAGGGATACACCGAAAAACAAGTGCGCTTGTTATGCGAATGGTACTTACGAGTAAGAAAATCTTCGTAACAGAATCGCTATCGAAATAACGGAGCAATTATGGCGCAACTCATTGACCGCCGACCAAACGCTAAGAACAAAAGCACCGTCAATCGGCAGCGTTTTATCAGGCGATATAAAAAACAAATAAAGAAAGCCATTGCAGAGCAAATTGGTAAACGCAGCGTTACCGATCTCGACAAAGGCGAAAACATTGGTATTCCTTCGAAAGACATTAAAGAACCTACCTTTCGTCATGGTGATGGAGGCGTTCGAGAACGAATTTATCCCGGTAATAAAGAGTTTGTACCCGGCGATAAAATAAAACGTCCCATGGGCGGAGGTGCAGGTAAAGGAGGACGCCGCGCCAGCGACTCGGGTGAAGGCACCGATGACTTTATGTTCGAGATATCAAAGGATGAGTATCTGGATCTTTTGTTTGACGATCTTGAGCTACCCAATCTAAAGAAAAACCAGCTAAAAAAAATGACCAAAACCAAGTCGGTCAGAGCTGGATACACCACCGATGGAGTACCCACCAATATCAACATCGTTCGTTCATTAAAATCGGCCATGGCGCGGCGTATTGCACTGCAGTCGGGACCTAAAAAGGAAAAGGCCGAACTTGAACGTCGACTTCAGCTACTGCAAACAGAAGCTCCACCCCCAGCTGAAGAAATTAAACGGTTAAAGCTCGAAATCGAAGAGTTAGAAAAACGCATTAAGCGCATCCCCTTTATTGACACCTTTGACTTACGGTTCAATAACTATTTACAAAGGCCAGACCCGACATCACAAGCAGTCATGTTTTGTTTAATGGATGTATCAGGCTCCATGGATCAAGCTACTAAGGATATGGCAAAGCGTTTTTATATTCTGCTATACCTCTTTTTAACTCGAAGCTATAAAGATGTTGAAGTAGTTTTTATTCGCCATCATACCCAAGCGAAAGAAGTGGATGAGCAGGAATTCTTTTACTCTCAGGAAACGGGTGGAACCATTGTTTCTAGCGCGCTTAAACTGATGGACGAAATCGTTCGGGAACGCTTTCCTCCTGATCAGTGGAATATTTATGCAGCCCAGGCATCCGATGGTGATAACTGGAATGACGATTCGCCGTTATGTGGCAAGCTCTTGTCGGAAAAAATTCTGCCATTGGTTCGCTATTACGCTTACGTTGAGATCACACAACGCGATCACCAAAGTTTGTGGCATCAATATGAAAAACTGTTACCTCAGTTTGACAACTTTGCCATTCAACATATCAAACAACAAAGCGATATTTACCCTGTTTTCCGAGAGTTTTTCAGGAAGCAAGCAGCATGAAGCGACAAAAGCCAATATCAACTTCATCCGAGTGGTCTTTTGAACTGATCGAAGAGTATTACGATGCCATCGAGAAAACAGCAGAAAAGTTTGAGCTCGATACCTACCCGAATCAGATTGAAGTGATCACAGCTGAACAAATGCTTGATGCTTACGCGAGTGTCGGCATGCCAATCGGCTACAACCATTGGTCATTCGGTAAACATTTTATTTCCAATGAGCAGCAATATCGCCGTGGTCGCATGGGATTAGCTTACGAAATTGTGATTAACTCCAATCCTTGCATCGCTTATTTAATGGAAGAAAATACCATGATGATGCAGGCGTTAGTCATGGCGCATGCGTGCTTTGGTCACAACTCATTCTTTAAAGGTAATTACCTGTTCCGAACCTGGACCGATGCCGAAGCCATCATTGATTATCTGGTGTTTGCTAAGAAATATATAGCTCAGTGTGAACAACGCTACGGAATCGATGAAGTCGAGTCCTTATTGGATGCTTGTCATGCTTTAATGAATTATGGCGTTGATCGCTACAAACGCCCTTACCCCATTTCGATGCGAGAAGAAAAGCGTCGTCAGAAAGAGCGCGAAGAATTTTTACAGTCACAGGTTAATGAGCTGTGGCGAACTATTCCCAAAAAATCCTCAGGAAGTCGAGATAAAGACAAGTATCGTTTCCCAAAAGAACCGCAAGAAAACATTCTTTATTTTATTGAAAAGCACGC
>JBFHVL010000223.1:0-4845 GCA_041589565.1 Kangiellaceae bacterium | reverse complement strand
GCCTGTTGCCAGATAATGCGTTCGTTTTCTTTGAGCTGCCGGGAGTGCTTTCGGACTTGCCATAGCCACAGTAAAACGAAGAGTAATACAACCGATGCACCGATAGTTACCAGTAATGTTCGGGTGTAACTTTCGGCAATATCAAATTGAACTCGTCGCCATGAATTGTTTATCTGCTTTTTTTGCTCAGGTGTTAATTGAGCGATAAGCTTGTTAAAAATAGATACGAGTGGTGCGTATTCTTTACGAACTCCAATGCCTAATTCGATTCGAGTGAGTTCGTCGAACTGGCCATTAATTTTTAAACTGGTGAAACCATGCTCCTGAATTGCATAACCTGCCAGGTGTAAACCGCTAAAAAACCCATAAAGTTCGCCTGAATTCACACGCTGTAATCCTTCCAGTCGAGAATCCACTTCGACAATATTCATATCGGGATAACGCGTTCGCAATAGCTCGACGTAGGCATAGCCTTTAATCACACCGAGTTTTTTTTCCGGATCAACCAAGGTTGCCAGTCGTGAAATAAAAAACTTTTCTTGTGTGGTAACGACTACAAAGGGGATTTCAACATAAGGATCGGTAAAGTCCAGAAACTCGCGACGGTCCGGGGTATTACTGGCGAGAGAAATAATTTGGCACTTTCCCGACTTAACATACTCCATAGATTGTTCCCAACTCGTGGTTTCAATTAAAACAATTGGAACAGGGAGTTGTCGTTGAAACAAACGCATATACTCAGCGTTCATACCAACATGTTGCCCATTATCGATAGTTTCAAGTGGAAGCGTGTCTGGCCCAACACACAAACTAATCCGCCCTAAATGCATGAGATAGCTTACATCGGAAGTAGTGAGAGTTTGGTTGGAGCTGGCGTTTACCTGCTTAATGGTTGAAAGCAGGCTTATCAGTCCAATAACTATCAAGGTTATAAGGCGCATTAGGGTACTCAATTTGAGCGGCTTAAGTGCACAGAAAGGCATTCAATATGAATATGATGAATCAGGCATATGCCTGCTTATTGAAAACTACCTGCGCAAGTTAAACATCTATTTAGTTATCCGTTAATAATAGAACAGAATTGTCAGTTATGTGACGCAAAATAAGGGAGGATTGTCTAAATAAAGTGCTTTTTATGCTCTTTTAGCATAAATGAAGCGATTTAGGCCCCAAAACGACCAAGAGACTTATGAGCCGCCTGCATTCCCTAAATCGCATATATTACTGTGGAGAGCGACGTTTTTGCTTTTGAAAACTGGCGCGTTTGTGCGATGAGGTATGGCGAACCTTAACTGCACCAGGGCCTGCTTTCTTCTTACCCGCTTTTTTACCGTGAGTAGGTTTTTTCACAAAGCTTCCGGCTTCATCTTGCCAAGGTATCAAACAATTTTTTCCGTCGCCGATAAGGTGTGTAAGTCCCATCTTTTTCAAAGCTTCCCGAATCACCGGCCAGTTTTTTGGATCGTGATAGCGTAATAAAGCTTTATGCAGTCGACGTTGTTCATAGTCTTTTGCAGTAAACATTTTGTCCGACTTATAGGTTATTTTATTCAGCGGATTACGATCGGAATAATACATGGCGGTTGCCAACGCCATGGGTGACGGATAAAAAGTTTGTACCTGATCAGGACGAAAATCGTTTTGTTTACACCAGAGCGCAAGATTGATCATGTCTTCATCGGTACAACCCGGATGCGCTGCAATAAAGTAGGGGATTAAGTACTGCTCTTTACCGGCTTCTTTGGAATACTTGTCGAACATTTTCTTAAAGGCGTCGTAGGTACCGATACCCGGCTTCATCATTTTATCGAGCGTATTACTTTCGGTATGCTCAGGTGCGATTTTTAAGTAACCACCCACATGGTGTTGCACCAACTCTTTAACGTATTCGGGATCTTCTACTGCCAGGTCGTAACGTAATCCAGAGGCTATGGCGACTCGTTTTACGCCTTCCATTTTACGGGCTTTACGGTATAGCTCTGTGGTTGGTGAGTGATCGGTGACCAAGTTCGGGCAAATCGTTGGGTAGACGCAGGACAGCTTTCGACAATTGGCCTGTATTTCATCATCTTTGCAATTAAGCTGATACATGTTGGCGGTTGGGCCGCCAAGGTCGGAAATTGTGCCGGTAAAGCCGGGCGTTTTATCGCGAATGTTTTCGATTTCTCTTAAGATAGATTCTTGTGATCGCGACTGAATAACGCGACCCTCATGCTCGGTGATGGAGCAAAACGTACAACCACCGAAACAACCGCGCATAATATTGACTGAAAACTTAATCATTTCGTAAGCGGGAATATGCGCATCGCCATAGCTTGGATGCGGCTTACGCTGATAAGGTAAATCAAATACGGCATCGATCTCATCGGTTTCTAACGGAATAGGAGGGCGATTCACCCAAACTTCCTTATTACCGTGTTTTTGCACCAATGCGCGCGCGTTATTGGGATTCGATTCCAAATGCAAAACACGGGAAGCATGGGCATAGAGCGCAGGATCTTTGCTGACTTTTTCAAATGAAGGTAAACGAATCACCGTTTTGTCGGGATCGAGTTTTTCGCGTCGCGTTAGCGGCATGGGGATCACACGTATTGGGACAGCGTCACCTTCGGTTTCCGCTTTACCTTTCAGCTCGCACTCACCGCCAGAGTGATTGGTTTCACCTTGCTGATGGGTGTATTCATACGGGCTAGGAATTTGATCCACTTTGCCCGGCCAGTCGATGCGGGTGGAATCGATTTCGGTAAAGCCGCCAGGAACAGCATCACGGATAAATGCTGTGCCGCGAATATGGGTTAGCTCTTCAATGTTTTTACCCAGTGCCAGTTCATGGGCAATTTCGGCAATGGCACGTTCAGCATTACCATAAAGCACAATATCGGCACCTGAGTCGAGCAACACCGAGCGACGTACTTTACTGGACCAGTGATCGTATTGAGCAATTCGGCGTAAGCTGGCTTCTATGCCGCCGGCAACCAGAGGTACGTCTTTGTAAATTTCTCGTAACTTTTGGCAATAAACGGTAACGGCTCGATCAGGACGTTTTCCCGCAACACCATGAGGTGTATAGGCATCGTCGTTACGTACCTTAAGATCGGCTGTGTAACGATTGATCATTGAGTCCATATTGCCAGCGGATACGCCAAAGAACAGGTTAGGCTTGCCTAACTGCTTGAAATCGTTTGGGTTATTCCAATCTGGCTGAGCAATTATACCGACACGAAAGCCTTGCGCTTCCAAAAAGCGACCAATAACTGCCATTCCAAAGCTGGGGTGATCGATATAAGCATCTCCAACTACCAGTATGATGTCGCACGAATCCCAGCCCAATTCATCCATTTCCTGCCGAGACATGGGCAGGTAAGGCGCGGTGCCGTAGCATTCCGCCCAGTATTTAGGATAATCAAACAGGTGTTGTGCGGTTTGTTTCATGGTGTAGAACTGCTCAAAAAATGGGCGGCTATTATGCCAAAGTTCGTATCCAGTTAATAGTGAAAGTGTGGCTATTTTCGGGCTTTTCAGTAGGTATTGCCGGTTTTACTGTAATGAATTGGTACGCGCAGGGACTAGGGCCGCTAATTAACTCATTTTACCTAGGAGACAGATTTTGAAAGCGGTTGCTACTCTACTGGTTGCTCTTATTATTAGTTTTTCTTCCTCAACTGACGCCAAGTCATTTATTTGGAAAGTAGAAAAGGACGGTAATCATGCCTATATCGGCGGTACTATCCACCTGCTAAGAGCTCAAGATCGAAGTTCCTTAAGCTCTTATGAGCAAACTTACGCAAAATCTCACGTATTAGTCTTTGAAGTCGATGGCGACGAAATGTTGGGTGCGGCTTTTAAGATGAGCCAATTGGGCATGTATCAGGATGGTCGTACATTAAAAGACGTTTTGAGTCCTGAAGTATTTGCCGAACTCAAAACGTTTTGCCAAAAGTATAAGTTTCCGTTGGAGCCGATGATGACCATGAAGCCTGCAATGGTTAACGTGACCATCGCAATGGGAATGATGATGCGCGCGGGTGTTAATCAGCAGGGGGTCGATTACGTATTCACCCAAAAAGCCAAGCGAGATGGCAAAAAGAGACTAGCGTTGGAAACTGTCGATGACCAGTTTAATGCATTATTTAACAACAGTATTGATCCTGATGCGGTAATTAAAGGAACCATTAAAGACGCCCATAAGGCCGACGCCATGATTACACAAATGATTGAAGGTTTGTTTAATGGCAATGTCGAACTGTTTAACAAAGAGTTTTTGCAACCCATGAAAAGCGAAATGCCGGGTTTTTATGATAGCTTAATCGTCAAACGCAATAACAACTGGGTACCTAAAATTGAAGCCATGCTCAAAACTCCAGAAGTGGAATTTATTTTAGTCGGTGGCCTGCATTTAGTTGGCGATATTGGGGTAATCGAACAGCTAGAGTCACGCGG
This sequence comes from Kangiellaceae bacterium, assembly GCA_041589565.1. Taxonomy (GTDB): domain Bacteria; phylum Pseudomonadota; class Gammaproteobacteria; order Enterobacterales; family Kangiellaceae; genus Pleionea. The sequence goes on along the minus strand of JBFHVL010000223.1, from coordinate 405 downwards.
TTATACCGTTACTCAGTTAGATTAGATTCGTCTTTACTATTCGTGGTTCGATTTATAATTTAAAAGGAGATAGTTAGATGCGCACACTTAAAAGATTGACATTAATGGCAGCAACAGCATTAGCCACTCAAGTATATGCTGGCCAGTTTTATGTAGCGAAGTTGGATTCAACAGCGAAGTCTTACGTTAAATCAGTCAATATTCCCGGTTTTGAAGAGCTGAATAAAAATAGAGGTGAGTGGATCATCATTCCCGCCGGCTCTTATAAAGGTCAAGTTGAGTGTGTTGTTGATGGAACAGACGTGACAGTGGATATTAAATTGGAGGTTCAAGACGACCCCAAGGTATATCGACAATTTATTGCTGATGGTGGATGTGGATTTATGGTGATTAACCAGGATTGAT
>JBFHVL010000222.1:0-4871 GCA_041589565.1 Kangiellaceae bacterium | reverse complement strand
TCAGCTGCATTTTTCTTAAAGTGAATAAAGTCCCGGCTGGCGCGCGGTTTTAAATTTAATCCGCCTAACTCAGTGCCTATCCATAAGTTACCTTTTGAATCGCGCAGTATGGTTTTAACGTTATTAGAACTGAGTGATAATGGCTCGATGCTGCTGTGGGCATATTGTTGAAATTCGCGCCCATCTTTTGATAAATGATAAAGCCCTTCAAGCTGAGTACCTATCCATAAACTGTTGTCTTCATCAAGATAAAGGGTATTAATACGACTGGGTGAATCAAAGGCATCGTAACGATGAAATGCTTGTTGCTCGACATCGAGCCAGCTCAACATGTCAGTGGTCGCGATATAAAGGTTGGATTTACCATCGCTGGTAATAGCTGTTACCGAACCGTTGGGGATGGACTGATTATCCAGAGGATTGTGATAAAAATGAACAAAGTCATTACTATCTGCCAAATAAAGGTTTAACCCATTATAAGTGCCAATCCAGAGTCGGTTTTGCTGATCGAGATGCAGGGCTGTTATATGATTATGACTGATGCTATTAAAATTATTCGCAGAAGCTAAAAATCGGGTTGCTTTACCGGTTGCAGGATTAAGTCGATTAAGACCATTTTGCGCTGTACCTACCCAAATAAATCCTTGTGGATCTTCCAGTAATGCAGTAATTACATTACTCGATATCGATTGTTCGTCTTTAGCGTCGTATTTAAACGAAATAAATTCATAGCCATCGTATCGATGGAGGCCATCGTGTGTTCCGATCCATAAAAATCCGTGCTGATCTTGCAACATGGCACTGATGGTATTTTGTGGTAATCCATCGGCGCTGGTGATGTGATTAAAACTTAATTGGTGAGCATTGTGCTCGACCTGTGGCAGTGCAGAATGGCAAAAAATAACAGCCACGGCAAGCCAACGCCATGACCAGAAGCGTGTCGATTGTCGGTTATAACTCGGGAAAATTTTGAAAATCATTCAAAGAGTGAGTTTTTATAATCTATTATTAGGGCAATCAATACTAGTTTAACTCATAATCAGCACAATGAAACGGCTATTTTCACAGTATAAAAAGAAGATTGGACTTTGGAGTGATTTATGACGCAATTACCGCAAGCTGCGGGTGATGAACGTTCACTGGATGCGGTTCCTAATGCACCCGATCGACATCAACCGGTCGGCTTTATTTTGCGTTTAGCGAAAGCTTTACATACCTACGGCGTACCCGCCTACGAGCTGGAAACCACTCTGTCAGCCTGTGCTGAAAAGCTTGGGTTTGGATTGCAGTGTTTGTCTATGCCTACCAGCATCACCCTTACATTGATGAAGAAGAAAGAAGTGCAAACCTATGTAATTCGGGTGGCGCCAGGAGAAATTCACCTCGAAAAACTGCGTCGGGTGAGTGATATAGCGCATCAGGTTATGCGGGGCGAGCTTTCCACCAAAGAAGGTGCAGAAGCATTAATGAAGATCAGCCTGACTCGTCCATCATATCCTCAGTGGCTGGTTGTGTTTGCTTTTGCTTTGGTCTCGGCGGCGGTATGTCGCTTGTTTGGTGGTGGCGGTAATGAAATGATTAGCGCTTTTACTGCGGGTACGGCATTAGGGATATTAACGCTAATATCAATGCATTTTTCACTAATGGCGCATCTGTTACCTGCAACGGCAGCTCTCCTCTCGACTCTGGTTGCCTATGGTACTGCCCAGATGTTGCCAGGCACCGAAGTTTATATCGCGATCGTTTCTGGACTTATTATCTTATTACCCGGATTGACGCTAACCATAGCAATGGCTGAGCTGGCCACTCAAAATTTGATGTCCGGAACCGCACGAATTTTTGGTGCAGGAACGGTCTTTATCTTAATGGCTTTCGGGATGGTAATCGGAAATCATTTGGCGGAAATTTTTCATTTAACGGTTGGATTGCAGCCCGGATTGATCAAAGCTTTGCCATCATGGACTGAATGGCTGGCAGTACTGCTCGGTTCGGCGGCTTTGGTTATTTTGTTTCAGGCTCGTATTAAAGAAGGCGGTTGGGTTATTTTAGGTGGACTGGTCGCCTTTACTGCTGTCAAATATGCCTCGCTGTATTTCAACAATGCCATGACAGCCTTTTGTGGTGCGATTGCAGTGGGCGTATGTGCTAATCTGGTTTCGCGTTTTACTAATGTACCCGGAGCAACTTTGGTTGTGCCAGGATTTATTATTCTGGTACCCGGCTCGGTTGGTTTTCGGAGTTTAACGGCACTGATGGAGCATGATGTGGTGCGCGGGCTGGATACGGCATTCGATATGACATTGGTTGGTATTTCGTTAGTCGCAGGGTTGCTGATTTCATCCTTGGTCACTTTACCCAAAGCCAGTGCAATGCGAGAAATTGATGGTGATATTTAAGTTTAAACTTTAGGAGACAGGAAAGTGGCTCGTTTCGGATTGGCGCTCACCTTTTTATTGATCAGTTACATTGCCTATATTCTTTATCTCGATGCTCAGAGCGAACAGCAGGTGTACGAGTTTTGTAATCGTTGGAGTCCAACTAATCCAATATCGGAAGTGACCCGCAATATAGACGATCAGTTTGTGTTCAACGACGATAAATCAAACAATGTTTTGTTGATTACCAAATCTGCACAACTGCCATTGCAGTCTAGTTACAGCTGCCAGATTGAATACAGTCAACAACGCATAGTGAGTTTAGCGGTTCTTAAGCAATAATTAATAGCTAAAGATGATCGTTTTTAGAGCTTTCAGCCATGGTGTTCTTAATAAATAAGCGAATAAAATAAGCCGCCATCACCAGAGTAAACACTATCACCGCAAGGCTTAATTGCCCTTCATAGGTACCAAATAATTCTTTCCAAATTTCCATGATGCTCGCCAACTAATATGCTAGAGATCATAGTTTATTTAATGATTTTGTTCAGAGAGTGATCCGGATCAATGAATGAGTTGATCGATACTTAAATTGAATTTGTCACTCTTTGAGCAGGAAAACGAAGTTGCATAAACAGATAGTCTTTAAAGTCTTCTGCGTAATTTTGGTCGTCAATGGCGCGTTTCATACAATGTAGCCAGACATCGCGCTCCGCTGGAGAAATTTTTAGATGAGCGTGTGCACGCGGAATGCTGATGGGGCCGTATTTTTCCCGGTAAAGCAAAGGCCCGCCAAGCCAGCCACACAAAAACCGAAATAATTTATCACGCGAAACTTCAAGATCATCAGGGTGCATCTTTAGTATTTTATCGGCAGCGGGTAGTTGCTCCATATAGTCATAAAAGGCATCTACCAGTTTACGTACTCCCGCTTCACCACCTGCTGCTTGAAATGAAGCATCGAGTGTACCGTAGGATACTTTGTTCTCGGTTGTCGTGTGGGTCATGATATCCAGTTCAAAAGCCGATGATCAATGATCGGAATCTTACCATTTCTGATAAAGTCGAAAAGTGCTAGTGTAACGTTAATTGACTTCGCAATTTGCGTTAATTTACCTGTAAATAATGCTTGGAGAATAATATGTCGGCAAAAATAACGGTGGCGCTGGGGCAGATAAGTCCGATATGGCTAAATAAACAGGCAACTATAAATAAGGTTATAGAACATGTGGAGCAGGCAGCGCAGCATGGTGCTCAGCTCATAGCTTTTGGTGAAGCATTGCTGCCGGGTTATCCTTATTGGCTCGATTTAACCGGCGGCGCAGAATTCAACTCGAATGAGCAAAAGGCCATGTTTGCGCATTATCATGCCAACTCAATTGATCTGGACGCGAGTGATCTCAAGTCGCTTCAGGAAATCTGCCGTAAGCACAACATTGCCTGTTATCTTGGCTGCATTGAAAAGCCCAAAGAGCGCAGCGGACATAGCTTGTATTGCTCTATGGTGTTTATTGACCAGCAGGGAAAAATTGGCTCGGCTCATCGCAAACTTATGCCAACGTATGAAGAACGATTGGTTTGGTCAACCGGAGATGGGCACGGTTTAAAAGTACATTCTGTTGAAGGTTTTACTGTTGGTGGGCTTAACTGTTGGGAAAACTGGATGCCTCTGGCGCGTCAGTCGCTATATGCTCAAGGGGAAAATTTACACGTAGCCATCTGGCCGGGTAGTATCCATAACACACAGGATATAACCCGGTTTATCGCCAAAGAATCGCGCTCATTTGTAATGTCGGTCGGCAGTTTAATGACCGAGAAAGATATTCCCGATAATACGCCGCTTAAAAAAGAAATGATCAAAGCCCTGCATCTAAAAGGGGGCGATGATGTCTCTTATTTATCGAATGGCGGTTCCTGTATCGCAGCGCCCGACGGAGAATGGATCGTCGAACCTATCATCAAAAAAGAAGGAATAACCTTGGCTACTTTGGATCTGGCGCAAGTCATCGAAGAACGACAAAATTTTGATCCCTCAGGCCACTATTCACGACCCGATGTGTTTCAGCTTAATGTTGATAGACGTCGACAAACCATCAGTCAGTTTAAAGACATTTAAGTTTTATGAAAAACTGATCAATACCTATAAAAACATCCAACAGGGACAGACAAAGTGAGAAAATACTTTCAGTTATTATCTTTTGTATTCGCTTGTATCTCGCAGATCACCTGGGCGCAGTCTTCATTGAGAATTGAAGGGCCTCATAGTGATCGAGTGCATAAAACATCCATTGAAGCATCGCTAGATGTGGATGAGCATCGAGTGGAAGCCCGTATGCAATTGGAGTGGACCAATAAAACAGGTGTCGCTCACACATCCATACCTTTTCATCTCTATCTAAATGCGTTTTCATCAACCGAAACCCCTTTTATGAAAGAAAGTGGTGGTCAGTTAAGAGGTGATGAAAGTGATAGTGAAAACTCGGAAGGATACGGTTA
>JBFHVL010000221.1:0-4954 GCA_041589565.1 Kangiellaceae bacterium | reverse complement strand
GGAGCAACACTCTGGACCGCAAAAACATCACATGCCATATCCGCAGCGACTACTGTAGCCAGTAAGTTGGTGGTCGTCGGAACCCGCGAAGGCGAAGTGGTGGCATTTGATGCTGAAACCGGTGAGCAACGCTGGTTATCACAAGTATCCAGTGAAATTATTGCACGCCCAGCAGTGGGAGACGGTTTTGTTGTTGTGAATACCGTTGATGGAAACGTGGTGGCATTAGATGCCGAAACCGGCGAACGCAAATGGTTTTACGATCGCAGCTTACCTCCTTTGACCTTACGTGGGACGTCAGCGCCGGTGATTGCACACGGTGCTGCGATTGCCGGATTTGCCAATGGTAAAGTTGGTGTATTTATCTTGCAAAATGGCCAACTGGCCTGGGAAAAGCAGGTGACTGCGCCCAGTGGTCGTTCCGATCTTGAGCGTCTGGTCGATGTTGACTCACAGCCTATTGTGTTTGGTGCCGATATGTATGTGTCTTCCTATAACGGCAACTTGATGTCATTAGAGTTGCGTTCGGGAGAAGCCAACTGGTCTCGAGAGTTGTCCGCTTTTAAAGATATGGCTATCGATAATCAGACATTATTGGTAACCCACGATAATGGCTACATCAGCAGCTTAAATCGCAATAACGGTAACTTGTTGTGGACTCAGAAAGCTTTGTTCCTACGAGATACAACGTCGCCAGTAGTCTTTAATGATCACATTGTTGTTGGTGATCTGGGTGGCTACTTGCATATGCTGGACCGCGCCGATGGTAATCTAATAGGTCAGCTAAACATTAATAATGATGTGAATTATTCAGACTGTTACGACAGCGCTGAAGAATGTCGATTCCGTAATCATGAAGAATACGGAGTGGCAGCTACCCCACTGGTGATGAAAGATATGCTGGTGGTGCAAACTCGTAATGGTCACCTTATCGCTTATAAACAGCGTAAAGACTAAGCTTAAGTCATCTTCTGGTAATTTTAAAAAGAGAGTCCATATGATCCCTGTAGTCGCTTTGGTAGGACGCCCTAACGTGGGTAAGTCCACTCTCTTTAATCGCCTCACCCGCTCTCGTGATGCCCTGGTTGCTGATTTACCGGGGCTTACCCGCGATCGCCAGTATGGCCACGCGCGTATACAAGATCGCCCATTTATTATTATCGATACAGGCGGTATTACCGGTGAAGAAGTCGGTATTGATGGCTATATGGCCGGGCAGTCGAAAGCCGCCGTGCGTGAAGCCGATATCGTGCTCTTTGTCGTTGATGCGCGCAGTGGATTAACGGCGGTGGACGAGAACCTCGCACGCGAGTTAAGAACTTTCGGGAAGCCGGTTCATCTAGTGGTAAATAAAACCGATGGTATTAATGCTGACGCGGCGTTGATTGATTTTTATGCGCTTGGCTTTGACAGCGTCAACCCTATTGCTGCCGCTCACGGTCGCGGAGTGACCAGTCTGGCAGAAAATGTTTTATTGCCCATCGCTCCAGAAATTGATGAAGAGGAACAAGCCAAACGTGACAAACACCCCAAATTTGCCATAGTCGGACGACCTAATGTCGGTAAATCCACCTTGGTGAATCGTATGCTGGGTGAAGAGCGTGTGGTGGTGTTCGATATGCCAGGAACGACTCGTGATTCGATTTATATCGATATGGAGCGTCATGGTAAACCCTATACCGTCATTGACACCGCCGGAGTGCGTCGACGTGGTCGGGTAAAAGAAGTGGTGGAAAAGTTTTCGGTATTGAAAACCTTACAGGCGATTGAAGACGCCAACGTGGTCATCATGGTGTTTGATGCACGAGAAGGGATCACCGAACAGGATCTGTCGCTACTGCGTTTTATTATGGAAGCTGGACGTTCACTGGTGATTGCCATCAACAAATGGGATGGCATGACACAGGAACAAAAAGAAAAAGTACGTGAAGATATCAATCGCCGTTTGGTGTTTGCTGATTTCGCGCGCATGCATTTTACCTCAGCATTACACGGTACCGGTGTGGGTGATCTGTTTGAGTCCATCGACGAAGCTTATCGCAGTGCCAATGTTGAGATGTCGGCATCGCGCTTAACTCGCGAACTTGAAATTGCGGTTGCCAAACATCCGCCGCCGACCATTAAAGGTTTTCGCAGTAAATTACGTTATGCGCATCCCGGTGGCCATAATCCACCGCGTATTGTTATTCATGGAAATCGAACCACCAAGTTGCCTGACTCCTATCAGCGCTATTTGATCAAACACTTTATTAAAGTGCTTAACATCGTTGGTACGCCGATAAAACTGGAGTTAAAAGAAGGGCACAATCCGCATGAAGGGAAAAAGCAGGAAGTAACGCGTCGTCAACGACTAAAACGTCGACGCGCGATTAAAAAGTTTGGCAAGAAGAAATAGTTTTTCTATCCTTTCTAGTGAGTCCGTAGTTTTCGCTTAGCTCAATGTCTCCTGATAAGGGAGGTGTCGCGTTATGATTGTTTCGATCTTGCGTCGGACATATCTACAATGGCCACATTAAAGCTTCAAAGCCAATTAATATCGAATCTATTGCGCAGTTTATTGTGCGGCTTCCCCCTTTGTCTCGTTTTATCCAGTCAGGCATTTGAAACGTTAATTCCTAATCCGCAACCATTTCGTGGTTATGAGTTTGAAGGCCGAATATATGACCTGGAGCATTATGGACTTTTGCATCGCTTCAGTTATTTGCCCAATGATAGCTGGTTAGCGCACTGGGAATCAGGGTTGGTAAGTAGCGTTGGTAGTGTTACCAGCAAAGACTTTTATTCTTTACTCTATTTTAATCAGTCATGGCTTTTAACGAATGACTGGCACTTTGAGTTGAGAGCAGAGCGTGGCGAAGACCTGGATAATCGATATTCGACCACACAATTTGGCATTGCGTATCAATTGGCAGATAACTGGAGTATTTCTGTACTTGCTGAGTTGCAGTCGGTCAAACAAAATGATGACTTGCAACTGGAGTTGGTTTATCAAAATTCAGCGCATGACAAATTGCGTGTGGCAGTTGTTGCGACCGACTGGGTGTACAACAAAAAGCAGCGACACGGCGAATATTATACTCGGCAGCCTTACACTCTATTTGCCGAGTGGCAGAAACAACTGAATCAGCGACACAGTATCAGTGGTTATCTTAATTATAATTTGCCCTTAACGATCGAGCGTCATGATCCTCTTGAGTTTTTTGATAATGCTTCGCGACTGGAATACGAAAATGCAACGGCAGAAATAAACTGGCGCTTTCAATTAACTCCAAATGTTATATCTCGTCTGAATATTCATGCAGAGCATGGAACCCGGGAAAGGTTTCGGGTTATGCGGTACGGACATTTTGATCGAGAGTATCTTACTGTTCTATTTGAAGTACGCGTCGATAAAAATAGTCAAAGGCAATATTGGTTCGGTGTACGTCGTTTAGCATTTGATGAAACGAACCATTACTTTCTAACAGAGTTTGACGCCGATAGATGGCAACGACGAGGCTCTATGCTTTATGGTGGTAAAGACTACTATCTAGATAATGGATGGGTTTTTTCACCAACGCTTTTTGTTGAGGCGATCGATCATAGTAATGTCGTTTATGCGGGTGATGAGAGTGGTCCTGAATTTAAGGAAACGCTGATCAAATTAAGTTTACCCTTTCGCTATCAGTTTGATGATGGCATTCAATTGATTGTGAATCCGACTTACGAGGTGGACCAAAATAATTTTGGTGGGCTTAATGCTCAACTTATGATTCGATTTTGATGATTGCATCGAATGATTATTCAGCGCACATGCGATGCAATCATGTAATTATTTTAAATTAATTACGCTGCAGGCCATAACCAGCCAAAGGTGCCTCCGGTGATTAAAGCATAGACTAATGCATCGAATAAAAATTTAAAGGTGGTACTCCACTTTCGAAACCACCAGATGGAATCCTGGATCAAGGCGACGCCATAACCAAGAAACGCAGTAACACCGACGATGCGCATTACCGTTAAGTAATCTGCCCCAGCTGGAATCGTCAAGCTCGCTACATAGGCAGCGAAAAATCCAACAACCAAAGAATAAATAAACCACTGTACCAAGCTCTTACCCATCGGAAATGGGCCGTTGGGCATCACGGTCATACTCAACACCGGGCCTTCGATCATTTTTTGTTGAAAGCTTTCGGAGTTCATTTCTTTGGGATTTTTGCAGTGCGGAACCATGTAATCACCTGGCGGAATTTTCATTGCACCGACCGAATCACGAAAGGCTTTTTCATCGGCAACACCATCAACATTGGAGCGATGGTAGGGGAGTATCATGTGGATAATAAAGCTGATCAGAAATACGCCAACAGCTGCCAGTACTATGGGTAACCACAAAGAGGCTAGTGTAATCATAAGTGACTCCTTTTCAGTTAAGGTTATTATTTGAGCCACTTTCGAGAGTAAGGTTTTAGAAGTCTCTAAACAAGTAATTATTCAATTACTTTTTAGGTGCTGGTGTTAACGCGGTAACTTCACTGATAACTTCGCCATCGCCTAGCCGAGTGGTTAACCTATCTCCCTTCGACAATTGCTTGGTTGAACGGATCACCGAAGTATTTTTTAACGTGATGGAGTATCCGCGATCCAGAGTTGCCAATGGACTCACCAGATGCAGTTGTTGTGCGGTTGCCGCCAATCGCTGTTGGCGCTCTTTTAGCAAAACATCAATGGCGCGTTTTAGTCGTAGACGCAAAGCTTGATTGACTGACTCGGCGCGTTGCAGTTGCCGCTCCGGATGTTGTTGAAGGAGTTTCAATTGAGTCTTATGCAGTAGCGCGTTTTTTTCGCTGAGCAGTTGTCGCAGATTGGCGGTGAGTGATTGGGCATACTGTTTCAGTTGTGCCTGATAAGTCGCCAGTAGCGGATCGGGATCCGTTAGTCTCAGTCGCAACAGACTAAGTCGCGACTGTAGCTGCTC
>JBFHVL010000220.1:0-5002 GCA_041589565.1 Kangiellaceae bacterium | reverse complement strand
GAGTATTTTTTCTCTAGTGGGTGCACTATTGCTGCATCATCAAGACAGTATGAAACAACTGCTGCTAGATTACCTATTTCCGCAAGCCTGGCAGAGTATTTCCGAGTCATTGATCAACTTTTTGTTTGAATCTCAAGCCAAGGTGGTTATTGCTAACGCAATTTTGTCGGGGTCCTTGGTAGCTGCATCGGTGTTTTTATTCCCAGTAAAGGAAAAATACTCTGCCGTATTCGAGCAAGAGCAAGGCTATCCTAATGGCGAACCTCATGAATTTCCCTTATGGCTACAAGGATGGGAAGAAACGCGCCTGTTTTTATTTTATTTGACGGCACAAATGATTATTGTCTGGATTGGTTATTATCCTTACCAATGGGCCAATGTAACTTCAATAGTGCTGAGTTACTTATTTTTGTTCTATACCTTTGGGCTGGATTTAATTTCACCTACCCTACAGCGCCATCGTATTCGCTATTCGCAAATCAACAAGTTACTCACCAAAAATATTCTTACAACCTTAAGCTTTGGCCTTCTTTACAGCTTACCTGCACTACTGCTCAGTCAATGGATCATGACAATGGAAAATCTAAACCTGCTGGAAGTTTCCATTATTCTCTTTGTTATTAATTTGTTGTTTATCGCAATTGCCATTCCCGCCGGAACCTTAATAGCAACTCGCTTGTTGCCCGAACTAAAAGCCATGACTCCGGTAGCTTCTACCAGCAAAATACTGGGTTATGGTCTGGGTTTAACGTTACTGGTGGGAGGGCTGATACTTCATACGCGACTCTTGCAGTCAATGCACCATAAAAGCCAGATATTAAAAGCTGACTATCGAGTCAATTGGGATTCCTTTCATTTTGAGTACAGCGACATTGGTAATTTATTAAACGGTCAGTCGTTTGGAACCATGTCGCTGGATATGGAAATCAGTAATCCGACTGAATTTGATATTGCGTTTGAAAACAGTCAGATAAAAATAAGTAAAGACGAAAAGATCATCAGCGATATTGCCATGAAAGGCTTTGCCGTACCGGCCGGAAATTCACGACCTATCACATTAAGTTTTGATGCAATCTCAGACTTCAGTCAGTTAACCGAGCTGCCAAATTTAACGCAAGGTTGGCGAATAGAGCTTTATATTGAACTCTACCCGGGTATTCCATTTATTGTAAGAATAGTCGGTAACGATTAAGCGGCAGAAGCTAGCTCAAAATCAGCGAACACAGCAGTTTTAAGATAGCGGCTAACTTAGCTCGACAACATACACATCTTTTTCGCGGATGCGTTTACCTACCTGTTTTAAAAAGAACACAAAGGAGAACCAGCCCGCTATCATAAATCCGATCCAGGCCGAGGCGAACAAGGGGGCTTCGGTAAAGTTCGCGATCTGATAAATACAAGTCGATAACCCGTAAGCCAAATAGCTGGTCCAGCCGATCACGATCCACATCCAAAGTCCGCCCGCTTCACGTTTAATAGCACCTAGAACAGCAACACACGGCGTGTAAAGCAGAATTAACACCAAATAGCAGAATGCCCCAAGTTGACCATCAAACAGTCGCGCCATTTCGGTTAAGGTTTGTTGTTCAACACCTTGGTCGGCGGCCACAGTTTCTGCATCTCCTACACTTGAGAGCCCCAGTGGATCACCCAGTGAACTCATCATATCAATAAAGTTCGCCGGAATAGTTTGCAGAGCTTCTTTGGTAGAGGCCCACAAATCGAGCTCATCGGCTTCGCTTTCTTTACCAACATACAGGGCATCCAGCGTTCCAACAATCGCTTCTTTGGCAAACATGCCGGTAAAAATTCCCACTGTTGCCGGCCAGTTTTCTTCCTTCACTCCTAAGGGTGAAAATACCGGGGTAATGGTTTGACCAATTTTGCTCAGCACGGAATTTTTACTGTTTTCGTTACCAAAACTACCATCGGTACCAATGGAGTTTAAAAAGCTCAGCAGTGTAACCACGATAACAATGGTCTTACCGGCACGTAAAATAAATCCTTTTAGCCGGTGCCAGGTGGAAATGAAAATATTTCGCCAGACCGGCAAGTGATAAGCAGGCATTTCAATAAACGAAGGCGCTGCTTTTGCCGCAAATACCTGCTTACGAAACAACCATCCAGAAAATACTGCCACCATGATGCCGCACAAATACAATAGGAAAACCACGTTTTGGCCATTAGTTGGAAAGAAGGCCGCCGCAAACAGGGCATACACGGTCAGACGCGCACCGCAGGACATGAAGGGTGCCATTACAATGGTCAGCAGACGATCCGACTCTCGATTCATGGTTCGCGCTGCCATGACAGCGGGAACGTTACAACCAAAGCCAACAATAAGCGGAACAAAAGCATTGCCCGGCAACCCAATTTTCGCCATTAAGCGATCCACCACAAATGCCGCACGCGACATATAACCGCTGTCCTCCAGAATCGACAGGCACAAATACAATACACCTATCACCGGAATAAAGGTCGCGACTAGTTGTATTCCGCCACCGATACCGTTACCGACAACTACCTGCAACCACTCAGGCGCACCAATGGACGCCAGAGCTTGCGTCGCTCCATCAACCAAAAAGGCACCAAAGAGTACATCGAAAAAGTCGATAAACACCGCGCCAAAATTAATGGCGATGGTAAACATCAAGTACATCATAAACAGGAAAAACGGAATGCCTAGCCAGCGATTGAGTACCCAACGATCGATTCGATCGGACCAATCCGCTTTACCCGGTACCATACAGACCACACCCTCGGTGAGCGCTTTAACCATATGAAAGCGTTGAGTACTGCGCTCTTCTAGAGAGTGGCGCCCGACAAGATGACTGTCTTCATTACCTAAAAAGCAGGTTTCTTCCGCTTCTCGGCGCGACTCACTTTGTTCTTCCTGTCCCTTCAACCATATGGCCAGTTCTTGCCGCAGCGTATCGAATCCTTTTCCGGTCGAGCCGACCACTGGCACCAGAGGCACCTTAAGACGCTCAGCCAATAACTTGAGATCAATATCGATACCTTTCTGCTCGGCCACATCCACCATATTCACCGCAACAATCATGGGTTTGTCGAGTTCAAGTAATTGCGAGGTGAGTACCAGATTACGATTTAGGTTGGAGGCGTCGATGACGTTGAGGATGAGATCGTAATCACCTTCAAGTAAAAACTTGCTGGCGATGAGTTCATCTTTGCCAGGGTCTAGCTGATCCAGATTGTACAATCCGGGCAGATCGATCACCTCAGTGCTGATCGACGGTTGTAAAAGTAACTGACCGGTTTTGCGTTCGACAGTAACACCCGGCCAGTTACCAACTTTTTGGCGAGCACCGGTGAGGCGATTAAACAGTGTGGTTTTTCCACAGTTGGGATTACCAACCAGGGCTATTTTCATAATAAGGAAGTAATCCTAGGCTTGAGGGGTTACGTCGATGAGCTCAGAGTCGCAGCGTCGAACGCTGATGTAGGTTGACCCGGCTTTAATCTGCATGGGGTCTCCCAAAGGCGCGTGGCGTAAAACCTCAACTTCTTCACCTGGCACAATGCCCAAAGCCATCATGCGACTTACCAAAGAGGGATTATCTTGCTTGAGGCCAATGACTCGGCCACGCTCACCTGGTTTGAGGTCTTTTAGTGTCATCAACGGAAACGCAACTATTTATCTAAATAAGAATTGTTCTCAATATTATCCGAATCTGGATAATTTGCAATTAAACTTCATTAAATCTTCACAGAAATCCGTCAGGAAGGAGGCAATTGATTTATCCAGTGATGCAGATCAGAGTCTTCCGCATCCATTAACTCCAAGCCACATTGGAAAATCTGACCTTCTGGACGACACCACTTGACTTCTGCGAACAGCAACATCATACGTCCCTGAGCATTCTCAATACAAAGTTCAGTTATAAACCCTATGGGCAGTTCCTGCGACAAGGTCATTCGAATGCCACTTTTAGATATATCCAAGGTTTTACTGTTTAATTTAACCGGGGTCATTCGATCATCAAGAAAACTTACTTCAAAGGCAACCTCGGTAGAGCGTTCAATCCGAGGATCACGACGACGCTCTTTGGAGTCCGTTGACTGAGTATCAATCTTTTCGTCGCTCATGCGCCTACTCCTATGTCTCGTCGCTGATTACGTTGATTAGCAACGATTTGCTCCAGCGCTTGCTCATTCGACTGTCGACTGGTCAGCAACTCAACCTTACCATCAATCATTAATTCGGCCAGTTCGTCCGCTAACCACTCACCCACCTTAACGCCCTTCTTATCAACAAAAACCATTTTCCCGGAGTTTCTTAAGCGTAACGCAAACTGCATTATTTGATCGTCCATCTCATGATGAACAAAAGTAGAACCCGCTCCTACTTTGTTTAACCATTGCTCCTGTTCATGAATGCGCTCCTGGCGTAACTGCTGGCGCTCAATTTCCTTCGCTCGTTTTTCCGCTTCACGTTTTGATTTTTTAATTTCCAACCGTTCACGCCGTGACTCTTCCAGCCGTTCTAAAACTTGCCTGCGACGTGACGCCTTTTCTTTAATTTCGAGTTGATTATTAATATTAATAATTTGTGTTTCCAGAAACTGACTGAGCTCGCCCACTTTATCGCTTAAATTACTTTGTAAAGTGAGAGGTTTTAGCTGTCCCGACGTCAATGCTGCTTCGACCTCCTGAAAAGAAAGTGCAGCAACACGCGCTCCGGAGTAATTGACCAAAACGATAAAATCTAACTCGCGATTACGCGCAACTACACGACAGGAGTATTGTCGACCGTCGGTTGCAAATTGAAACCAGCTGCCTAGTTTGCACTGCGCGACCACCCGTTGTTCCTGTCCAGATGCGGCTTCCTTATTGGCCTCCTGCTGCGAGTCGATTAACATCCACTGTATATCTAACTCGTTCCCTTCCAAGATTGAAATGTGAAATGCTTCAAGCCGATCCAGAAAATCGTCCAACACCGACTCGTCGATCACAATACTGGCAAAGAGTTCGCGAATATTAT
>JBFHVL010000219.1:0-5006 GCA_041589565.1 Kangiellaceae bacterium | reverse complement strand
TTTAGCAGGTGCTTTGGCCGCCTGAGGTTTCACTTCAGCTTGGGGTGCACTACTGGTTGCTGGCTTAGCTTGTGGCTTGGGTTCAGGCTTAGGAGCTGGTTTAGCTGGAGTCTTAGGGCTGGCAGCAGGCTTGGCTGCGGGCTTAGGAGCGGGTTTGGCAGCTTCAGTAGCGCCATTTACCGGGCCATTACCGGAGCCGTGAATTTGATCCAGAAGTGCCTCAAACTCATCATCCGAAATGGTATCAGGATCGGACGAGGATGGTGCTGGCGCTGGTGTAGGAGCCGCCTTGGGCGTAGGAGCAGTTCCTTTACCATGCAGCTCATCAAGAAGAGCTTCAAATTCCTCATCGGTTATTTCGCCCCCATTACCTCCAGAACTAACTGGTGCCGCTGGAGGTGGGCTGGGCTCAGGCGTTGACGCGGCAGAAGTTTTGCCGTGAATTTCATCAAGCAGAGCTTCGAACTCATCATCGGTTATCTCTTCAGAGCCACCAGAGGCTGGCTCAACTGATTCAGCCACTTCAGCAACAACTTGTTCTACTTTAGGCTCTGGCTGGGATGCAGTTGCGCCACTGCCATCATCAGGAACAGCGTAATGCTCTAATTGCTTTAACAACTCAGGAGGCGCTTCAGTAGGCTCATGTCCGGCTTTAACTTCGTCAAACATCATGTTGACCTGATCAAGAGCCTGTAGCACAGCATCCATTAGATCAGACTCGGCCACTCGACCGCCGTTGCGCAAAATATCAAATATATTTTCGGTAATGTGGCAGACTTCAACCATTGCGGTTAAATTCAAAAAACCTGCACCACCTTTAACAGTATGGAACCCTCGGAAGATGGCATTTAATAAATCCATATCTTCAGGGTTATTTTCAAGCGTCACCAGCTGCTCAGACAACGTCTCAAGGATTTCGCTGGCTTCGATGATAAAATCTTGTAAGATTTCTTCGTCGGCATCAATTGCCATTCAACAGCTCCTCTAAAACCCTAAGCTGGAAAGAAGATCGTCAACGTCATCCTGGTTGGTTAGAACATCTTCTCTGTTTTTATCGATGACGGGTCCTTCGACACCTTTCGTTTTTGTCTTTTGTGTTTGGGCTTTTTGATACTCTTCGGAGCCGCCAAACATTTTGATTAGAGCAACAAGATTATCTTCTACATCTTGTACCAGAGTAATAACGCGCCGAATCACCTGCCCTGTCAGATCCTGATAATCTTGTGCAACCAATACATCGTGAAGTTGTTTGTTCAGCTGTTTCGAATCACCTGAAACCTGCTTTAAAAAGGTTTCCACTCGTGAAGCCAATTCGCGAAATTCACCCGGTTTTAGCTCACGACGGTACAGACGCTTCCAATCTTTTGACAAAGCTTCAGCCTGGGCCTCAATACCTTCCGATAAAGGAATGCAAGCTTCCACTGAGTCCATGGTTTTATTGGCGGCATTTTCTGTAGTTTCAATAACGTAATTAAGCCTATCTTTTGCATCTGGAATTTCTTGTGCGGCGAGACCTGCAATTTTGCTATCGAGCTGGAAATTGGCGAGCGCTTCGTGGAGTTGTCGAGTGAGTTTACCCACTTCAAGAAACAGGTTAGCTTCACGCAATTGAGTTAAGCCATCAATCGCTTCACGAGCGCTGCCTAAATCGCCAGACTCCAGACACCGTAACAAGTTACGAGCCTGCTCAATGGTAACTTCAGCCATTAATTTATCATGTGCTTCCATTAGAATGGCTCCAATCAGTTACCTTCGATTCGCTCGAAGATCTTATCAATCTTTTCTTTTAAAGTTCCCGCAGTGAATGGTTTAACGATATACCCGTTAACGCCAGCTTGCGCCGCTTCGACAATTTGCTCCCGCTTGGCCTCCGCAGTCACCATTAAAACAGGTAAGTCTTTGAGGTTTGGATCGGCACGTACTGCTTTTAACAGGTCTATCCCCTGCATACCCGGCATATTCCAGTCGGTGACCAGAAAATCGAAATCTCCAGATTGCAGCATGGGTAAGGCGGTTTGCCCGTCATCGGCTTCTGCTGTATTGGTAAAGCCCAAGTCTCTCAGCAGGTTTTTCACGATGCGTCTCATGGTCGAAAAATCATCAACGATGAGAATTTTCATATTCTTGTCCAAGGATAAACCTCCACTCATCTAAAACTATTGAGTTTGATGTGCCCCAGTTTGCTTCGACGCGGGTTGTGCACTTGCCCGAATCGCTCAAAAATCAGTACTTTATCCAACTATTCTTAGATAAAGTTAGTCAAAATTATTTATTTACGCCAATCTCTTAATCGACTTTGTAACCTGATCATGGCCTGGCTGTTGATTTGACTGATCCGGGACTCACTCACTCCCATCACCTCGCCAATTTCTTTGAGGTTCAGCTCTTCATCGTAATATAACGCCAAAACTAACCTTTCTCGCTCTGGCAGGCCGCCAATGGCCGTTGCCAGACAATCTTTAAAGTCTTGTGATTGAATGCCGTCGTAAGGATTTTCAGTTTGTGTCGAGGTGGTTAAGCCTTCACTAAAATACTCCTCGGAGACCCCCAGATCTTCGAAGTCCAGCATATGACCATTAGCTGCTTCCATAAGCATGATACGGTAATCTTCAACATCTAAACCTAAGGCTTCGGCCACCTCGGTATCGCGAGCATCGCGGCCGGTATTTTGTTCAATTTCGGCAATTTTTTGCGCAATCATACGAGCATTGCGATGGACCGAGCGAGGAACCCAATCACCACGACGAATTTCATCGATCATGGCACCACGAATTCGAATCCCGGCAAAAGTCTCGAAGCTGGCACCTTTTGTTGCATCAAAATTTTTAGAAGCTTCAAGCAAACCGATCATTCCGGCTTGCATTAAGTCTTCGATTTGAACACTGGAGGGTAAGCGAGCGATCAAATGGTGAGCGATACGCTTCACCAACGGCGCATAACGTACAGTTACGTCCTGTTGATTGGCTTCTACTTTTTTATAAGTGTCTATACCAGCCACTCAGTTGTTCCTACTCTCGTTACTCTGTTAATGGTAAATACTAGCCTGCAGCTTGGCAAAGGCGAAGTCTTTATTACGCAAAAGCACTTTGCCCCACCAGGCGCTCAACAAAGAATTCTATATGACCACTGGCATTCATAGGAATGGGCCAGGTTTCGACTTTTTTTGCAATTGATTTAATTGCTATGGACGCTGGCGTCCTTGGAAACATATCGAGCACCGGTTTTTGCTTTTTAATGGCTTTGCGCACATTTTCATCAAAAGGCACAGAGCCCACATAATCGAGCATGACATTTAGGAATCGATCGCTAACTGTACAGAGTTTATTGAATATGTCGCGACCTTCCTGTGGCGAGCGTACCATATTGGCAACAATATGGAAGCGCTCCAGCTTATGATCACGATTAAGCACTTTCATTAACGCGTAAGCATCGGTGATTGATGTTGGTTCATCACAAACCACCATTAGCACATCTTGAGCAGCTCGCGTAAAAGAGATAACGTTATCGGAAATACCCGCTGAAGTATCTACCAATAAATAATCCAACTGATGACCGATATCACTGAATGCCCGAATAATTCCCGCATGTTCAGCCGGTGATAACTCTGCCATACGTTGAGTGCCCGATGCTGCAGGGATAATCTGCATGCCGCCCGGGCCAGTAACAAGCACATCTTTTAACTCGCATTCGCCATTTAATACGTGCTCAAGATTGCGTTGGACCTTAAGGCCTAACATAACATCAATATTGGCAAGACCCAGATCGGCATCCAGCAGCATTACTCGACGTCCAAGAGACGTAAGTTGCAAAGCCAGATTGACCGAAACGTTTGTTTTACCAACGCCGCCTTTACCGCCAGTTATCGCGATGACTTTTACGGGTTTTGATGATGTCATTAACCTGAGTCCTGCTGCCTGGTCGTTGTTATTAAAAGTTGTCGTCATTCGGACTGGATCGAACATTATGATTATTTCCCATCAGGTGCCTGTAGCTTGTTGATTGTGGTCTTTTGCGTGCTGTCGAGTTAACCAGACCATTTTAGACACCAGATGGTGAGCTCGCGCGATTCGAATATCTTCCGGCACACGCTGCCCATCTGTGGTGTAAACCACCTTTAAGTTATTGTCTATTATAGTCGAAATAATCTCACCCAGACTGGCCGCTTCGTCGAGCTTGGTCAATACACAACCACACAGATTGAACGGCTTGAATAGACGAATTGCATCATTGAGCACTTGCAACTGTGAAGTAGCCGACAGCACCAAATAATGACGAATTGCGATATTTTCGTTAGCCAAACACTGCATTTGCTGACTCATTCGCTCATCACGTTGACTCATACCGGCGGTATCAACCAAAACCAGCTTTTTGTCTGAAAAGTGATACAAGGCATCGCGTAGGTCTTTTTCGTCGTTAACGGTTCGTACCGGGATTTGCAGAATTCGAGCAAAGGTTTTTAACTGCTCGTGAGCGGCGACACGATAACTATCGGTCGAGATCAGGGCCACACTTCCTGCTCCATATTTAAGTACCTGCTTTGCCGCCAGCTTGGCAATAGTGGTGGTCTTGCCAACGCCGGTGGGCCCAACCAGAGCGACTACTCCACCACGTTCCAGAATCTCGTTTTCTCCAACAACAATTTGTTTGGATAACAGCGCAAGCGATTTTTGCCAGGCGCATTCATAGTCCTGTTCGGTTTGGCACTGTTGAACCAAAGATTCGATCAACCCTTTATGCAATCCTTGTAAAGACAGTTCGCGACGGAGTGCTGCGCCAATAGGAGACAGTTTTTCCTGCTTTTCGCCCGCCAGTTGGGACATTTGTTCCTGAAGCAACTGACGTAATAAGTTTAGCTCCTCTCGCATGGAGACCAGCGTGGGCTCCTGTGACCACTCAATTTTGGGAAACGCAGGCTGTTGACTTGAAGGACTCGAATTATTGCCAAACCGGCTAAAACTTTCGCTCTCAAAAGGATCTTGGGTCGATGAAGCTGGCGTCGAGCTTTT
>JBFHVL010000218.1:0-5017 GCA_041589565.1 Kangiellaceae bacterium | reverse complement strand
TCATCTTGAGTTTCACACTCAACTGTAACGGGTTCAGGCGTTGGAACAGGGGCGTTGTTACTTGAGCCACAGCCCCATAATAATACGCTGAGTAGAGAAATGAGCAGCCATTTGGCTGGCGAGTGGGAAGTTAGTTGCATCTTCATCGGTAAACTCCTGGTTTTAGTTGTGAGTTACTGACTTCAACGCGACAAAAAGGAAAGGGTTGACAAGGAAGTACTGAAAATTGTGAGCGAGTTCAAATTTTAAAGTGACAATGAAGTTAACCAATGCGATTGTATCTAGTGGATAATTGAGCTCTTATCAAAACATGGTTGCACTTAATGCTGAGGCACAAAGTTAAGGATGAAAAAATATTTTATACTTGCGATCTTTTTACAAGGCTGTCCTTCAACTACAACTGGTTTAACTAGAAAATGAACATCTCGGTGTTTATTAAGTAGTTACAGTTAATTAAAATCACACCATCCCTTTATATCGTTTCTAATTAACTTAGCGATATATTGTTTACTAGCAAACACTTCTTCGGCACTATCAGTTATAAGCATTTCTTCTGGAGCCATTGAGGAGTCTAAGCAGATCGATGGATTCTCTAAAAAGGTTAAAGATTTTCTGCCTCGCTTGTAAATTGAGCAAGATCTCATATGTCCCAGGTGTGAACCCAAATAAAGACTTTCTAACCTGATTAACGCCTCTGTTGCGTCATCTGAATTATCATTGAATAAAACTTCTAAAGCTCCAATGTATTCTTCTGTGTTATTTCGTTTACTTATGATTTTTGAGATTAAAGTGTTAACGGTCTTGGACATTTTTGAGCATTGAATTGGCAGGCCCTTTTTAATTAAGTGCTTTTCTAATCCCTTAAAATTAGTTGAAAGCTCAGGCTCCTTAACCTTAAGGTCAACTTCCATCGCAAAACTGTTCAAAATAATCAAAAATAAAGGAGTTATAACTTTGATCGGTATTCTCATTGTTCTGTATCTCGACTGAGTATCAATTTATGTTTCTATAAAATGTTATTTATTACTTTTGTATAAGGTGATTAGCCGGTGTTTCACAGCCTCAATTCAAACGCTTTAGCCATTTATGAGGAGTAAAGAGGCGGATTTCGTCTGGTTTTACTTCTGTTGATGTTTGCTCAATGTTACTCCTTCTTAAATCTAATCGCATTTGGTGACTTATCTTTCTTAAACCATAAGATATTGCTACAAGAGCAGCATGTATAACAAAACGCGCTACTATTGAAAAACTCCAATCCTAAAAACGATAGTAGTCCAGTGTTTAGTAATACTCTTGAACCAACAAATTTATCGTTTCCGC
Source organism: Kangiellaceae bacterium (assembly GCA_041589565.1). Classification (GTDB taxonomy): domain Bacteria; phylum Pseudomonadota; class Gammaproteobacteria; order Enterobacterales; family Kangiellaceae; genus Pleionea. The sequence goes on along the minus strand of JBFHVL010000218.1, from coordinate 3,697 downwards.
AAATAGGACAGTTAATTTTATGTCCTTCATTAAAAAGTTCTGTTTTATCACTCATAGTCGTTTGTACACCAAATGATTGCCAGAAGAACTTAATTGAGCATCGACATCTTTCCAATAGCCTACATTCCTTTAGAATCAGGCGCCAGGGTAAAAATCACAGTTTTTCTTATCTCGAGATAACGTTGACGAACAGAAGAATGGCAAGTGCAATTACATTAATCGGCTTGTTAAAACCGTTTACATTATGGTTTGAGTTTGTCATTACGAGGAGTGTAACGACGAAGTAATCTCATTTAAAGCGCTTCTTGAGCTTGTCGAAGGGTGCGCTAAGTTGAATGTAAACTGACTTCAACTAGCTCAGCTTACAAAGTCTAATTAACCAAAGTCCTTCACGAGTCCACGCTTTAGCTCCCACCAAAAACAAATTAAAAATGCCGCGGTAAATTGTGGGATCAATGCAAAAACTTTTAACACCAATAAATCGCTGGAACTAGGCGAAAGGTGAAGTATAGAAAGGGGGTGTAGACCTACAAGGGCAAGAGTAGCTTGTATAAATAAAACGATTAAAACCATTTTAATGACAAGCTGACGACTGCGACTGATGGAGCGAAAATACTTCATGATGACATCTTAACCTGAATTGCTTGTTAACTACCTGAAATTGCCCATTAAACGATTAAGCCACCAGAACGCGGTTACGTCCGGCAGCTTTCGCCTTATACAGTGCCTGATCCGCACGATGGAAAAGCGTATTACCCAGTTCGCCTTGCTGCCATTCGGCTACACCAATGCTGGCGGTTACTGGTATGGTAAGCTCAAGCGCTTTAACGATGAGCTTTTCCAGATTAATACGTAAACGCTCGGCGGTAAGTCTTGCATTGGGTAGTTCGGTTGAGCTTAATAAAATGACAAACTCCTCGCCGCCATAGCGAAAAATTTGATCTTCTTTTCGCAAAGTATCGGTCATGCATTTGGCAACTTGTTTTAACACTTGATCGCCCGCAAGGTGACCGTAGCTATCATTAATCGATTTAAAGTGATCAATGTCTACCACCAACATGCATAATCCTGAGGCATGACGTTCAGCGCGACTGATTTCGGTCTCAACGGTGGAGTCAAAAGCGATGCGGTTGGCTAATTGTGTGAGTGGATCTTTATGAGCCGTTTGCACCGCTTTGTAATACATGAGTGAATTACGCAGAGGAAAAAGCAACAAAGCGAGTAAGTGCTCCAGACGGATTAATTCTTTTTCGGTGAAAGGACGCTCTGCTGAACATTCAACGGTGCCCAGGTGTTCGTCTTCAAGCTCCAGAGTGTAGTGGCAAATCGATTCGTGCTTTTCACCGTGATAGACGAATAAGCTCATTTCGTCATTACGATAGGCGACGCTCTGGCAAGGCACCAGCTCAGACGCTTCTCTGCAAAAAATCGACAGCAGTAGATCGACATCCAGCGTGCGCTGAAGTTTTAACGCCAGTTGCTGGCCTGCTTGCTGCAAGGACTCGGTATCTTGCTCTAGGTAGCTAGCAATGTACTCAAGGTTGTTTGCGTTTGCGGCGATGGTTTTACGTTCTGCTAGGCTCATAACTCGATTCGCTTCTTCCAATCATTCTGTGTGTTGCCCCAACTTCACATTCAAAGCTAATGACTTAAAGTCGGTTATGAGTATGTAATAAGCTAAATACGTGCCAATAATATCGCAAAGCACAAAGTGTATTGAAAACAATGGGTTACGGAATAATATTTTGATGCTTTGGATGGGGTTGTCAAAAAACTGACAGGAATGATAGGTAAAACATTGGAATGGGAAGACGCTCTTTCAGAAAACTGGCGCTCTAGCGGCAGTGGGTTGCCGCCAGAATGCCGTAAAAACAGGACGGAAAGCGGCTAGCCGTTGAACCTTTGTCCTTTCTCGCTCTCGCTGTCATCGGCCATTAAATAGGTATACAAGGGCATTAACTCATCCGCAGTTTTTAACTTGCTGGGATCTTCACTTGGGTAGGCCTTAGCCCGCATATTGGTGCGAGTCGCGCCCGGGTTAATGATGTTGACCCGAACACTGGAGTTTTCCAGTTCGTCAGCTAATACATAGGCCAGCCCTTCGGTAGCAAACTTGGAAACCGAATAGGCTCCCCAGAAAGCCCTTCCTTTATTACCGACACCGGAGCTGGTAAAGATAATGGAAGCTTTGGGGGCTGCTTTAAGCGCAGGTAGCAAGTACTTGGTCAACAAAAAGGTGGCATTCACGTTCACTTGCATGACGTTATGCCAGGTTTCTTCGTTGTATCCTTCGATGGGCGACATAACACCGAGTAAGCCGGCATTGTTTAGCAGGCCGTCCAGCCGACCAAATTCTTCTAAGACCTTGTCGCCAATTTGTTGGGCTTGCTCGGGTGAAATATGAAGTAAGTTAATGGGAATAATAGCAGGCTGTATACCGGTTTCTGCTTCAATTTCGTCGTAAACCTGTTCCAGTTTTTCTGTTGTGCGACCGAGGAGAATCACTGTAGCGCCGAGCTTTGCATAAGTTTTGGCTGCTACGCGGCCAATGCCATCACCGGCACCGGTCACCATGATGACTTTATCTTTGAGGCAATTGGGTTTTGGTTGAAAATCCATCAGTATTCTGTTCATGAGTTATTGACTAGTGCTGGGGATCTTAACACTTCAACGATGAAAAAGTCGTGTCTTCCATACGGTAAATAGTTTTCTTGGAGCACTGGGTTCATACCACACGCCGTCGGTGGGGGCAGAGCTATTGATCTTGAGCCATAGTTTGGCCAACGCCAGATAACAGCGGGCGGATAGGCTCCAATGATTAGTGTTTGACAGCACTGGCAGGTTTTTTACAGCGTTAAAATATACTGTGGCTTCGTTGCTGGCTGAAACGTGTTTGCTGGTAAATTGCGCTAGCCAAAAGTAGCCAAAACAGTCAGCGGATTCTTCACTATTTTGATTATCCAGAGCGATTCCAATGGCCTTGCCCAAAGTTGTAGTTAGTGTGGTGGAAGGCTGGTGAATTGAAGTTGTTGCCATCAACTGCTGGATAAGCGCTATAAATGGCTGTGTAAGCCGATGACCCTCATTAGCCCTAAAGTAAGTGATCAGTGGATGCTGGGAATTCGGAGTCAGTGCATGCGGTGAGTCTTGAGAAACTCTTTGTTCCAGTTGTCGTAACTGTATCTGCCACCAATCCAGCTTTGCCAATCGCACCGTTGGCTCCTCTATAGCAAGGCCACTTTGTAAAATCAGCTTTAAAAGGCCGCAGGTTGCTACTTGTTGCGGATTCGATTTTCGTGAGTATAAAGTTGCGTAATAAAAATCGTCACCGGGAGGAGTAAGTTCCTTTAAGCACCAGTCGATCACATCCATAGCAGAGTTAGTGTCATTGTTTTGGTGAGGGTGCATCAGAATATGGCTAGGCTCAAATAACGATTCGGTAACCGCATGCTATCGGTAGCCGTTGGACTTCTCAAGCGTAACCTTAGTGAAATTAAAAAAGGGCAGCGCTGCGGTGAGTTGCAGAAACTGCCCAAGGGGGTGGAGAGGAATAGGCTAACGATTACTTATTCAGCGCCAGTGATTGATCTTCCTGTGGGAAGAAGCGAATACTGACGCGGCGTTCCATGGCGTAGGCATCGAAGTTGCCTTTTGGCGCAACCGATTGCGATTCGCCATGCGCTGCGGTGAAGATACG
>JBFHVL010000217.1:0-5033 GCA_041589565.1 Kangiellaceae bacterium | reverse complement strand
GCTATGATCAGGCTTGCGATAAATCCATTATTTATAAAAGCTTTAATCATAACTCAATTTACTCGTTCTTGGTTGGCTTCGCAGCGAGGGTGATTTGAAGCGGGATGGTTTTAGTAACCATCCCAAATTCATTTCTTATGTTTTACAATGATTCCAGTTGTTTAACTTGTTGCTGCAGTTTGCTAAGCGCTGTTTCAACTTCTTCAAGCTTTGCTTTTTCTTTGTCGACAACTGCTGCGGGTGCTTTGTCGACAAAGTTTGGATTTTTTAATTTCGCAGCAAAGCGCTCTTTGTCTTTGGACAGCTTTTCAATTTCTTTGTTCAATCGCGCTTTCTCCGCTCCAACATCAATAAGTCCAGCCATTGGAATCAATAGATCCATTTGGCCAACCAATGCGGTTGCAGCTGGTGGCAACTCGTCGCCCGATTGAGTCCATTCAGTGGATTCCAGTTTCGCCATAACTTTTAAGAAGTTTTCATTGTCTTTAAGACGACGCGCATCGTTATCATTACCGTTATGTAAAATCAGCGGAACCGTTTTGGCCGGAGAGATATTCATTTCACCGCGAATATTTCGAACGCCAATCACGACTTGTTTTACCCACTCTAAATCAGCTTCTGAGTGTTCATCGTATCTTGTATTGTCAAACACAGGGTAAGCCTGAACCATAATGGTTTCACCGGATACGCCAGCGAGAGGTGCCAGCTTTTGCCAAATTTCTTCGGTGATAAAGGGCATCATAGGGTGAGCGAGACGCATCAATTGCTCTAGCACATTGACCAAGGTATGGCGTGTGCCGCGCTTTTCGGCTTCGGAGTATGTTTCGCCGGATAAAACTGGCTTGGAGAGCTCAAGATACCAAGAGCAGTATTCATCCCAGATAAACTCATAAACCGCATTGGATGCCAGATCAAAACGGTAGTCGGCAATTTGTTTTTCAAATTCTTTTATGGTGCTTTGCAAGCGTGACCAGATCCAGCGATCAGCAAGGCTTAGTTTTAATTCGCCACCGTCTTGACCACAGTCGTGGCCTTCGGTATTCATCAACACATACCGTGCAGCATTCCAGATTTTATTGCAGAAGTTACGGTAGCCTTCAACGCGTCCTAAATCGAAATTAATATCGCGGCTGGTTGAGGCCAGTGCGCAGAAAGTGAAACGCAGGGCATCAGTACCGTAAGGTTCAATACCTTCGGCAAATTCTTTGCGAGTGCGCTTGGCGATTTTTTCAGCCATTTGTGGCTGCATCATTCCCGCAGTACGCTTGTTAACCAGGTCTTCAATATCGATACCGTCAATCAAGTCGATAGGATCAAGCACATTGCCTTTCGACTTTGACATTTTCTGGCCGTGCTCATCACGAATCAAGCCGGTGATATAGACTTCTTTAAATGGAACTTTGCCGGTGAATTTCAGGGTCATCATGATCATACGAGCAACCCAGAAGAAAATGATGTCAAAACCGGTTACCAAAACGGATGAAGGAACAAATTGCTCCAGCTCTTTGGTTTGCTCTGGCCAACCTAAGGTAGCAAATGGCCATAGGGCCGATGAAAACCAGGTATCGAGTACATCATTGTCTTGAGTCAGGTTTATATTATCGGCAAGTTTGTATTTGCTGCGAGCCTCAGTTTCGTCGCGAGCTACATACACATTGCCTTGCTCGTCGTACCATGCTGGAATTCGATGGCCCCACCACAGTTGTCGACTGATACACCAATCTTGTATGTTATACATCCATTGGTAGTAGGTTTTGCTCCAATTTTCTGGAACAAATTTAATGTCGCCTGACTCCACAGCCTCAATAGCCGGTTTTGCCAACGACTCAACCGCTACATACCACTGATCGGTCAGGTAAGGTTCAATGACAGCATTACTGCGATCACCGCGTGGTACCTGCAGAGTGTGATCTTTAATCGAATCGAGCAGACCAAGTTGCTCGAAGTCTTCGATGATTTTTTTACGTGCGTCAAAGCGATCAAGGCCGGCGTAGCCTTGTGGAATGGTCAAGTTGATTTCGGTAATAGGCGTTCCTTTGTAGTCAAAAGCTTCTGCCTGCTCGAGTACCGAAGCATCCCGACTAAAAATATTCACCAGCGGCGCGTTATGCCGTTTGCCAACTTCGTAATCGTTAAAGTCGTGTGCTGGTGTAATCTTCACACAGCCTGTTCCAAAGTCTTTATCAACGTATTCGTCAGCAACAATGGGTATTTCGCGGCCTACTAAAGGTAGTAGGACTTTTTGTCCCACCAATGCCTGATAACGCTCGTCTTCAGGATGGACGGCAACAGCCGTATCGCCCAAGATCGTTTCGGGTCGAGTGGTTGCCACCACAATATAGTCTTTGCCATCGGCGGTTTTGGCGCCATTGGCGAGGGGATAGCGGAAATGCCACAGCGATCCTTTCTCTTCTTTATTTTCAACTTCCAGATCGGAAATCGCCGTATGAAATTTGGGATCCCAGTTAACCAGGCGCTTTCCGCGGTAGATGATGCCTTCCTCAAACAAACGCACAAACACTTCTTTGACCGCATTTGAGCAAGTGTCGTCCATGGTAAAGGCTTCGCGTGACCAATCACAGGAGTTACCTAATCGGCGCATTTGGCGAGTAATAGTACCCCCGGATTGCTCTTTCCATTCCCACACTTTTTCAACAAAAGAGTCGCGACCCAAACCCTGACGGTTTTTGCCCTCTGCGGCCAACATGCGCTCAACCACCATTTGCGTCGCGATACCTGCATGATCGGTGCCCGTCTGCCACAACGTGTTATTGCCTTGCATACGGTGATAACGGATCAAGGTATCCATAATGGTGTGCTGAAACGCATGACCCATGTGCAGGCTTCCCGTGACGTTGGGAGGAGGGATCAGAATGCAGTAGGGGTTACCTTCACCGCTGGGTGCAAAATAGTTATTTTGTTCCCAGTTCTGATACCATTTTTGCTCTATATTGTGCGGGTTGTAAGCTTTATCCATGGTCTGATTTGATCGGGTTGCTGTTTTTAATAAGTATGAGGTCGCGTATTTTAAGGGTTCGAGTCGAGAGTCGCTACTATTTGTGGGGGAAATTCTCGGTAATTTTGTCTAAGGTTTAATTATGGCTGCAAAATATCACTATGATGAAACCTTACACGCTGTAAGAGTGACGCTCACCGGGGACGTTACCGCCAAGGTGATTAAGTCCGCGTTTGAAGAGCTGTACCTCGGCAAGTATCCCGGGGATGTGAACGCTATTTGGCTGTGTCTGGACTGCTCATTTGACATCAGCGTAATGGATATATTGCAGTTAGCAAAATTTACTCAGTCGCAAAGGGAGTTTGAGGGTTATCCGGCGACGGCTTTCGTCGCAGATACTCGCGAAGTGCGAGATTTATGCGAAGAGTACAAGCTAATGGTGAGCGAAGCGCCTTACGATGTAGAAATATTTGAAACACTAAAAGAAGCTGAAGGCTGGCTTCAGGAGCGAGCCGAGCTTAACTCGCGTGGTTAAAGTGTTTTAGTGGGTAGCCGCGGTCTCGATAAAATTTAAATCTTTCCCGTGCCTTTTCCTTACGTTCTTCATCGCCACAGGCAAACTCGACCACTCGCTCAAACTGGCCAATAAAGTTAGGAATCGAATCAGACAGGTTGATCAATACGTCGGGACGAATTTGTGGTTCTTGTCCATGCCCAATCTGGATGGGTGGCAAAATACCCTCGGCTTCGCCTACGAGCAAATGAGGTAAAAAGCTGCTTGGATCCTGAGTCCAAAGCAGCTCGTCCATATACTCGGCATCCCGTTGCGACTCGGTATGAATAAACACCTTTTGCTTTTTACGGTACGCTTCGTGAATAAGCGCCAGTGAGCGGCGAAACGCCGCTTTTGGATGTTCTTCTTCCAGAATATGAAACTCTATCTGTGTCATGCAGTCAGTCCGGTTATTCCTTGGCCGCTTTAGCATTGGCACGATCGATCACATATTGCGTCAATAGCGGTACTGGACGGCCAGTGCCTCCTTTTTCTTTTCCGCTTTTCCAGGCGGTGCCTGCGATGTCCAGATGTGCCCACTGATACTTTTTAGTGAATCGCGCCAGAAAGCAGGCTGCAGTTATGGTTCCTGCAGGTCGGCCACCAATATTGGCCATATCAGCAAAATTGGTATTTAGTTGCTCTTGATATTCGTCCCAAAGCGGTAGTCGCCAGGCGCGATCACCCGCGGTTTCTCCGGCATTCAGCAAGTCATGAGCCAACGGATTGTGGTTGCTTAATAATCCCGTTGCGTGTGCGCCTAGCGCGATAACACATGCGCCGGTAAGAGTGGCAACATCTATGACGACATCGGGATTGAATTTTTCGATATAGGTCAGGGTGTCACATAATACTAGTCGACCTTCGGCATCTGTGTTCAGAATTTCAATGGTTTGACCGCTCATGGAAGTGACCACATCTCCCGGACGGCAAGCTTTGCCGCTGGGCATATTTTCCGCTGCAGCAACAGCCATGACCACATTGATTGTCAGTCCTAGTTTAACGATAGAAAGGAAGGCTCCAAAAACGCCAGCGGCACCTCCCATATCAAACTTCATTTCGTCCATTCCTTCAGAAGGCTTAATGGAAATTCCGCCGCTGTCGAAGGTGAGTCCTTTACCAACCAAAACTATAGGGTTGCTATCGTCGCCAGCCCCTTTGTATTCAAGTGTGATTAATTTGGCTGGTAGATCTGAGCCTTGCGCTACCGCCATAAATGCGCCCATTCCCTTTTCGAGCATATCGCTTTCTTCAAGAACATTGCAGGTGACTGAATCGAAATCGGCTGCGATTTTTTGTGCTTGTTCTGCCAGGTAGGCCGGGGTGCAGATATTGGGTGGCATATTGGCTAAATCTTTGGCCAGTTTTACCCCTTCGGAAACTGCAAGACCTTCAGCGATGGCCTGCTCACCAATGGTCAAATCTCGTCGGGTAGTCACGTTAAATACCAGCTTACGTAGTGGACGACGTGCTGTATCAGTCTTGCTTTTTAATTGATCAAAGGTGTACAGGCAGCCCTGTGTG
>JBFHVL010000216.1:0-5099 GCA_041589565.1 Kangiellaceae bacterium | reverse complement strand
GATCAAGCCATGACCTGCTCAAGTTGCCATAATCCACACTCATTGGATGTAACTGAAGCGGCGGTCGATTCTTGCTTGAACTGCCACAAAGACGAACATTCCTTAAATTACAAACAGTCAGCGCATTTTGATTTATGGCAAAAAGAAGTTGCTGGCGAAGTTGAAGCAGGTGCAGGCGTTACCTGTGCGTCCTGTCATTTGCCTCGAGTTAAAAAAGGAAAAAAAGTAACCGTTGATCATAATCAAAGTGCTTATATGCGACCATCAAACAAAATGCTAAGGAAAGTTTGTATGAATTGTCATGGTATGGAATTTTCCTTATCTGCCCTGGTCGATGAAAATTTGATTAACAATAATTTTAGCAGTCCGCCGGATATGTCGCTTAAAACTATTGAGTTGTTAAAAGAACGACTGGAAAAGCGTCGCGAACACCAAAACCCCAGTCAATAACCCAGTTCAAATTGAAATAAAAGGAGCAAACCATGAAAATATCTAAACTCAAACTGGCGACTTTAATCGCCGGACTTTCCTTAGCTGCGAGCACGATTGCTTCAGGAGTCACACCGCAAAAAATGGCTGACGCAATTTTTGCCGTTATCGAGTCTGATCGAACGGTCTACACTCGAAACGTTGTTAACCGATTGCAAAATGAAGAAGAAGTGCTAGAAGCCAGTGAGCATTGGAAAGAAGAGCAAGCACTGCCACTACCTGCTCAAATGTTGCGAATGGGTTCTGAGCGCATCATGGAGAAAAACGCAGGCTTCAGCTACGCTCTGCTCTCGCTATGGGCTATCAACAAACAGAACAAACCGAAAACTGCTTTGGAGCAAAAAGGGCTTGAATACGTTGTTCAAAACCCAAACAAAAATTTCTACGGGGAAGAAACGCTTGGTAAGCAAAAATATTTTACCGCGGTTTATAGCGACATCGCCGTTTCGGAAGCTTGCGTAAAGTGCCACAATAAACATATCGACAGTCCCAAAACCGATTTCAAACTCAATGACGTTATGGGTGGAATTGTCATCCGCATCCCCATCGATTAGTAAATTCCTAAACAAAGCCATACCCCGAAACCTTTAACTCGGGGTGTGACTTTGCTGATATTTTTGACTTAGTTATCGAGTTTTAATTTATCATCACTTTTAGAAATATTGACTCGCCAATATCGCAAAACTTCTCCTTGCAAATTTCTATCTTTTGATTTTTACTGAAAACTTCAAAAATCGAATTCGCTTTTAAAAGACTTATAAGTAATTGCTATGACACCATCGACTGCGCTACTGAAAGAACGCTTTAAAGCGCAACCAGAAAACTTGAAAAATATTCGAGATTCCTTATGTACCTTATTGAAAAACAAAGGGTTTAATAAAGACTATTCCTCCGATGTTGTGTTAGCTGTGGATGAAGCCTGCCAGAACATTATTCGTCATGCTTATCAATTTGACGAGGAAGGTGTCATTGATCTTGCGGTCTATTTGGCAAATAATGAGCTTTCCATTGAGCTGATCGACTTTGCTTCTCCCGTCGATCCCAAGTGTTGTGATCCAAAGCCTCGCAAAAATCTGTCACCCGGCGGCTTGGGCACTATATTCATGAATCAACTGATGGACTCAGTCGCTTATGAGTGTCCTCCACCCAAAGGCGTTGGCAATAAATTAGTGATGACTAAATCGATTAACTCTAAGGACTAATTCAATGAGCTACACCGTTTCGGAAAAAAATGATGAAACCGTCGTTTACTTAAGCGGAGATGTTGATTTAGAGCGTTCTCCTGACGCGCGAAAAGTGTTACTGGAAAGTGTAGATAAAGGCCACAACGTATTAGTTGATATGTCCGCAGTAGAGTACATCGACTCCTCTGGAGTTGCGAGTCTTGTTGAAGCATTACAAGCTTCAAAAAAACGAAACCTCGATTTCAGTTTGACTCAAGTCAGCGAGCCGGCCTTAAAAGTATTTCGACTGGCTCGCCTGGAAAAAGTTTTTAATATTCGCTAATCACCCCACTCGCTAATCGAACAGATTATAAATATCTGTTCGCCTAAACTCCTCAACTAATCATTTAAACGATTTTGATTTATAGCTAATTAATGCAGCCGTGCAGGAGCCGCGTTGCCAGGATAACGAATATCTTCAACCATATCCTGTACCTCTTCGGGCACAGGAGGTGTAAATCTATTTACGATGAATGCAACAAGAAAGTTGAGCAGCATGCCTATAGTACCTATGCCTTCCGGAGAAATACCAAGCAACCAGTTTTCAGGCTTATTTTCAAATAAGGGTTCAAAAAAGACACCTTTAAATGCCAGTATGTACCCCGCTGTAAATGTGATCCCAACCACCATACCGGCAATAGCGCCTTCTTTGTTCATGTTTTTATAAAAGATTCCCATGATAATTGCAGGAAAAAAGCTAGATGCCGCCAAGCCAAAAGCAAAAGCAACCACCTGAGCCACAAAACCTGGTGGATAAATTCCGGCAAGCCCCGCAACAACTACCGCAACTGAAGCTGCCAACCGCGCAAATAACAGCTCCTGTTTTTCAGAAATATTTGGCATTAAATTTCGCTTCAATAAATCATGAGAAATGGACGTTGAAATTACCAATAATAATCCAGCCGCAGTAGATAGCGCAGCCGCCAGCCCCCCTGCTGCCACCAGTGCAACAACCCAGTTAGGTAATTTAGCAATTTCGGGATTGGCTAACACCATAATGTCGCGATCAATGGTCATTTCATTTCGACTATCGCCCGAATAAAACATTCGGCCATCGTTGTTGGAGTCCTTCCACGCAATTAACCCGGTTTGCTCCCAGTTTTTAATCCATTGAGGGGCTTGCTCATAAGCAACGCCAGAATTATCTGGCCCATTAATGGTTTCGATCATATTGACACGTGCAAAACCAGAAACTGCAGGAGCGGTAGTGTATAACAGCGCAATGAACAAAAGCGCCCAACCCGCGGAACGGCGCGCATCACGAACCTTAGGAACGGTAAAAAAACGAACTATTACATGAGGTAATCCCGCAGTACCTAACATTAATGCTGCGGTAATAAAAAAAACATCGACTTTACTTTTGGTTCCCTCGGTGTAAGGAGAAAAGCCAAGTTGTTTTGATAGACCGTCCAAGCGGTCTAACAAATACTCACCACTGCCATCAGCAACCTCACTACCAAACCCAAGTTGTGGGATCGCATGCCCTGTCATTAGAATAGAAATAAAAATAGCTGGAACCAGATAAGCGAAAATTAAAACACAATACTGCGCAACCTGCGTATAGGTAATGCCTTTCATGCCGCCAAGTACAGCATAGAAAAATACAATGGCCATTCCAATAAAAACACCAAGAGTTACATCCACTTCCAGAAAGCGCGAGAATACCACTCCAACGCCTCGCATTTGACCGGCAACATAAGTAAAAGAAACAAATATTGCACACACCACGGCAACTGTTCGTGCGGTTTGCGAATAATAACGATCGCCAATAAAGTCAGGCACAGTAAACTTTCCAAACTTTCTCAAATAAGGTGCTAGGCAAAGTGCTAATAATACGTATCCGCCAGTCCACCCCATGAGATAAACACCTCCGTCATATCCCATAAAAGAAATGAGCCCCGCCATTGAGATAAACGAAGCCGCCGACATCCAGTCAGCCCCTGTAGCCATGCCATTAGCAACCGGATGAACCCCTCCTCCCGCGATGTAGAAATCGTTAGTGCTCGATGCTCGACTCCAAATGGCAATGCCGATATATAAAAGAAAAGTCGCGCCCACCATTAAAAAGGTCAAAGTTTGAATATCCATTTCCACGCCTACTCCTCACGTACATTATATTTTTTATCGAGCTGATTCATTTTGTAGACATACACAAAAATAAGAATCACAAAGGTATATATGGATCCCTGTTGCGCAAACCAGAAGCCGAGTTTGAATCCAAAGAAACGAAAGTTATTTAACCAATCAACAAGTAAAATGCCAAATCCGTATGACACAATAAACCAGGTGAAGAGCAAAATCGCCATTAGCGTCAAATTATCCCGCCAGTAGGCCTGAGCGTGTTGTTTAGTCTCGAATGCCATACTTCTCCTTCCTATTCTGCTTTTTTATATAAGTTAACTCTAATAGCTGTCATCCACGCTAAGACTATCTTATTTTTCATCCATTATAAACTTGAGACATAGTTCAGTATTTTTTATAAAAAATTGATATTTAGCAATATTTGAGGTCGGTGACTACACTGTACTTTAACCCGCCCTATGGCGAGTTATTTGAAAAAGGCAAGCTTGGGCGAAAGCCCTAGTACGCAAAGCTACCGGTCTAACGGCACTGAACAGCAATGCTCAGAGCCCATGACAGCGGGGTTACCAGGTAACTAGCTATCTGTCTTTCTGACACAGCTCAACCACTTGGACCCTAATCATTAAGTTGTAGATCTAGAGGTCAGTCATGAATAAAAAACTTTGGTCACTTACTCCTATCGCATTAGCCTTATTAGCCGCCTGTGGAGGCTCTTCCGACGCACCGCAAGAAGATGAAGGTCCCGTTATCGTCGCTCCACCTGATGGTGGTAATGGTGATATTGCGGCGCTCGAACTGCCCGATGAAATTTCGCTGTTACTCCCTAATAACAGCGGAGACCCCATTCCCAAACGAGGTTTTAATAAGTCTGGTGCGGGAGATTTTGACAGCGACGAAAAGCGAGTTCACGTGTGGGATGAGGCAATGCAGCCGCTGACAATTGTGAATGAAATCCTGTGTTATGTTAGTCAAACCGGTGCCGATCAAATTGTCAACGAAACCTATACAGCTCTCATCGATACCGAACGCTGTCGGACTGACTTTGATGACAATGAAGATACCGGGCAATCTTCCGGTGATAGCGAAGAGTTCCAACTTTGGACCATCGAGTCGACTCGTGAGTCTAACGATAGCCCGCAAGTAGTAAAAATTTGGGTGCCGGCAGAAGGTGGTGATGATGATCCCATGTCGCAACAGCGCATCTTAGTTGAAGTGACTATTGACTCGACCGGTGACGACAATAACCCTTACGGACAATTCACCATGAACTGGCGAGGCGTCGTCGACATGCAAGGCAATGATGTG
>JBFHVL010000215.1:0-5111 GCA_041589565.1 Kangiellaceae bacterium | reverse complement strand
TACCTGACCATGTTAATCTTTTTGTCGGCCTTTACCGTGAGTTGCAGTGTGGTGCAAACCGGCTGGATCAAGCAGGAAATTTTCCCCAACATTCCCAACGACATTATTCAGGCGCGTTTTAGTTTGAATGAAGGGTCACCGATCAGTGCGCGCGATGCCTTAATCGATCGTATGGAAAAGGCAGCGAATCAGGTCAATGAAACGCTTGCTGAGCAAAATAATGGCCGACCGATCATGCAACACAGCCTGGCCTGGACTAGCGGCGACACTGGCGGTGGAATGTTGATCGAGTTAACTAAAGGCGAAACGCGGGATGTTGACTCCTGGCAGTTCGAACGCGCCTGGCGCGATGCCGTAGGTGAAGTTGCTGGCGTTAAAGAGTTGCGCTTTATGGCTTCGGCTGGAATTGGTGGCGATGCCAGTATTAGCTTTAGGATTGTCGGTTCCAATTACGATAATCTGGAAAAAGCGTCACAGGAGTTGCAGGACAAGTTGGCCGAGTACGATGGGGTGTACGATATTCGTACCTCAAACAGTGCGGGTAATCAGGAAATCGAGCTGGCGTTAAAACCCGGGGCCGAAACATTGGGTATTACACTGGCCGATTTAGGCCGTCAGGTGCGTCAGGCATTTTACGGTGAAGAAGCGCAGCGTATTCAACGCGGCAAAGATGAAATTCGGGTCATGGTGCGTTATCCCAAGTCCGAGCGTAAATCGATCGCCAACTTGGAAAATATGCGTATTCGTACACCGTCCGGTGAGTGGGTTCCTTTTACTGCTGTTGCTGACTTCAAGTTGGTAGAAGGTTTTTCTGCTATCCAGCGTGAAGATCGTATGCGCGCTATTTCGGTGATGGCGGATATTAATCCGGAAAAAATCGAATCACAAAAAGTGATTATGGAAATTTATCAAGGTTTTATGCCGAAATTAACGGCCAAGTATCCGGGAGTGAAGTCTGAGCTAAGTGGACAAAGTAAAGAGAATCAGGATTTTATGTGGGAGCTCTTGCTGTCCTTTGGATTTGCTCTGGGGGCCATATACGTGTTACTTGCCATTCCGCTTAAGTCTTACATTCAACCTTTTATGGTAATGATTGTGATACCCTTTGGCTTTATTGGCGCTTTGGTCGGGCACCTTATCTTTGGCAAAAGTCTAAGTATGATGTCTTACTTTGGTTTGGTGGCGTTATCGGGCGTGGTCGTTAACGATAGCCTGATCATGGTGGAATTTGTTAATCGTGCGCGAAAAGAAGGGTTACGATTACTCGATGCTATTTTACAAGCGGGTGTGCAACGATTCCGAGCGATAATGTTGACCTCGTTGACCACTTTCTTTGGTTTGTTCCCAATCATGTTCGAAACCAGTTTGCAGGCACAGGTAATCATTCCAATGGCCATATCGTTAGCCTTTGGCATTATGTTTGCGACATTCATTACGCTAATAATGATTCCGTCTCTGTACATGATTTTGGAAGATATGCGTGGACAATTGCGGCGAAAGCCAAAAGTTGCGCCACAAGCATCGAACGAAGAACCGGTGATTCAGCGAGGGTAAGCTTTACTCTGGAGAATTAACAAAGGCGCCATTTGGCGCCTTTGTTATATCTGTCGGTGCAAGCGCAGTACGGTTTTCTCAATTCCTTCCCTTTTAAGGGAGAGGTCAGGTGGGGTTAAAAACTTAAACTGCTAAACCTTTCTTCCCTTAAGATGGACAGCACCCCCTCCCGCTCCCCCTTGAAAAGGGGGAGTGTGTGAAGCCATCTCAAGTTTTTTAATTAGATTGCCGCGGCGCTTTGTGTCTCGCAATGACAAGAGCAATAACGCAAATAATCCCTCCCCTTTTTAAGGGAGGGTAGGTGGGGTTGAGAAGTGCGTTAACAGCTCCCTCCTTTTTTAAAGGAGGGGTGGGTAGGATTTGACAATCATCAAAAGGGATGGGACAACCCCCTCCAACTCCCCCTTGGTAAGGGGGAGAGTTGAAGCTGTGTAAACGATGTCCCCGGTTTATTTTGTAAAGGCTGTCCCCGGTTTGCAGTCATGCAATTCCTCCCCTTTTTTAAGGGGAGGGTAGGTGGGGTTGAGAAGTTCGTTAACAGCTCCCTCCTTTTTTAAAGGAGGGCAGGGGAGGATTCCAAACTCAATTGTCTACGAGCGATAAACCAAAGCCTTTTTAATAGGCGCTTTTTTAATCATTTAGTGACTCAACTCAATCTACTACCAAAATGTAGTTGCAGTTTTCACAACACTTCAGTATGAATAAGACTATCCATAAAAATGAATAAATACTGGGATAGATAAGATGTCATTTCAGCTTGATCAGCGTTTACAAAAGGATTGTGTGGTGATTGGCGACTTGCCTTTAAGTCGTCTGTTGTTAATGAATGACCAACAATACCCATGGATGATTTTAGTACCACGAGTCAAGGATATTCATGAAATTTACGAGCTCGAAACCGCGCAACAGCAACAACTTTGGAGCGAAATTGCTGAAACCAGTAAGGTTTTAAAGCAGCTCTTCTCGCCGCATAAGCTCAATATTGGTGCACTGGGAAATATTGTTCGTCAACTGCACGTTCATGTCATTGCTCGATTTGAAAGCGATTTAGCCTGGCCAGGGCCTGTGTGGGGCGCGCGTCCAACCAAAGCCTACCCTGAACAGGAATTAAGCAGCACCAAACAGCGGCTGCTCGACGCAATGCAGCAAAATGAAAAGTTGAGTCCGGCTACTTAATATCTTAAATTCTATTTAAGTAATACTGTTGCAAAAGGAAGTGGCAATAACTGAGTGGACTACCTTAAGTCTGCGTAGGTTTATTTTGGAGATTCGTTTGAGGTTTAAAATATTTTGGCTAATTTCTATTCTCTTAATCTCCAAAAGTGTATTTGCATCTAACTTTGGTGGTCTTGCAGAGCTGTTACTTATTTTTGTAGTTGGCACAGTTTTATTTCTATCAATAGCTATAAATATTATTAAAAAATCAGAAGCTGAAAAGTGGCAGAAGTGGGCACTCTTTTTGGTTTGCTTTGGGATTCCGGAAACTATTTTAGTATTGTTTATTGGCAGTCATTGATTATCTTAAAGCGGAAGTTTCAGTATTCAGGGTAAGTCGGAGTTAAAGTGACACGTTGGCTGAGCCTGTCGAAGCCAAACACAAGAGAACCCTGTCATCCTTCGGCTTGACCGAAGGATTCAGATTTACAAAAGGGAAAAATGTAAATCTTTCTCTAGCGCAGGTGATGAAAAGGGTGTAGACATCTTGGTCTAAAAAACGAGAACGGTTTAATTAATCTTTTGTAAACATAATATTTGTTATGTATTAAAGTAAACTTTATGAACTCGATGCTTACTTCATATAGAGATGGTCTTAAGGCTCAGAAGTATATTCTGATTATTGTTCCTGTTATAGCGACTTTGTTAACTATGTTCCTAGAACTTAAGTTGGGTCTCGGAATTGCAATTGCACTCCTTTTGGTGACGCCTTTAATCTGTTTTTATAATTTTTATTTGGCTATACGTTATAAAGTGGTTTTTGTTAGGCTTTCTGAAAAGCCATACTATAAAGAACAAAGTCCAGTGATATATTTCTTAATGCTATCCCTATTTTTTAGTATTGGAACAGGTTTGTTTAGTTTTATTATATTTATGAGATTGAATTATATTGCTTAAAGAATTAATCGATGTCGGAACTTTGTGCCTGAGCCTAGGCACTTCTTCTTTGAACTCGTTATGATGAATAAATTTTATAAATTTTCGGTAATAATTGCCATTACCCAATTAATTATATTGGGAATTGTTTTCATTCATGTAAATAGTCGTCCAACTTTACTTCGGGCACTTTGGCAGCATCAGCAAAAAGACAATTTAGACTTTTCTATTGCCAAATCATGTCAGTCGGGTGTAGGAGTTCGTGAAGGAATATCAAGTTCTAGTTGGAGTGAAAATACCCTAACTGTCAAAGCAAACGTCAATTTGAACTGTGGTGTATTTTTAACCCTGGGGGATTACTCAATTGAAGGTAATCTTGTAAAAATAAAATACAAGGCAATATCGGATCAGTCATTTTTATGTACTTGTCTCGTGGAACTTACTTATAAAATTAGGAATGCAGAAAGAAAAGAATTTTTATATTTAATCGATAATGATGACAGTTTGCTACTTGAGCCGGCTTGGTATCACTGGTTTTGGAAGCAGCAAGGCACTCTTTTTAATTTAAATGTGGAGTAAGGACTTATAATCTTTATTCAACCCTTTCATATAACAGCTAATGGATTAACTTTTCATCGCATTTCATCAAGTGTATAAGAATGAGACTAAATCTACTTAAACCATGCATTAGTATCGCTCGAGTATTCTGAGGACTTATAAGTTATAATTTAACAATCTTTAAATGAAACTCGATGTACTGTGAAAAACACACTTCAAAATATCATCATAGGTTTGGTTATAGCCGCAATAGCTGTGAGCTTGTTCTCCATATTGTCAGGCGATGGCATCTTGCCTCAGAGCGTTTGGAAGAGTCATGACCAATCGTCCAAAGGGCAGATGTTCGAAACCGCTGCTTTGGTTGCTGTGGCTTTATTACTCGGAATTTTAACGAACTTATATCGAAAAGCTCGTTACAGGAAGTCGTCAAAATGGGAGGAGAAGTTCATAGAAGAATTTAAGGCGACTAAGGCTAAGAAGAATGAAAGAAAGCAAGATAATTAGCAGTCAGTTTCATATCATCGATTGAAGTACCAGTACAGACCTCCACCAACAGTCACCCAAAACACAATGCTCCATAAAATAACATCAATATGATCAATATCGATTTCGTCGGCAGAGCGATAAGTACGAGTAATTAAATACCCCGGGCCGCGAAACAATATCTCAAAAATAATCTCTTTAAAAACGTAAGCCAAAAATCGGCCAACGGTTTTTACGAGTAGTTCAAATAGTTCGTCCAAAGCCGCTCGATATAAAAGCCCATCGATTCGATGGGCTTTTATATCGAGCGGCTTTGGACGAACTATTTGAACTACTCGTTAAAACCGTTGGCCGTTTTTTAGCTTACATAATAAAAGAGATTATTTTTGAGATTTTATTTCGCGGACCGGGGTATTTAATTACTC
>JBFHVL010000214.1:0-5112 GCA_041589565.1 Kangiellaceae bacterium | reverse complement strand
GTTTTACTTGAGTCAACGTCAGGAGATGAACTGGGGTGGCCTTTTGAGTTTCAGGTCTTTGTGGATTGGGTACAGGAGCGCCAGTAAATTTTAAAAAGTTAAGAGGTGCATGCCGAAAAAATTGGCGTCTGGACTTTTCCTTTTCTCCAGGTGCTTGAGTTCGAAACTCGCTCGGTGCGACTCACCCAATCTTGTTTTTCCCCGCTTGATGACGTTCTCAATTGTTGATGACTGGATAAAGCTGCTTAATCACTATTTTGGCCCCGGTTTAAATTGGAGGGGCTATCTAACCTCCATCCCTGACTTGTCTTTTTAATTCAATTCGGTTGCTTAATCGATTAATGACACCTATTTCCCCCGCTTACTGGCCTGCGAGTAACTCGCTGAGCCTTCCTTTTTCTTGACAAGAGCTTGAATTGAACGTATGTTTCAAACAGTTGTTTAGATTTTGGCGGCTAAAGTTCAATATAGCCAGGCCAGCGCCTTGTAAGCGATCCAAAGCGGGTCTAGAGTGCGTATACCTTCATAGAGCCCCTGTGAGATATGAGTAATCGACAGTCCACGAAAGACCGAATCCTTGATGCTGCAGAGAGTTTATTTGCTGATCGAGGATTTGCAGAAACCAGCTTAAGAACCATTACTAATCGCGCCGATGTCAATTTGGCGTCGGTGAATTATCACTTTGGTTCCAAGAAGTCGCTGATTCAGGCGGTTTTCGATCGCTTTCTAAAGAAGTTTGTACAGGCGCTGGATAAAGAGCTGGCACCTATAGAAGCACAGTCTGAGTCGCCTACGGTAGAGCAGGTGCTACATACTCTGGTGACGCCACTGCTGCAAATGAGTCAGGTGCGTAATAAAGGCACCTCTAATTTTATGAAGCTTTTGGGGCGTGCTTACGCCGAGAGTCAGGGGCATATGCGACGTTTTATGCAGGAACACTATGCACCTTATTTACTACGATTTACTCGGCAATTACATCGCGCAGCCCCTAATTTAGCCTCCAACGAAATGTTTTGGCGTCTACACTTTATGTTGGGCACAGTGATTTTTACCTTGGCGGGTAGTGATGCATTACTGGAAATTGCAGAGGCTGACTTTAAAGAGTCGGTCACTCTGGAGCAGACGCTAGAGCGGTTATTGCCGTTTCTTGCAGCTGGATTTAAGTCTTAAATTTAATAATTTCAACACGTTAAACCTTGTTGTTTGGAGATAAAAGATGATTACCCTGGGACAAATACTTGCGTTGCTGGTGGTGGTATGGATCAGCGCTTACAAGCGAATGCGCACGGGCACTGCTCTGGCCCTTGCCGCCGCCACCTTGGTGGTTATGGGAGTGGTATGGGAAGTAGCGATCATTCCCTGGGTGTTGCTGGTTGTTTTTGCTGGATTGTACTTTTTGGACGATTTGCGCAAAGACAAAATTACCCTGCCAATATTTAAATTGTTTAAGTCGGTACTTCCACCGATGAACCAAACCGAAAAAGATGCTTTGGAAGCGGGCGATGTTTGGTGGGATGGTGACCTGTTTAAAGGCAATCCCGACTGGAACAAAATGCTCAGTTATCCAAAGCCAGAACTGACGAAAGAAGAGCGTGACTTCGTTGATAACCAATGCGAAGAGTTGTGTCAGTTGGTCAACGACTGGAAAGTGATCCACGAAGATAAAGACCTGCCACCGGAAGCTTGGGAATATATGAAAAAAGAAGGCTTCCTGGGAATGATTATTCCGAAAGAGTACGGTGGGAAAGGGTTCTCTGGCTTTGCTCACTCAACGGTCGTTTCTAAACTGGCGACGCGCAGTGGAACCCTCTCTGTATCTGTCATGGTGCCAAACTCATTAGGACCTGCAGAATTACTGTTGCATTATGGAACCGAAGAACAGAAAAATTATTATTTACCTCGACTGGCCAAAGGCGAAGAGATCCCTTGTTTTGCATTGACAGCACCTGAGGCAGGTTCCGACGCTGGTGCCATTCCGGATACTGGAATCGTATGTAAAGGCGAGCACGAAGGTAAAGAAGTTCTCGGTATTCGTTTGAACTGGAACAAACGATATATTACGTTGGCCCCGGTCGCGACGGTGCTTGGCCTTGCTTTCAAACTGTACGATCCCGAAGGTTTACTGGGCGATCAGGAAGAGCTGGGTATTACCTGTGCACTGATCCCAACCGACCATGAAGGTGTTGAAGTCGGTAATCGTCATTACCCCATGGGCCAGGCATTTATGAACGGGCCTACTCGCGGTAAAGATGTTTTCATCCCTATCGACTGGATTATTGGTGGTAAAGATTATGCCGGTAAAGGCTGGCGCATGCTGGTTGAGTGTTTGTCGGCAGGTCGCGGCATTTCATTACCGTCTTCGGCTACGGCAACCGGAAAACTCAGCTATCGATTAACCGGTGCCTATTCGATCATTCGTAAGCAGTTTAAAACTTCAATCGGCCATTTCCAGGGAGTTGAAGAAGCTCTGGCGCGTATTGCCGGTCACACTTATCAGCTTGAAGCCATGCGTATTATGACTGCAGGCGCTGTTGATCTGGCTTGTAAGCCCTCGGTAGTGAGTGCGATTGCTAAATACCACATGACGGAAATGGCGCGTTCAGTCATTCAGGATGCTATGGACATTCACGGCGGGCGAGCAGTGATTATGGGCGACCGTAACTATCTGGCCAGTGGTTATATGTCGATGCCTATTTCTATTACGGTTGAAGGTGCCAATATTTTAACGCGTAACCTGATGATCTTCGGCCAAGGTGCAGTGCGTTGTCATCCGTTTGTATTCCGCGAAATGCAAGCCGCAAGCAATCCTGATGAGAAAGCCGGCCTGGATCAATTCGATACCCTGTTTTTCCGTCATGTAGGCTACGGTGTCAGTAACTTTATTCGCACCATGTCGCTCGGTTTAACCGGCGGCAAAATTGTGAAGAAGCCTGTTGCTGGTAAAACCGGTAACTACTACCAACAGCTCACCCGTATGAGTTCGGCTTTAGCCATGGTGTCTGATTTGTCGATGATGATTTTCGGTGGTGACTTGAAACGTCTTGAGCGTCTGTCGGCACGACTTGGTGATGTATTAAGTCACTTGTACATTGCTTCAACTGTGTTGAAGTACTACGAAGATAATGGTCGTCCGCTTTCGGATCTACCTTATGTCGAGTGGTGTATGAAGAATAGCTTGTACGAAATTCAGGAAGCTTTTGTTCACTTCTTTGAAAACCTACCGATGCGCTGGTTGGGTCGTGTGCTGAAACGTATCGTATTCCCGTGGGGTGCTAACTACGAGCCTCCAGGTGACCGACTGGATCATAAAATCGTCAAGGCGATGTTGTCCGATAATGAACTGCGTGATCGTTTGACTAAAGATATTTATATCGGTAAGTCTGATGATGATCCAGCAGGGCGTATTGAAAATGCCTTCCAAAAGGTGCTTGCAGCTGCGCCTGTTGAAAAGACGCTGCGTAAAGCCATTAAAGATGGCAAGTTAACTAGCTCACGCACCACGCAAGAAACGGTTGAAACAGCAGTGGCTGCTGGCATCATTACGCAAGAAGAAGCTAACCTTTATTTGGAAGCTGAAGCGGCGCGTGACGATGCGATCCAAGTGGACGACTACAGTAAAGAGTATATTGCCACGGGTAAAGAGGCGGGCAAGGAGTCGAAACAGGCGGCTGCCTAAGTTTCAGAAAGTGTAAGTGATTAAAGCCGATGGTTTGCCATCGGCTTTTTTGTTTGTTGTGTCATGATTGTTAATTTCATCACGACGCTTATGTGAATTATACTTAGTTGATTTTCACTATTTGGTAACGTGGTACACTGATTTGTTTTTGGCGTAGTATCCATTTGCCAGAATTTAATACAAAACAAGAAAAGTACACTTGCCATGTCTGATGGAACGCAAAAAGACATTAAATTTTATGCTATCACTACGGCGATTGCTGTAGTGGTTGCGAATATGATTGGCACCGGTGTCTTTACCAGCATCGGTTTTCAGTTACAGGACATCACCGAAGGAACCGCTTTACTGGCGCTTTGGGCGATTGGTGGGCTGGCTGCACTGTGTGGTGCGCTTTGTTATGCTGAACTCGGTGCGGCGCTTCCTCGTAGCGGTGGCGAATACCATTTTCTCTCTCAAATTTATCATCCTGCTGCAGGCTTTCTATCGGGCTGGGTGTCGGCAACGGTTGGATTTGCAGCACCCGTGGCGTTAGCCGCTATTGCCTTGGGACGATATTTAACGCGCGCTTTTCCTCAGCTTTCCGATTTTTGGATTGCAATCATTATCATCGTCTTTGTTACGGCTTTTCATGTCACCACACGTAAACGTAGCGCCGGAATGCAGTGGTATTTCACCTTAATCAAGCTTGCGGTAATTGCATTATTTTGTGGTATGGCGCTGCTAATGTCCGAACGGCCAGAATCGGCAAAACTAATCGTGGAGCAAAATTGGGCCGAGTTTAATTTTAATCAAAATGTATTTGATGCCATGACCAGCGGAGCCTTCGCCGTTGCGCTTATTTATGTGAATTACGCTTACAACGGTTGGAATGCTGCTGCTTACATTACGAATGAACTGGAACACCCTCAAAAGTCATTACCCAAAATCTTAATTTTAGGAACGGGCGTGGTTATGCTGGCTTACATTGCGCTTAACTTTGCGTTTTTATTCAGTACGCCAATGAGCGCGCTGACAGGACAAGTAGAAGCGGCTCTGGTGGTTGCCATTAACCTGTTAGGTAACGACGCGGGGAGGGTGGCTGGTATTGTGATGGCGTTATTATTGATTTCAACCATTTCTGCCATGACATTAGCTGGTCCGCGCGTTTTGAACGTAATGGGGCAGGATTATCGGACCCTTAGCTGGCTGGGAAAACTCAATAATTACGGTATTCCATCTAGAGCTATTTATTTTCAATCGTCGCTCGCGCTGTTATTTGTTATCACCAGTACTTTTGAGCAGGTGCTTATTTTCAGTGGCCTGTTACTCACCCTGAATAACTTTTTTGCGGTATCGGGTTTAGTGGTTTTGCGTATTAAAAAGCCTGGTTTACATCGTCCCTTTAAAGTGCCATTTTACCCATTACCTGCACTTATATTCTTAACATTAAATGCCTG
>JBFHVL010000213.1:0-5116 GCA_041589565.1 Kangiellaceae bacterium | reverse complement strand
CGCCAATGTTGTGATTGATAAAAATGTCACAATCGGAGCAAACGTCCAAATAGGCCCCGGCTGTTATATCGGTGAGGGGGCTGTTATTGGTGAGGGATCTCGGTTGTTCGCAAATGTGACGCTTTATCACCGAGTAACTATGGGTAAAAATGCGATTGTTCACTCTGGAACGGTCATTGGTTCCGATGGTTTCGGCTTTGCCAACGAAAATGGTGCCTGGGTTAAAATACCTCAGCTTGGCGGCGTTATTATCGGCGATGATTTTGAATGTGGAGCCAATTGTACTATTGATCGGGGGGCAATCCGGGATACCGTCATCGGAGACGGAGTTAAACTCGATAACCTATGTCATTTAGCTCACAACGTCACTTTTGGCTCACACAGTGCCATGGCCGCATACTCGGGAGTGGCAGGAAGCTCTAAAGTTGGAGAGTACTGTACAATCAGTGGCAGGGTCACAATTCTAGGCCATATCGAACTGGAAGATGGAGTGCATATTACTGCCGGATCGCAAGTGAGTAAATCGTTGGCTAAAGGAGCTTATTCTTCGGGTACGCCTTTAATGAATAATCGTGAATGGAAGCGCAATGTTACTCGCATTCGTCAGCTTGATGAAATGAGTAAGAAAATTAAGCAATTAGAAAAAGCGTTGTCAGCACTGCAAAGTGACAAAGCAAAATAAGTGAGAGATGTATGAATCAGCAAGAAAATGAAATTAACATGATGGATATTCATGAAGTGATGCAGCATTTGCCGCACCGGTACCCTTTTTTATTAATCGATAGAGTAATTGATTTTAAGATAGGCGAGCATCTTACTGCGATTAAGAATATCACGGTTAATGAACCTTGTTTTACCGGACACTTTCCGCATCGTCCTGTAATGCCGGGAGTTTTGATACTGGAAGCTTTGGCTCAGGCTACCGGAATACTTGCATTTAAAACAATGAATGAGTTGCCGAATGCAGACTCTTTGTACTATTTTGTAGGTATTGATAATGCTCGCTTTAAACGCCCAGTTGAACCTGGCGACCAAGTTATTTTGAAAGTCGTGGTAGAGCGACGAAAGCGAGATATGTGGAAATTTAAAGCAGAAGCTCTGGTTGATGACCAGGTTGTTTGTTCTGCTGATTTAATGTGTGCGAAAAAGAGTATCGTATGATCCATCCAACGGCGGTTATTGATCCAAAAGCAGAGTTAGCGAACGATGTTGAAGTCGGCCCTTACTCGGTAATTGGTGCTGATGTTTCCATAGACTCCGGGACTCGAGTAGGTCCTCATGTTGTAATTAACGGCCATACTCGCATCGGTAAAAATAATCGTTTCTTCCAATTCGCAAGTATAGGGGAAGAAAATCAGGATAAAAAATATAAGGGTGAACCAACGGAAACTCTTATAGGTGAGAATAATGTATTTCGAGAGTGCTGTACGGTACATCGCGGTACAATACAAGATACTGGCGTGACCAAAATAGGTAGTGGTGGATTATTTATGGCCTATACACATATCGCTCATGACTGTGTTATTGGTGATAATGTAATTTTTGCGAATAATGCATCGGTAGCCGGTCATGTTCATGTTGACGATTGGGTCATTCTTGGCGGATTTACGGGGGTTCATCAGTTTTGTAAAATCGGTGCCCATGCTTTTTCTGGAATGAACAGTCGCATTACTCAGGATGTTCCTCCATATGTAATGTTGCAGGATGGTGTGCCTCGTGCAATAAATGCGGAAGGACTAAAACGTCGTGGATTTTCTGCGGACGATATTCGTGGTATTAAAAATGCGTATCGCGCATTGTATCGAAAAAACCTGAAAATCGATCAAGCGATCGAGGAAATAAAGCAGCTGACAAATGATCACCCTCCGGTACAGCTGTTTCTTGCTTTTTTAGAACGCTCCGAACGCGGCATTGTCCGTTAGTCAGTTCTTTTTTATGAGTCCAAAGCATGTTTTTATTGTTGCTGGCGAAGCCTCGGGAGACTTACTCGGAGCGGGATTGATTCGTGAACTAAAAGCGAAATACGGCAATAATATTCGCTTTTCAGGAATTGCCGGAGATAAAATGCTGGCAGCCGGATGCGAGTCGGTATACCCCATGGAACGGCTATCTGTTATGGGAATTATCGCTGTTTTAAAACGGTATCGAGAACTGACCCGTGTTCGCAAACAACTTATTGAACAGCTTATTACTAATCCCCCTGACTTATTTATTGGAATTGATGCACCAGAGTTCAACCTTGATTTTGAATTAGCGTTAAAAAATGCAGGTATTAAAACGGTGCACTATGTAAGCCCTTCCGTATGGGCCTGGCGACCTAAACGCATATTTAAAATTAAGCAAGCTGTTGATCATATGCTCTGCTTGTTTACTTTTGAAGAGCCCTATTACCAGCAGCATGATATTCCTGTTACTTGTGTTGGTCACCCGCTGGCAGATCAAATACCTATGCACATTGAGCCCAATTCGTTTAAGGGGGAATTAAATATTGCATCAGATACACCGGTACTCGCTGTTTTACCCGGTAGTCGTTCCAGTGAAATTAAATATATTGCGGAACCATTCTTACAAGCTGCTAGTGAGTGTCAAAAGTCTATTCCTGGGTTACAAATTGTTGTCCCTTTAGTTAACGAATCACGTAAAAAGCAGTTCGAACAAATCTATGAGAAAATGGATAACAAGCCAGATATTAAAATAACAATTGGTAACGCGCGTGATGTTATGGCTGCTTCTAATGCAGTTTTAATTGCGTCAGGAACCGCGACGCTGGAAGCAACACTGCTTAAAAAACCAATGGTAGTAGGCTATAAGATGTCTTCATTTAGTTTTGCGATTTTTAGTCGAATGCTGCAAATTAAAAATGTATCGCTACCCAACTTATTAGCCGGTAAATCGCTGGTAGAAGAATTAATTCAGGCGCAGTGTACTCCAGAAATCTTAGCAAAGTCATTGATTCCTTTGCTTAAAGGGAGTGATAAGCAACAGCACATGGTCGATGAGTTTACCCGTATCCACCAGGAATTAAAAAAAGGTGCTGATCGCATCGCCGCGAACGCTGTAACTCGATTGCTGGAAGCGAAATTATGAACGGTAGCTCTATTTTAATCGCTGGTGTCGACGAAGTGGGGCGAGGTCCCTTGGCCGGTCCTGTAGTTGCGGCAGCGGTAATATTAGACCCTGAAAATCCTATTGACGGATTGACCGACTCAAAAAAACTCTCAGAGAAAAAACGAGATTATTTGTTCGATATTATTAAATCACAATCATTAGCTTGGGCTCTAGGCAGGGCGGAAGTCGAAGAAATCGATAAAATAAATATCCTACAAGCGTCTTTTCTTGCAATGCAGCGAGCAGTAACAGCGTTACAGATTGCGCCAAGTGAAGTGCTGGTTGATGGCAATAAAGCTCCGGATTTTGGAGTGCCAGCTCAAGCGATTGTTAAAGGTGACTTAACTGAACCAGCGATAAGTGCTGCGTCCATTCTCGCAAAAGTAGCGCGCGATCGAGAAATGATTGAGTTCGATCGGCGCTATCCGGGCTACGGATTTGCAAAACATAAAGGCTATCCAACAGTGCAGCATCGAGAGGCGCTAAAAAAATTAGGTTTAACTCCGATTCATCGTACATCTTATGCGCCTGTACAACAGCTGCTGTTTTAATGCATACTGGACTGGCAAGCAAAAAATAATTCTAACGATAAATATTGGTAAACGCTGGGGAACTGTATTTGGAATTACAGTTAGAATCATTAGATCCTAAACATTGGGTATTAACCCGATGCGGTAAGGTTGTCGTTGTTAAGAATCATGCGGTACGTGAATTTTCCTGGGAGTTTGCTGACCTCGACGAGCCTCTGGTGCAAGAACGGAGTCGCATGTTTGGCATCGACCCGGTTCAATTTACGATTAATCATCCCAAAATTGAAAATGTCGATGATGCCATTTCTCAGCAGATCCCTTATTACTATTGGACCCAGCCAAATGACACTACCTATGCAATACTCAATGTAGCTGCGAATGACTCCAACATACTTTTCTTGAAAAGTACCGACATTGATATGCTAGTTGGTGAAGAAAACTGGTCAATCGTTGCAAAGGAGCACCCTGCCAATATCAGTTTTGGCAAGCGACTGGATATGTTCGCTGCACAAAGTGAAAAAATAAGAGATACACTTTATTTTTTGGGCGAGGATAACGGTTGGCTGATAATGTTTAGTATGAAAGCGAACTTGCACAGCGAATCCATTTGTGTGAAATCTATCATTTTTCACAGTGATCCCATGCTTCAACTGAATAGCCAGCAGAACTGGGAACGCCATGGTAATAAGAAGCTTCATCTTGCTTTCTCGAGACGAGGTACCAGTGCGCATTTACAAGACTCTATCTGGGTAAATGTTGGCTGGCCAAACTCAACGCAGTGTTTACGATCGCATATAAAAATTTCGGAAAAACTGGTCAATGACAATCGACTCAAAAACAAAAATAGCCATTAAACCGGGTATTTATCGTCACTTTAAAGGAAATGAGTATCTGGTGCTTGATATTGCAACGCACTCAGAAACGCAGGAAACCTTGGTTATTTATCAACCACAGTATGGCGCGAGGGAACTATGGGCCAGGCCACTTACCATGTTTTTAGACCAGGTTGAAGTGGATGGCCTACAAGTACCTCGGTTTGAATGGATTCGTGCACTTAACTGATGTCAAGCCTACCGCTGACCATGCAATTCACTTAATATATCCCCTTACTTGTAATACAGCCTCGAGCATAATAATTAATCAATGACC
The DNA here is from genome assembly GCA_041589565.1 of Kangiellaceae bacterium. Taxonomy (GTDB): domain Bacteria; phylum Pseudomonadota; class Gammaproteobacteria; order Enterobacterales; family Kangiellaceae; genus Pleionea. The sequence goes on along the minus strand of JBFHVL010000213.1, from coordinate 329 downwards.
TCAGCCTTTGTACACCTAAGAGTTCACACCGAATATTCCATGACCAATGGGTTGTGTCGTATTAAGCCATTGCTTGCCAAGTGCGCTGAGCTGAGCCAACCCGCACTGGCTCTGACCGATCAGAACAATATCTGTGGGCTGGTGAAATTTTATAACGAATCGTTGGCGCGAGGTATTAAACCCATTATCGGTTGTGATGTCTGGGTGCATTGTGACGATTTGGGCGAAGATCATTTCCGACTGGTACTATTGTGTCAGAATGATGAGGGGTATTTAAACCTTAAGCGATTAATTTCTAAAGCTTATACCACCAATCAAAAGCGTGGAGT
>JBFHVL010000212.1:0-5134 GCA_041589565.1 Kangiellaceae bacterium | reverse complement strand
TCTTTAGCGGATAAATTAAATACGGCAATCAATGATTGCTTCGGGTGTTTTCGGTAGAACGCCAGAATGGGTTCTGGTGTTTCTAAAAACTCAATCGTTCCTTCAACCAAGGCGGGTTGTTGTTTGCGCCACTGCAAAAATGCCTGAAAGCTTTTTAAAATCGAATGCTGTTCGTGCTCTTGATTATTCACCGCCAGAGCCAAGTGTTGCTTCGGGATTGGTAGCCACGGAGAAGCATCCGAAAATCCACCGTGCGGTTGATCACTAACCCAGGGCATAGGTGTACGACAGCCATCTCGACCTTTAAAATTTGGCCAGAAAGTAATGCCATAGGGGTCTTGAAGTTCTTCAAATTTTAATTCGGCTTCGGGTAATCCTAACTCTTCGCCTTGATATGAGCAGACTGAACCACGTAATGAGGTTAGCAGTGCGGTAAACATTTTTGCTTTCTGAGCTGTCAGTGAGACGTCGTTACACTCTTTGCCCCAACGGCTGGCAACGCGGGTAACATCGTGATTGCTGATGGCCCAGCATGGCCAGCCTTCAGTCATTTTGGCTTCTAGCGTTTCAACTGTTTTTCGGATGTAACTGGCAGAATAGTCTTCAGTTAGCAGTTCGAAACTGTAACCCATATGCAAACGATTATTGCCTGCCGTGTATTCAGCCATAGTCGCAAGAGAATCTTCAGATGATATTTCACCGAGGGCAACTGAGCCGGGGTACTTATCCAGTAATGCACGAATTTTTTCGATAAATTGAAGGTTTTCTGGTTGCGTATTATTGTAATAGTGATACTGAAAGGCGTAAGGATTATCCTCGCTAAAACCGCGGCCCTGACGTTCGTTCACAGGTTTCGCAGGATTTTCTCTCAATTGGACATCGTGAAAACAAAAATTAATCGCATCCAGACGAAACCCATCAACGCCGCGCTTTAGCCAGAACTCTATGTTATCGAGAGCCGCTTGTTGAACTTCGGGATTGTGAAAGTTTAAGTCTGGCTGGCTGGCTAAAAAGTTATGCAGGTAGTATTGCTGACGTCTCGGTTCCCATTGCCAGGCAGGGCCGCCAAAAATAGAAAGCCAGTTATTGGGAGGTGTGCCATCGGCTTTGGCATCGGCCCACACATACCAGTCAGACTTTGCATTAGTTTTGTCTTCTCGGCTTTCGAGGAACCAGTCGTGTTGATCTGAGGTATGACTCAGTACCTGATCAATGATTACTTTAATATTGAGTGAATGAGCTTTTTCAATTAAGCGATCGAAGTCGTTCAGAGTACCAAATAAAGGGTCTATATCGCGATAATCACTGATGTCATAACCAAAGTCTTTCATCGGTGATTTGAAAAATGGTGAGATCCAGACTGCATCGACCCCGAGACTAGCTACGTAATCGAGTTTTTCAATAATTCCCGGCAAGTCACCAATACCATCATTATTGGTGTCCATCATACTGCGCGGATATATTTGGTAGATGACGGCTCCTCGCCACCAAGGTGCTTGCGACATGGATTCAACCCCTTGAATACTCGCTGGCCCCCAATTCGCTCGATTCAGCGCTTGTTGTTGTTATGGCGAGTAACGATAAGTTTAGCAATGTTTTGAAGCATACTTGAAATAAGAAAATAGATTCAAACGCCTACATACGTATGCATAAAAATATTTGTGGTAAAAGGTCTCGATAATTGACGCTGATATTGCATTGAATACGTATGCAATGAAAAATGCACCGAATTTACTCGCATTGCAGCGGATAAATAGGATAAAAAGGAAGATTAGAAATAAAATAAGCGCTTATTTTCAGCACACAATAGTTGTAACAAACATAATAAGTCAGTTGAGTGTGCTGGGATACTGATACAAGTTGGGGTAGTGAGTTATGAAACAGCCGCGATTATCTTTTTGGCAAATCTGGAATTTGAGCTTTGGTTTTCTTGGAGTACAAATTGGTTTTGCATTACAAAATGGAAATGTAAGCCGGATACTTTCGGATTTAGGTGCTGACTTATCTTCGCTGTCATTATTCTGGCTAGCCGCTCCCATTATGGGGCTTATTGTTCAACCGATTGTCGGAGCAGCCTCGGATCGGACATGGAATAAAATGGGGCGGCGTTTACCTTATATATTAGGTGGTGCAATTGTCGCTTCATCCTGTATGGCACTGTTACCCAATGCATCGCTTGTTGTTGCCTTAATTCCGCCGATGATTTTTGGCGTAATAATCTTCGCATTAAAAGATGCGGCGTTTAATGTTTCTTTTCAGCCTTTTCGATCAATGGTTTCTGATATGGTTCCCGCCGAGCAACGTAATCTTGGCTATTCAGTTCAAACGCTACTGATCAACATAGGTGCGGTCATAGGTTCTATTTTGCCTTTTGTTCTTACCAACGTGATTGGACTGGATAATGCTTCACGATCAGGCGAAGTTGCACCCTCGGTAATCTGGTCATTTTATATCGGAGCAGCGATATTATTAGGTTCTGTTGTCTGGACAGTGTTTCGAACCAAAGAGTATCCGCCTGAGCAATATTATGCTTATAAGGGAATGAGAGCCGAAGAAGTTGCATTGGAACAACAGAAGAAAAAATCGCTCGGTAAAAAACTAGCAGACTTTTTTAGCGACTTAAAAAGCATGCCTAAAATAATGAAGCAATTAGCGATCGTTCAGTTTTTCTCCTGGTTTTCACTCTTCATTATGTGGGCGTATTTCCCCGCAGCTTTGGCACAGCATATTTGGGGCGTTGGTGTTGAATGGTTTGACCCAGTGTATTTGGCCAGTGTCGAAGTTCCTGACTCGATTTCATTAGCAAAAGGTTCTGCGGGTGACTGGGTTGGTATCCTGTATGCAGGATATTCCTTATTTGCTGCGATTTTTGCGATACTCTTAACGCGATTAGCCAACCGCTTTGGTCGTAAGTCAGTTTATTCACTTTCATTGCTTGCTGGCGGCCTTGGCTACATGAGTTTTGCCTTATTTCAAACGTCAGAAGCCATTCACGTTAATTTATTGATTACTCAAGTCGAAATTCCGGAAAGCGCTCTAGCCTTAATGATCCCGATGATTGGAATTGGCGTAGCCTGGGCCGCGATTCTGGCAATGCCTTATGCGATTCTTGCTGGTGCTCTGCCTGCAGATAAGACTGGCGTTTACATGGGTATATTCAACTTTACCATCGCAGCCCCTCAAATCGTATCGGGTTTAGTATCCGGGTTAATCTTGCATCATTTCTTTGCTAATGAAGCGGTTTATATCATTGTGTTAGCCGGAGTGAGCATGGCGCTTGGTGCTTTATCGGTTTACTTCGTTAAAGAAAACGACGAACAACTCTCTTAGTTTCAAGTTTTAATCAGCTGCTGTTTATTCCTCGACAGCAGCTAAATATCCCATTGGATTTAACTTATTTTTTCAGGTTTTGCGCTTGCACTCTCTCGGTCCGGTTTTTCGTTCCGATTATAGTGATAAATCTTCTCTGCGAATTGTGCAGATAACGTCTAAACTCTATTGAATACGTATGCAATGCGTTGTGTCGGATATGACACGGTGATTAATATGGAATCGCTTGAACTGTATCTCTGGCATATGTTTCTTGTCGTCCAGTTAACTAACTTTAAACTTGTCGATGACTGGAGAAAAATGCAAGGCGTGTTTTATACGAATGCATAATAAAAATGATACGCATGCCACATAACTAAAATAATTTAAAAATAAACAATCAAGGGTAAAACCGGACTGGGGAGGAAACCTGAATGTTGAAATTTAAGCCAAATCGTGTAGCACTGGCTTTGCTGGCGAGTGGTGCAATGGCTGTATCATTTCCTGCGCTTGCGGCTGAAGCTGAGTCGGCAACTGAAGAAACCAAAAAAGAGAAAGTATTAAAAGATAAAGAGAAAGGTGTAACGGTTACTGTCACCGGTTTCCGTGAGTCGTTGCAAAAGTCGGCGGCGATGAAGAAAAATAATACATCAATTGTTGAAACCTTATCTGCAGAAGATATTGGTAAACTTCCTGACGTTTCTATCGCAGAGTCATTAGCCCGTCTTCCTGGTTTGGCCGCGCAACGTCTCGATGGTCGCGCAAACGTGATTGCAATTCGAGGGATGGGACCTGACTTTAATATGACCACGTTTAATGGTCGTGAACAGGTTACTATTGGCGATAATCGTGGTGTAGAGTTTGACCAATACCCTTCGGAAATGATTAATGAAGTTGTTGTGTATAAAACGCCCAATGCGTCACTGGCGACAACTCAAGGGTTAGGTGGAACAGTTGATCTAAGGAGCATAAATCCGCTTTCATTGACCGAGCGAGTTATCAAAACAAATGTTCGACTCGAGAAAAATAGCTTAGGCCAATTAAACCCTGATGGGGATGACATGGGAGAGCGCATTAGTATTGCTTTCATGGACCAGTTTATGGATGGAAAGTTAGGAGTAGCGCTTGGTCTTTCACATATGAACTCTCCGAATCAGGAAGAACGTTGGAACTCTTGGGGATATCCGACCTTAGGATATGCTGGAACTGATCCAAATACTGGAGATGATATTCCTTATCAGGATGAAAATGGAAATGATATAGACCCAGATACACTCGTTATTGGTGGTGCAAAACCCTATGTTCGAACTAGTGAGCTAAAGCGAACTGGTTTTATGGGGGTTATTGAGTACGCCCCAAGCGCAAATTACTCTCTTACTTTTGACGCCTTTTACTCTGACTTCGAGGATAGACAGACTCTACGTGGTATTGAAATTCCAATTGCCTGGGGAGGCGGCTGGTCTAACAATGGTATAACACCATTAACAGTTCAAGATGGCCTGGTGACTTCATTAAGAATAAATGATGGCTTCTTCCAAGTCCGTAATGATATCAATATTCGTGATGCAGAGCTTCAGGCATACGGTTTGAATCAAGTGTTTACGATTGACAGCAACTGGGAAGTGACTGCTGATTTAAGTTATTCCAAAGCTGATCGTGCCGATTGGGGCTTGGAGTCTTATGGCGGTACTGGTCGTGGTAACTTTGTTGGTGTTGGAGATAACGCTGTTATAACAATGAATGGAACGCGTGGCGTTACTGTTAATGCGGGGCTTGATTATGCTGATCCCAATGTCATTCTATTAGGTGGAAATTTGAGTTGGGG
>JBFHVL010000211.1:0-5144 GCA_041589565.1 Kangiellaceae bacterium | reverse complement strand
TGCTGCTTTGCTTGAATGTACTGTTTTTGCTGTTGCGTTAATCGTGGATCCTGAGCAGCTCTTACTAATGCCTGATGGGCATCGCGATATCGCTTAAGCGCCTCTAACGACACCGCAAAGCCAATCCACCAGTCACCACGGCTGGCCTGTTCACGAAGCAGATTAACGTAAACATCAACTGCGTTTTCATGCTGACTCAATTGCTGAAACGCCAATGCGCGCATTAATAAAAGACGCTCTTCTAACGGAACTCCAGAAGACGTTAAGGCAACAACCGAATTCCAATTTTTCGCTTCGGCATATTGGCGCGCCAACAACACTCGGTATGTCACATGTTGCGGAAAAATCTCCAGCGCACTTTTTAACAACTCTTCGAACGCGGCGTTATTTTGTGTTTGTAGATAGACGTAAGCCAATTGCTCTCTGGCTGCGTGATAATCAGTGTAGTCTACTAATAATTGTTTTAACTGCTGTTCGGCACGCGTAAAATCGCCAAGTGAAATCCATTGACTAGCTTGTTCGAGTCGCGTTGATTTCTGCTGCGCTGCAGAGACTTCTTTAATCGGTTGGCTATTTATCTTAGCGGTAGCCGATTGCCGATTAGGTTCAACGGCATGCATCGAGCTTGCGTTAGCTTGGGCTGCGTTGGATTCTGGCTTGGTATTATCAGCTCTGGCACTAGAGTTGTTTTCTGCCTCTGAATAAATGACTGACTCGGTATCAACGTGTTCAGCTGTTTTCAGTGGTATAGCCTCAACCGCCAACGATGATTTATCGGATGGCGTATTTAACGCGTTGGTTGACGCTACTTCTAAGACAGGCTCGCCCTGTTCAGCGCTGTTTACTGATTGGGTTTTCGGTATTTCAACTGCTTCAACGGGCTGACTATGAATTATTCTTTCGTCTTGATTATTGGCAATTTGACTCGACGTCGCGACATTAACACTATTTGAAACTCGTGGAGTTAAACTAACTGACTTATGGCCAAAAAACTGCCAGGCCCCGATTGCTGCCACGGCAACAGCAAGCAGCACAAAGATTATTAAGGTTTTGGAAAGTTGACCTTGCGGTTTAGCTGCGATGACTTCCAAATCATTTTCATCAAACTGCAATCGCTTTTCGGCTTGCTGCTGCTCAAGATCTTTGAGCATTTGATTAACCACACTCATGGCAGCACCCAAAATGCAAGAGCGCTACTACTGAACAAACCAACACTCAAGGCCCAGCTAACCCGTTTAATTTTTAAAATAAAACGACGCGTATCTTCAGTATCGCAAACTGCCTGCCATACTTGCCGCAATGAAATAGTATGAGTGCCGACACCAAAACCAAGCATCAATGATTTATGTGCCAAAACATTAACCAATCGGGGAATTCCACGACTGGCCCAGTGTAAAAGTCGTTGTGCCGAGTAGGTAAACTGAACTTTAGCGCTTCCAGAAACTTTTGCTAAGCGATGATTGATGTAGTCTCTGAGCTGTTCAAAATGTAATGGATTCAATTGATGTGAAAAAACGATACGTTGGCGAAGTTGCCTTAAATGTTTCTGCGCCAACTTTTCATCAAGCTCAGGCTGAGCAAATAAAATAATTTGTAGAAGTTTAGTAGATTCGGTTTCCAGGTTGGTAAACAGTCGTAACGTTTCCAGTGTTTCGTCTGGCATACTTTGGGCTTCATCTATAATAAGAATGACCGGCCCCTGCTTTTGGCAAATTTCTATCAGTTTTTTTTGAATTTTTGGAATAATTTGCTCATCGCCCACTCGACTACCTAGGCGCATGTTCAATTCGTGCGCTAGCGCTAGTTTAATTTCTCGTGGAGACAAAACTGGATTAGGTATATAGGCGACTTTACGCTGTTGCCCTATTTTGTTAATCAGCATACGGCATAGCATCGTTTTACCAGAGCCCACCTCGCCTGTAATTTTACAAAAGGCTTCTCCGGTAGAAAGTGCAAATTTCAGCGTATTTAAAGCTTCACGATAATTTGGTAGCGCGCAAAACAGCTCCGTATCCGGTGTTAACGAAAAAGGTAATTTTCGAAAACCATAATGATAAAGATACATTTCGCTCGCTACCTAATGAGCTACGGCTGATTGAAACTGTTAAAGCGCTTGTGCGCTTCGTTGACGTGACCTTGCCACTCTTCGCCTTCAACTAAAGTCGCTTTTAACAACAGCACCAACTCACTTTTTACGACTTTATCTCGCTGTTGTTTAAACAAATTGCCCAGTAGTGGAATACTACTTAATACCGGTACGCCAGACTCACTTTTTACAATTTGATTTTGCATCAGACCGCCAATGACAACTACCTGACCACTTTTTAATTTCACAATAGAGTCAGACTCTCGAATGCTGCTCAATGCCAGTGGCAATGAAAGATCCTGGTCACCAATTTTTATACTCTTAGTTTGATCAATAACCTCACTAACGGAAGGATGCACATGTAAAATAATATCGCCACCTGCACTCACTTGAGGCATGACATCCAATGCGATACCAGAGAAAAATGGTGTTAGTGTTACATCAGGAGTCGTCGTTGAACTGATACCCGACGTAGTTGTTGTACTCACGTCGGTTACATAAAACTCATCGGTACCTACTTTAATTACGGCTTTCTGATTATTGATTGTGGAAATGCGTGGGCTGGACAGAACCTGAACATTACCTTGCCGCTCTAAAAGATCAATCGCAGCACTGAAAGGATCGGCATTTGGATCATTAGGATCCGACTGATAAAGTAAATTGAATACACCATTAATTGGATTAGCTTCACTCGGTACGTCCAGTACCTGGCCTAGTTGGCCTAACGCAATAATATTACCCGCGCCATTGGTATGAACTTTCGACCAGTCAACACCGGCCTGAAAATCATCATTAAGCCGGACTTCCAGTATTTTGGCTTCCAACATTACCTGACGACCAAGGTTTGCCTGAGCAACGCCCAAATATTCAGCAACCTGACGCTGCACCATAGGTCTGGCGCGAACTAAAACAATACCCGTTTGTGGGCTAACCATTACAAAGCTACTGGCGTCTTGCGACGCGATAGCTTCCAGAGCAGTTTGCACTTCTTGCCATAAATTAGTTTCGGACTCGGTTTCAATTTTGGAGGAATTAAGCGTAGTAACATTCTGGCCGCCAGCACCGCCACCGCGCGAACCGCCACCGCTACGGTTACCTCCACCCTGGCCACCCTGGCCTTGACCACTGGCCTGAATTTGTCCTGAGCTCACCTGCGTTTGTGATTTTCCTTTGCGTTTCAAGTTTAAATAATCGAGCGGATACACCGCGGTTTGAACTTTAGAACCACCAATGTAGTAAATATTACCTTGCTGCCGAACATCTATGTCCTGGGTTTGCTCCAGCACACCTAACACTTCATCAATAGTGACATTCTTAAGTTGTAAGGTTATCGGTTGGGTAAGATCAGGATCGACCAAAATATTCCACGAAGTATCGTCTACCAACCCCATTAAGAATTGGTTTAGTGGCAGGCCATCGGCTTTTACATCAAATCTTGGTTGGCGAGCTGTCTGCTGCTGACCCAAGGTGACTGATGGCATAAGACTGTTCAAAATATCTTGTGAATCAGGCGCGGGAGACGCAGCATCATCTCCTGACTGATCATCTTTTTGTTCCGATGGACCAAAAGTTTTTGCCACCAGGGGTGAGACCGCTGACGATTGAGCAGCTGCATTTTCATTTGGTTGATCAAGCGTTGCACACGATGACAGGTACAGCGCCATAAATACTGTGTAAATCCACTTTTGTTTCGTCATTATCGTGATCTAACCCTGTTTGTTTATGGTTTTAACCGACGGACTTAATGTCAGCGTTTTGTATGTACTGCCGCTGCGTAAAACAACTTTTTGCGCATTAATCTGATGCACAACGAAGCCATTAATACGATGTCCAACGGCGACCAACTGGCCGTCAATAATCGCTTTGCGATGATTATTATTTAAAATAATACCTTTTAACTGATTCTTTTTCGGTGCGGGTGCCGTATCGGTTTTTACCGCAGCCGAAGTGACCGTTCTTCCGGTATCGATTAATGGTCGTGTCGGATCTCGCTTGACTTCAGAAGCCAAAGCGCCCGACACGGTAAAAAATATAAACAGGCTAAACGCCAATCCAGTTTTTATCATAACTAAAAGTATATACGGTTAATTGAATATCAGCGTATGGATATTGATCGACCTGGTATTTGAGACTTTCCCAGTAGATTTTAATATCCATGGCTTCCAATGCTTTAAGACTTTCTGCCAAATCAAAATATTTACCACGTAAAGACACGGTAAACTCATGTCGGTAAAACTCAATTGAATTTACCGGTATCGCCTGTTGATTGCCCGTTTTCGCGACAGCAGATTTCTGCGCAGCAGAATCAACTTTAATCGATTTAAACGCGGGCTTAACTTCGTGTTTCGTTAGTCCCTTGAGTTTTAACGATTTGCTTTTGTTAAAAAAGTCTCGCAACAAGCCTGGCATTTGACGCGGCGAAACCAATTGCGCATATTTCGATAACTCTTGATCAATCTGTTGCTCTTGTTTTTTGAGGGCTTCAATTTGTTGACGTTTTTTATTGAATGCCGTACCCATCAATTCCTGATTTCGCTGCTGAATGCTATTAGCTAAATCTTTATGCTTTTTCTCAATTGTCGCAATATCACGAGTCAGCTGTTTTTGTTTGGCTTCTTGCGGCCGAAACCAAAATAAGTCGAAAATTAATAAAAGAATAACCGCCACCATACCCAGCACCATAAAACGATGGCGCGTTTCGAGCGTATGGTACTTTTCGATAATTTCTTCAGCTTTGGTTTGTTCATTCATGATGCACTAACACGCCTCCGCTGAGCTCAAAATCGTAAACTCTATTGTTGTTATCATTTTGGGTAATCGAAATGGCCGAAAACTGACGAGCCAGTTCTGATTGTTTGGTGGAGTTTTCAATCCAGCTAGAAATCAACTTGGGATCAACCGTTTGCCCATGTAAAGAAAGCACATCCTGCTTTAATTCAATATGAGTAAACCAAATACGGCGATCACTGCCTTTGGCTAAATCAATTAGAAGATCGCTAAAACCTTTACTCGCAGCAATATCACTATTTTTAAGCGTGTTAAGAGCAATAGTTTTATT
>JBFHVL010000210.1:0-5211 GCA_041589565.1 Kangiellaceae bacterium | reverse complement strand
GGGAAAATTAACAACATTAATTATTGCGATACTGTTCACTACTAGCTTGCTTTCCAACCAAGTGCCTAGTGTAGATGTGGATAATCATAAGCAAATGATAGAGGCACTTGAAAAGCTAACCGGAAATAAAATATCTTTTGATGATGATAACTTGGTATTGGTTGTCGACGGAGTTAAAAAAGATAAAAGCTTTATAAATTCACTGTCTATTTCTAATATTAGGTCGGTTAGTATTAAATCAGGAACTCAAACTGAGCTTCAGATTTCGACGAAATAATAAAACGGGAAAAGGCTTTTATTGATGGCGCAGAATCAAAAGCTCTGCGCTATGCGCATACATTAGTAACCCAACCACCCATACCCAAACACCGGGTCTTTTCCTTTAGCGCCTAAATCCTTCGCATCTTTTTTCAATCGATTAACGATATCAATTAGCGACTTGCCTTCACTTATGCCACAACCAATTGCCGCAGCAATAACCGGTGCGGCGAGCGAGGTACCGCTTTCATAACCCACTTTGTCTGGCGACTGTGTGGTTAATACCGAAACGCCGTGCGCGGCAAAATCAATATAATCGCCCTGATTGGCCCAACGATAAATGTCACCCTTTTCATCTACTGCGGTTACTGCAATCACCTCTTTGTAAGCCGCAGGGTAGGCTGCAGGAGCTGCGGGGCCGTTGTTACCGGCGGCTGCTACCAGTGCGATTTTTTGTTTGCTTAACTGTTTAATGGCGAGCTCTAAAATGTCGTTATGTGGCCCGGTTAAACTCATATTAATGACCGGAATATTTTGTGACGCCAACCAGTTGAGGCCTTGCAGCAGTGCATCGAGTGCGGCACCTTGTGAGTAATCATTGCGCGCGTAAAACACTTCGGCCGAATAAAGCTCGGCTTTCGATAACCTGGGTTTTAATTGCTCTTGGTTTCCTATCAAAACACCGGCTACGGCAGTGGCATGATTTTTCGGAGTTACTGCGCCTTCAATTACAAAGTTTTGTGCTTTAATTTTTTGTTGCTTAAAAGCGGGATGTTGTTGGTCAATTGCAGTATCCAGCAAGCCAATTTTTACCGGTGAATTGCAGCGAAGCTTGGCACTTTGTAAAGCGGAAGCCGAAGAGTTTAACGATGTTTTCGCTGTTTGACTGGAATACACATGATGTCGTTCAAGCTTTTGCATCAGCCCTTTGGGTAACACTTGTTCCAGCGCATCTTTAGAGTCCAGTTCCGGTTTTGTTTTAAAGCGTACGGTAATTAACCCCAATGCGGACAGATCACGCGTGGCGATAATTTGAATGGGCAGTTGCTTTAAGTGTTGCTGTTGCTTCGCATTAATAACGCCGATCCACTCATGCTGAATCACCCGAACACCGGGCTCAATTTCAACTTCATTAAACAATGGGTTGCCCTGTAAGTCGACCACTGTACCTACCACCGGCAATTGCAGATTGGCACGCTCGGCAGTTTGCACCAGTGTTTGCTCTACTTCCTGTGTGAGTTCGGGTAGTGCTGTCTTTGGCGTTTTAACTTTGGGTGATGGTACTTTGGGCGGAGTCACTCTGGGGGGCGTGACTTTTGGAACGTCAACGGGCCCCACTCCTGCCGCCAGAGCAGAGGTCTGATTTGTTATCATGGAGCCCGAAACTGTGATGACTAACGCGAAAAAAGCTCTATAAATCATCTAGTGTACCTACATAAAAAACTAAATATTTCAGTGATTTAACTTGAAGGCGGCCATATCATCCCAATGTCATATTAGGTCGCCTTTAATCAGTTAACGATTAAACTGATAAAAAAATTCAAAAATTTGTGAATAAACCCGTTCGCTTATCCGTCAACAGGATAAACGAGGAGGAAATTGAAATGAACGAACAGGCTCACAAGTCAGCGGAGTCACTGAAGCAGCAAATTACGGCCATTGTGCCTTCATTGCGTCGCTTTGCCTACTCGCTTACTGGAAACGCGGCGGATGCTGACGATTTACTGCAAAACACCGTGGAAAAGCTCCTTACTAAAGAGCTACCCGATGATGTGGATTTGCTGAAGTGGAGTTTTCGAGTGTGCCGCAACCTATGGATTGACGAGTTTCGTGCTGCCAAGGTGCGGCAAAAGGCGACCGAAGCTCCAGAACATCAGGAGGCTCAGGTTGTGGATGGTGAGCAGGTGATTTACCAGTCGCTCACCGTGCGTGAAGTGGTGGAGCAGGTGAATACACTGCCTGAAGATCAACGTTCGGCACTGGCGCTGGTAGCTATTGAGGGAATGTCCTACAAAGAAGCCGCAGACGCTTTGTCCATTCCCATTGGAACCGTCATGAGTCGGATGGCCAGAGCTCGCCAGAGCATGAGCGACTGGCTTAACCGTCATGGAACAGGAGCGCTGGCATGAAGATAACCGATGAAAAATTGTCGGCGTTTTTAGATGCCGAATTACCGGAAAATGAAATGCATTTTATCCGGGAGCAACTGGCTGAAAATGAAGCCATTGCCGATCGACTGGCTGAGCTGTCACTGGTAGACACCGTGGTTGCCCAGGCGTATCGCAAGATTGATGATCAGCCACTACCACAAGTGGTAACCGAATTGTTGGATGACTCTGGTAGCGCGGCTGAAACGCTAAGAGACGATGACAAAGTCGTATCACTGTCGGCATGGAAGCGGGCGAAACAGAAGGTCTCGCAGCCCATGACCCAGTTAGCCGTAGCAGCGTCGCTGGTACTGGCAGTAACAGTCACTTTTATGACTGGTGGCAAACCGACAGGCGAAGCACTGGAGCCAATACTGGCGAGTGCGTTGAGTTCAGCGCCGAGCGGAGAAGTGGTGGCTATAGCGGAACATGAACAGGCGATCATTCGAGCGAGCTTTAACCACAATAACGGTGACCTTTGTCGCATCGTTGATGTTACACGAAGCGATCAGGCGAATCAGGCAATCGCTTGTCGCAGTGGCAACCAATGGCGCCGGGTGTTTTCAACCGAAATGACAGCTGGTGTTGATGCGAGTGATTATCGAACGGCTACTCAGAACTCGAGTCTGGATGGATACCTGGACCAGCATATGACGGGCTCACTGCTTAATCGTGAGCAAGAGCAGCAACGATTAAAGAATTTAAACAAGTAAGTGGAGGTGACCTATGAAACTTTTAATGACCACACTATCGATTATTTTATTAACCGCCTGTGCGAGTCAGGGCGCGTATCGACCGGCGCAAGGCAGCGGGTTCGGATACAAGGAAACCGCCTTGTCCGACAACCACTACCGCATTCACTTTAAGTTACGTGGTGAGGATGCCAACAAAGGCAAAGATCTGGCATTACTTCGTGCGGCCGAAGTGACTCTGTTACAAGGCTACGACTGGTTCGAGATTGTTGAGCGCGAAACCATGGTGGAAAAAGATAAACGTCCTAAAGCTTCAATGGGAATGGGACAAAGTACTCGCGTAACGCGCGACTGCGGATTGCTGGGCTGTACCACTCGAACCGAACCGGTGCGTGATTACCACATGGGTGTGCAACTGGGTGCCGACGGTGACACGGTGGAGCGCTCTCTGGAAATTATTATGGGACGTGGTGTTCGCCCGGAAAACCGAGTGACTTACAGCGCACGTGAATTACGGGATAATTTACGTAAGACTTATAAGATAGATAATTAATTTTTAAATCTGTTTTTCAAAAGTAAATGGCGGCTCCTTTGGGAGCCGTTTTTTTCGTATGGGGAAATGTTTATCTAATCCCTCCTGGCCTCCCTTTTATCAAAAAGGGAGGGACAACCCCCTCCAGCTCCCCCTTGCGAAGGGGGAGAGTTGAAACTGTGTCAACGATGACTCCGGTTTATTGTGTAAAGTATGTTTCCGGTTTGCAGAGTGACATGCCTCCCCTTTTTAAGGGGAGGTTAGGTGGGGTTGAGAAGTTTGTTAACAGCTCTATCCTTTTTTAAAGGAGGGAGTGGAAGATTCGAAAAACATCAAAAAGGGAGGGCCACACCCTCGAACTCCTCCTTGCAAAGGGGGAGAGTTGAAATCCTGTAAACGACGTCTCCGGTTTATTTTGTAAAGGATGTTTCCGGATTGCAGAGTTGTCATTCCTCCCCTTTTTAAGGCGAGGATTCGAAAAATATCAAAAAGGGAGGGTCATTCCCTCCAACTCCCCCATGCAAAGGGGGAGAGATGAAACCCCGTGAACGATGTCTCCGGTTTATTTTGTAAAGGATGTCTCCGGATTGCAAAGGTGTCATTCCTCCCCTTTTTAAGGGGAGGTTAGGTGGGGTTTGAGAAGTATGTTAACAGCACCCTCCTTGTTTAAAAGGAGGGATGGGGAGGATTCGAAAAATATTAATTAATAAAACAGCGCTCTTAACATACTGAAGGGAAGTTAACTTTTTTAAACCTTTACACTTCGGGCAATGGGATTTTGCAGCGAGATCAAGGTTTCGGTGGCCTGCACTTTTTCTATGGACTGAATCTTATCAATCAACAACCACTGTAAATCATCAATCGACTTACACATGATTTTGATAAAGATGCTGTATTGTCCTGTGGTGTAGTAGGCTTCCACCACTTCATCAATTTGTTCCAGCTGCTTAATCACTTCTGGGTAGTCGCCCGCGCTGCGCAGATTAATGCCAATAAAACAGCAGACGTCATAGCCGAGCTTTTTCGGTTCTACCTTTAGATGGGTTCCTTCAATGACGCCGAGCTTTTTCAGCTTCTCAATACGGACATGAATGGTAGCAGGGCTGACCTTAAAGGTTTTAGCCAATTCCGCGTAAGGGGTGCGAGCATTGGCGATTAATGCATTAAGGATGGATTTGTCCAGATTGTCGATTGTTTGATTTTCCACGCCGTGGAGCCCCTATTTTTAAAGAATCCTCAAATATCAGGGTTAATAATAGATAATATTTACCATAAAGGCTATTTATGTTTGTTCCTATTCACTTTATTGCTCAAAGAGTTAATCATTACTTAAAAATTGATGCAAAAAGTTAACAGAGAGTAAAAATATGTGTTCCATACTGGGTATTCTCGATATTAAGTCCGATATTGCGGCTCTACGATCGCAGGCGATTCAGCTGTCCAAACGTCAGCGTCACCGTGGCCCCGACTGGTCCGGTGTTTATCAGGCCGAGTCGGCGATTTTGGTGCATGAGCGCCTGGCAATTGTGGATGTAGCCAACGGTGCTCAGCCGCTGCTATCGTCCGATGGCAAGCAGGTATT
>JBFHVL010000209.1:0-5266 GCA_041589565.1 Kangiellaceae bacterium | reverse complement strand
TTTCAGGATACGGTCGCTCTAAATCAGTGGGAGTTTACGTTTGGCGTTCGCACCGAGTTTATCGACTCTCATTATAAAAGTTTAAAAGCCAATGAAGCAGGTGTCTGGCTCGATAAGAAAACACAAGTCTGGCTGCCTGCCGCCAGTGTGTTTTATGCTTTCGACGGCTTTTCAGGCGTATTCGCTGGAGTTCACCGTGGCTTTGTTCCAACCAGCCCAAAACAAGCGCCCGAAATCGATGTTGAAACCAGTAACAACCTGGAGTTTGGTTATCGTTATTACAAACAAGGTCGACAATTGGAACTGGTTGGCTTTTTCACCGATTATGAAAACTTAAAAGAAAGTTGCACTCTATCAACCTCGTCAAACTGCACCACCGAAGGCAATCTGGACCGGGAATACAATGCAGGGAAAGTGTCTGTCTATGGCGTAGAGTCCAAGCTTGCCGAAAGGTTCTCGCCCTTTGAAAGCTTCGACATTCCGGTATCATTAATTTATACCTATACTCAGGCAGAATTTGATGAGTCGTTTAGTTCCGATTTTTATCTTTGGGGCGATGTAACGGCTGGCGATCCGGTACCCTATTTACCGGAACATCAGTTGACCTTAAGTGTCGGGTTTGAGGCCTCTAAGTGGCGTACCAATTTTATGGCACGTTATAATGGTTCAATGCACGAAGCGGCAGGCGAAGGTGTTACCTTATCTGGCGTACAAACCCCAGCTTACTGGGTGCTTGATATGTCGGCCGCTTATGACTTTACAAACTATGGCAGTATTTATCTGAAGGTCGACAATCTTCTGGATGATACTCATATTATCAGCCGTCGTCCGTTTGGGGCACGTCCCAACAAACCACGACATGTTTATCTGGGTTATAAATATTATTGGTAAATTAAATCGATAATGAATGTCATTGAGACGTTTTCAATTAGCTTGCAAGAGCTTGGCAACTATCTATTCGACCCGAGCCAGCGAATCTATTTATGGTACCTACTTGGTGCCGTACTGTTAGCCATACCCGTTTTTTGGTTGCAGTACAAAGTTCGATCGGCTGCCGCTTTTGCACGCTTTTTGTTTCCCAAAAAAATCTGGCTGGCACCGTCGGCCAAACAGGACTACGTCATTCTCATTATCAACAAACTGATCCGCGGACTACTGCTCGCCCCCGTAATTATCGCAATCCCCCCCATTGCTATTGCAGTAACCGAAGTGCTGGAATTTATTTTTAACGGTACTATTGCCCCCATATCAGAATCAGGCACTGTGGTAGCGCTAAGTTTCACGATACTGCTTTTTGTACTCGATGATCTATCGCGCTTTTTATTGCACTGGGCCTTACATAAAGTTCCCTTTTTATGGGAAATCCACAAGGTTCATCACTCGGCAAAAGTACTTACGCCATTTACCATTTATCGCTCACACCCCATCGAAAACTATTTGTTTGCCTCGCGACTGGCTTTATCACAAGGCTTAGCGATCGGTATTGGTTTTTATTTGTTTAGTACGCAACTAACCGTCATCGATGTTGCCGGTGCCAATATTTTTGTCTTTGCCTTTAATTTTTTAGGTTCCAATTTACGTCACTCGCACATCAAGTTAAGTTGGGGGCCGACTGTCGAACGCTGGTTAATCAGTCCCGTTCAACACCAGATTCATCATAGTGATAACCCCAGGCATTTTGACAGAAACCTTGGGTCTGCACTGGCGATCTGGGATCGAATGGCCGGTACGTTAGTTTTAGCCAATCAAGTTGGCCGTATTCGCTTTGGTGTCGGCCGTAATTTTAAAGATCACGATCAGCTGCACAATATTTACTGGCTGCCAATAAAACGATCGATGCAAAAGTTAATGGCAAGCCTAAGAATTACCAAACCCATGTAAAACAGGCTTAATCTTTGAGTTCATTGCTCAGAAAAATAAGCCTTGCTGATATGTTTAACAACAGCAAACTAAATATATAGGAAACTCTTTATGAAATGTTTCAAGCTTTTTAGCGTCATTGCGCTGTCATCCAGTTTATTAGGGCTTTCAATAACCGAGCTCAATGCTTCGGAACAGGTCAATATTTACTCGGCTCGAAAAGAGGCTTTAATTAAACCGTTACTTGATAAGTTTTCAGAACAAACCGGCATCAAAGTGAATCTGGTTACCGGAAAAGGCGACGCTTTATTAACGCGTCTAAAAACTGAAGGAAAAAACTCACCTGCGGATCTACTGATCACGGTTGATGCAGGACGCCTTCACCGTGCCGTTGAAGCCGATGTATTGCAGTCGGTTGAATCAAAAACTCTGGAACAACGCGTTCCCGAACAGTACCGAGAAAAGAACAACCGCTGGTTTGGTATTTCATTACGCTCTCGCGTTATTGTTTATGCCAAAGATCGTGTCAAACCAGAACAGCTTTCCAGCTATGAAGACCTTGCCAATCAGAAATGGAACAAGCGTATCTGCATTCGTTCATCCAACAATATTTACAACCAGTCTCTGGTGGCCAGCTTAATCGCGCATAATGGTGTTGAGAAAACCGAGCAATGGGCCAAGCAGGTGGTCGGTAATTTTGCACGCCCACCTCAGGGCGGTGATCGCGACCAGATCAAAGCCGTTGCCGCAGGTCAATGCGATATCGCTGTGGTCAACAGTTATTACCTCGGTGCTATGCTGCAGTCAGATGATGAGCAGGAACGAACCGTCGCAAATAAAGTCGCCCTATTCTGGCCGAATCAAGATGATCGCGGCGCGCACTTTAATGTCAGCGGTGTTGGCGTCACCAAGGCAGCAAAACATAAAGACAATGCCATCAAGTTGATTGAGTTTTTAACTACCGAAGAGAGCCAACAGTGGTACGCCAAAGTCAATAACGAATACCCTGTCGTTAAAACAGTTCCTGCGAGTGAGATCTTAGAGAGCTGGGGCGATTTTAAAGCCGATAGCATCGCGGTGGAAAAACTTGGCGAATTAAATGCTGAAGCAGTAAAATTAATGGATCGAGTCAATTGGCGTTAATGTCGATAAAATCAATTTGGATGTTATTTGAACTCGCAAAGTAAATCAGACATACACACCGTTCAACGCAAACGGCCTGCCAATTTTTGGCGGGCCGTGATGCTATTGATAGCTCTGATAATTTCATTACCCGTATTGGTTGTCGTTAGCAGCCTGTTTCAACCCACCACGCCCGCCTGGCAGCATTTACTCGATACCTTACTCACCGACTATATACTCAATTCGTTCCTGCTTATGATCGGGGTCGGTTTGGGAACTTTTATTCTGGGTGTTTCGAGTGCCTGGGTAGTCACCAGTTACGAATTTCCTGGCAGACGCTGGTTACAATGGGGGTTACTACTTCCGCTGGCTGTTCCGGCCTACATTATTGCCTACACCTACACCGGCCTACTCGATTTCGCAGGACCGGTACAAACCAACTTACGAGAACTCTTTGGCTGGCAATACGGCGACTACTGGTTTCCCAATGTTCGAAGTTTGCCCGGCGCAATACTGATGTTTTCACTGGTGCTCTACCCCTATGTCTATTTAATTGTCCGTAGCTCGTTTTTAGAGCAATCGCGCGCGGTGCTGGAGGTCAGTCGAAGCCTTGGTTATGGCATGTGGCACACCTTTTTTAAAGTCGCCCTGCCTTTAGCTCGTCCGGCAATTGTTGCCGGCATTACCATCGCTTTAATGGAAACACTCTCCGACTATGGAACCGTCGAATACTTTGGTGTTGCAACCTTTACCACCGGCATTATTCGTACCTGGTTTGGCTTAGGCGATTTACAAGCTGCCATTCAATTGTCTTCGCTGTTGTTAATGTTCGTGTTTAGCTTAATCTTAGTCGAGTTGTGGTCGCGACGAAAAATGCGCTTTCATCACACAGGTCATGTAAGCAAACAAAATCGCCGCATTAAAGCATCTGGTTTTAGTGCAGTATTGTGTGTGCTTATTTGTTTAATTCCTTTGTTATTCGGTTTTATTGTTCCCGCTTTACAACTCGTTTCATGGACCATCGAAACCAGCGCTAGAATGCTCAATCAAGATTTTATTGAGTTAGTACTCAACAGCTTTTTACTGGCCAGTGTATCGGCACTTTGCTGCTTACTGATAGCGGTAATCTTGTGTTACGGTAAACGAATAAGCAAAGGCTATTTTGCGGCCTTTTCGGTCAGAGTCGCCTCCATGGGTTATGCCATACCCGGCGTTGTGATTGCGGTCGGTATTTTATTGCCGCTATCGTGGCTGGATAAATCCATCGATCATTTGGCTAACCAATGGTTTAACACTTCAACCGGATTGTTATTAAGCGGCACCTTGTTTGCCCTGGTATTTGCTTATGTGGTGCGCTTTCTTGCTATTGCCACCCAAACGCTGGATTCCGGTTTAACCAAAATCAGCAGCAGCATTGATGAAAGCGCACGTTCACTGGGACACAAACCCTGGAGTATATTATTTCGGGTACACCTGCCAATGCTGCGCGTAAGTTTGTTTACCGCCTTATTGTTGGTGTTTGTTGATGTGCTTAAAGAATTACCAACCACCCTTATACTGCGGCCATTTAACTTTAATACGCTCGCTGTGCGCACCTATGAGCTTGCATCGGATGAACGTCTGGCCGATGCGTCCAGTGCAGCACTTGCCATAGTCGCCATCGCGATTGCGCCGATTATTCTTATCATTAATAATATGAAAAAAGACAGCATCGGAGACCCTTTGTCTTGATTGGTAAATTGCTCAACACCGACAATCTGGAGTCTGCTGATCCGCAGCAAGAAGACACTTCGATCGATAAACCTCCCAGTAAGCAATCGGCACCACTTCAGCTCAGCGTTACTGATGCCGTTATTAAATACGACGATAAAACAGCCGTTAATCACGCCAGCTTCCAACTCAAAAAAGGAGAAATTGGCTGCTTATTAGGGCCGTCGGGTTGTGGTAAAACCAGCCTGTTACGCGCTATCGCTGGCTTTGAACCCCTCGCTGGAGGAAGTATTGAACTGGCTTCGCATACGGTCAGTGGCAATGGACACCATTTAGCTCCGGAGCAGCGTCACGTTGGCATTGTGTTTCAGGACTTTGCGCTGTTTCCACATTTAACCGTTGCTAAAAATATTCGCTTTGGTTTACAGCACTTGAGCAGTGATGAGCAACAGCAGCGCGTAAACGATCTATTATCCATGGTTCGCCTGGAGCAATACAAAGACTCGTTTCCGCATCAATTATCGGGTGGTCAACAACAACGGGTTGCCCTTGCCCGAGCCATGGCCCCACAACC
>JBFHVL010000208.1:0-5269 GCA_041589565.1 Kangiellaceae bacterium | reverse complement strand
ATATTACCCACTTGATCCAGAGTGGTGGTTGACAGGGGAGAGTGGCGAGGCAACTCAAATGCACCACCACAGGGGTCTTCAAATAATTTCAATCGGGCATAAGAAGACGCATAGGTTGCATTCAGCGCGGGCCAAAGCCCCATATTGGTATAAATGGCTCCTAATGAAAGTGAAGGAAGGTTGATACCCGCTTCGACAAGTCGGTTTTGAGCATTTCGAGCCAATTCTTCAATGTTTTTGCCTTTTACGATGCCCGTTTTTAGCAGCTGCTCGCAAGCCTGCTCCGCCTGAAACCTGAGCATAGCCATGGCATTATCATCGCTAAGTTGCGTAAGGTTGGCACAGGGGGTTAGCAGTCCTTGGAGAATAAAGCTCTTGTAGGTATGAATAAGGGTAATGTTTTGACGAGTTTTATTCTCTTCCAGAGTCAATTTTTCCAGCGAAACACTTACATTCGGTTCTCCGGCAACAATTCCATCGAGTAGACCGAAATCATCTTGCTCGGCAGCCTGAATCACGGCAGCACCCCCGTTACTGATCCCGGCGGCAATGATGAGTGTGTTGGCACGGGTATAGGGTCGGTTAAAGTGATCCGTCATTGCATCTAAAGCCAGCTGCGCGGCCATCAATGTGTGATCTCCCCAGTCTTTTTGTAGATTAAAACCAGAATGAGCGTGTCGAGATGCTACCCAGAGTTTGTCATTGGTATCCGGCTTGTGTTTGTTGTTGACCCATTGATTTGAAGGGGAGGTGGCGACAAGTTCGCCTTCTGCGTTAAACGACTTTTCCAACTCGACGAAATAAAATCCGGTACCGGTTCCTTTATTGGTGTAGGCGACAACACAACCTTTGGGCAATGCCCAGAAACCAGTAATACCGACTGCGCCGTAGATATCACGGGAACCCGATGAGGGAGAGACAATGACGCATGGTTGTTTGGTATTAAAACGGTCAGGGATTTGAATCGCAACATTTGCCGGAGAAACGTTGTCTTTGGGTGCTGAGGTTATTATGTATTCAACTCCTGTGATCTTTTGCGAGTTTTTGGGGCCGTAAATACGACCAAAACCACCTGCAGTAGTCACATCGAGTAATGCTCGAATATTGGAGTAATAGGCTCGTTGTCGTTGTTTGTTTGCCGCTGGCGGCGTGCTGCTTTGAAGTTCACTTAAACTGAGTCCCGCAGTTAATAAGTCATCGTCAGAGCCTCGGACGTATTTTTTCCATGGAGCATTCAGTTTTATCGAGATCCTTGTCGGTTGCTCTGGTGCTTGCTCATTGTGAGAGGCTTCAACCGCGCCTGATAGATTCAGAGCAAAAACAGCAACCAACCCCTTAATAGAGTATGCAGACATTGTTATTCTCAGTTTAAATTTAATCTGTTCTCTAGTGTAAAACCGAAGTCCCTAAATCACTTTACTACTATAGTACAGTTGGGTTTTGTGCCGGTTTTTAGCACTCTATAGCCTTCAAAATGAAAGCTAAGGTTAACACGTATTATGAAACCGAGTGTTTTGATTACTGGCGCAGGAAGTGGGATCGGTCTTGGCATTGCATCGCACTTCGCTCGTAAGGGACACCCTGTTGTGGTTACCGATGTACAAGACAATTACCTGAAACAGGCGCGAGAACAACTCGAAAACTATTCAGCTCAGTTTCTAACCCTTGATGTTACTTCGCAATCGTCCGTCGATGAGTTGCGTTCAGCGTTAACAACACCGCCGGGAATTTTAATTAATAATGCGGGTATTCAGTACGTCAGCAAACTGGAAGAATTTCCCATGGATCGTTGGGAGTTCTTGATACAGGTAATGTTGATTGGCGTGGCAAGAGTTACACAAGCATTTTTGCCAGCCATGAAAGATAAAAATTTTGGCCGAATCATCAATATTGGTTCGCTGCATTCACTGGTCGCTTCGCCTTATAAAACTGCCTATATTGCGGCAAAACACGGACTGTTAGGCTTTAGCAAGTCCTTAGCGCTGGAGCTTGCCAGTTCAGATATTACAATCAATACCGTATGTCCAGCTTATGTGAAGACGCCGCTGGTAGAGCAGCAGATCGCGGATCAGGCAAAACAGCATGGTATAAGCGAAGAAGAGGTTATCGAAACGATTATGTTAAAGCCAATGCCGAAAAAATCGTTTATTGATATTGATGAAATTGCAGCAACCTGTGAGTACCTGGCGTCGCCAGCGGCTAAAAATATGACCGCTCAGGCTTTAGTTCTTGACGGTGGGTGGACGGCTCAGTAACAGAACCGTTTTTGCACTAACTCGACGTTCTAATGAGTGCGCATTAAAGCCAGTTCTGCAAGTTGTTGAAACGCCCTTTTGTAATCCGATTCGGGTAGGTCTTTGAGTGCAGCCAGTGCTTTTTCTGTAAAGTTTTTTGCCTGTTCGCGACAATAATCCAGTGCGCCCGTTTGCTGAATGGCCTCAAGGACAACATCAATTTGACCGGCGTCTCCTTGCTCAATCGCGCTTCGGATCACTTGCGTCTGCGCTTTGGTTCCATGCTTCATAGCGTACATTACTGGCAAGGTCGGCTTGCCTTCTGCTAAATCATCGCCGACATTTTTACCCATTTCTTCAGCCGACGATATGTAGTCGAGCAGGTCATCAACCACCTGGAATGCCATTCCCAGATTCAGGCCATAATCGTGCATGGCTTTACGACTCGACTCTTCGCCGGCAATAATGGCTCCCAGCTCACAGGCGGCGGCAAACAGGATGGCAGTTTTTCGTCGGATTACTTCGTAATAATCGGCTTCGCTGAGATCCGGCTCGTTACAGTTCATCAACTGTAAAACTTCGCCTTCGGCAATTAAATTGGTGGTGTCGGCCAGAAGGTTCATCACCGGCATGGAGTTGACGCGAACCATCATCTGAAAAGCACGAGAATACAAAAAGTCACCGGTTAATACGCTGGCTTCATTACCGAATAAGGCATTGGCCGTCTCTTTGCCTCGACGTAAGTCGGAGGCATCCACCACATCATCGTGAAGCAGAGTTGCGGTATGAATAAACTCAATGACCGCAGCCAGAGTATGGTG
The DNA here is from genome assembly GCA_041589565.1 of Kangiellaceae bacterium. Taxonomy (GTDB): domain Bacteria; phylum Pseudomonadota; class Gammaproteobacteria; order Enterobacterales; family Kangiellaceae; genus Pleionea. Next base: position 2,214 of record JBFHVL010000208.1, on the reverse strand, counting down.
AGTTTTGCCTGAGTAGCCCAGTGCTTTGGCTGCCAGCAGTACCAATAGCGGACGCAATCGTTTGCCGCCACTGTTAACAATGTAAAATCCGAGTTGATTAATTAACACAACATCAGACTCTAACTCTTTTAAAATCAACTGGTTAGTTTCATCAATGTCGTTGCAAAGTAGCTCTTTGATCGCGTCAAATGAAGGAGTAGAGACAGCCATTAAGTGTTTTTGTCAGTTATTCTGGGGATTAGATATTGGCTGAGCATGCTATGAGTAAGCAGGTGTCAGGTCAAGCACCAATTAAACCAAGAGCTCATCCTCTGGTAAAAGTTTGATTTTTTGAGCTATTTTTTAACGTAGATTCGCTACGTTTAGGTTGCTTGCATGGTCCAAATACCGTACAATTCGCGCCCTTCGATGGAAATCGATTGTTAATAACACGCCCGCAGGGATGGTTAATAACCAAAGTGCTCGGAAACGAGGCCACCATCAACCTGGGGTAAGACTGGAGAAGTGGTATGTACGCAGTGATTCAAAGCGGTGGTAAGCAGCACCGTGTGAAAGAAGGTCAAACTATCAAGCTGGAAAAACTCGACGTTGAAACCGGCGCGACAGTAGATTTTGACAAAGTATTGATGGTAGGTAGCGGCGAAGATATTAAAGTTGGCGCTCCCTATGTTGATGGCGCAAAAGTAACTGCTGAAGTGGTTACTCATGGTCGTCACAAAAAAGTTCAAATCATTAAGTTTAAACGCCGTAAGCACCATATGAAGCGTATGGGGCATCGTCAGTGGTTCACAGAAGTGAAAATCACTGGAATTAACGGTTAATCAAAGCAGGAGATAACTCATGGCTCATAAGAAAGCTGGTGGTAGTACCCGTAACGGTCGCGATTCAGAGTCGAAACGCTTAGGTGTAAAACGCTTTGGTGGCGAGTTGGTTCCTGCTGGAAGCATCATCGTTCGTCAACGTGGAACTCAATTCCATCCTGGCAAAAACGTTGGGATCGGTCGTGACCACACTTTATTTGCGAAAGTTGATGGTCATATCCAATTTGACGTTACTGGAAAGCACAATCGTCGTACTGTAAGTGTTGTTCCTGCTTAATTAGCGAATATCACTTATACTAAGGGCCTCGCATTATGCGGGGCTTTTTCGTTTTCAGGCGTCATTTTGCCTTTGGAATAGCGTATTTCTTCATTCATAAAAGAATGGCAATGAGAGTAAGCAGACCTCAGTTACGAGAGGTGCACTATCCCAAAGACAAACTGAAACCTAACTGTCTTTTATTGAAATTCATTTCGAGAGAAATTTATGAAGTTTGTAGATGAAGTGACCATTAAAGTTGCGGCCGGAGACGGCGGTAACGGCTGTTGTAGCTTTCGTCGGGAAAAGTACATTCCGAAAGGTGGCCCAGATGGTGGTGACGGTGGCGACGGCGGCAGTGTTTACTTGCTGGCCGATAACGAGATCAACACACTTGTTGATTATCGTTATGAGCGCTTTTACCAGGCCGAGCGTGGTGAAAATGGTCGTGGTGGCAATTGCACCGGCGCTAAGGGGGCTGACAAGGTATTAAAAGTACCGGTTGGGACCTTAGTAAAAGACGCCAACACTGATGAAATCATTGGTGATTTAAAAGAGCCAGGACAAAAATTGCTGGTCGCGCGTGGTGGCTGGCATGGTTTGGGCAATACTCGATTTAAAAGTAGTGTTAATAGAGCACCGCGGCAAACTACTCCGGGATCGGCAGGCGAGCGCCGAGAGCTGAACATGGAACTTAAAGTTCTAGCAGATGTTGGACTGTTGGGGTTACCCAATGCCGGAAAGTCCACCTTTATTCGTCAGGTTTCTGCAGCGAAACCTAAAGTAGCGGACTATCCGTTTACGACCTTGATCCCTAACTTAGGTGTCGTTCGCCCAGAGGCTCATCGTAGCTTTGTGATTGCCGATATCCCCGGAGTGATTGAAGGTGCCTCAGAAGGCGCGGGTTTAGGTATACGGTTCTTGAAGCACTTGGCTCGCACTGAGCTGTTGTTACACATTGTCGATTTGATGCCTTTTGATGAGTCCAGTCCAGTGGATAATTTTAGTGCTATCGAAGCGGAAGTCGCCAAGTTTGCTGAAAGCAGCGAGCCTGAACTGGCCGAAAAACCACGCTGGTTGGTGCTAAACAAAATGGATCTACTCAATGACAAAGATGAACGCGAGCAAAAAGTGCGT
>JBFHVL010000207.1:0-5316 GCA_041589565.1 Kangiellaceae bacterium | reverse complement strand
TGTTTCTAAGGCGGGGTTGAGTCGTAGCAATATAAAAACAGAAGCCTAAAAAGCTCCCAATCACATCATTGATGATGTCCTTAATTTCGAAGTCACGACCAATAAAATATTGAATGGACTCTGTAACGGCACCAAGACCGATACCCAGCAAAAATATAAAAGCACATTTAAATAAGAAGGTTCGATGTGCAAACAGTCGACTGCAACTGATCCGGTAACCGATGAGAGCAAAAAGAACCACATGAGCAAATTGCTTGGCTTCTCGAATGATTCGCCAATCGTCTCCCCCGCCGCTGCCGATAAAAAGCATACTGAGTAAAACAATGGCCACCAGCGAAACGATCCATAGATGTTTGGGTGAACTACTCATGAGCGTATTCACGATAGAATAATCCTTTTCATAGTCCATCTTACTTTTTTCGTGACGAGAAATGAGTGGAGCTTTATTGCCCCACTCAATCACACAGTGTAAAAATTTTAGTGATCAATGCGAGCATTTTTGATCGATCGGAAAAACCAGAAGGCCAATAAACCAAAACACACAGCTCCCGCGATAGAAGCCATAAACTCACTGCCAGCCCACTCTGTGCCAAAACCAGCAGGCTTTTGACCGTAAGCAAACGCTACTGCAGCAATACCTACACCCAGTAAGCCTTCACCACCGACAAAGCCCGAGCCAAACAGTACACCTTTTTCACGGCGAGCTTCCAACTGTGCCGCATTGTTTGAACGCTTTTCAAAGTAGTGGCGGATCATGCCACCGATAAAAATAGGCGTCATGGTCGATACGGGCAAGTACACCCCTACCGCAAACGGTAGTGATGGTATTTTTAATAGCTCACACAAAATGGCAATACCCGCGCCAATGCCAACCAATGTCCAGGGTAGGTTTTGATCGAGAACTCCATCAATCACCAACTTCATTAAAGTGGCTTGTGGTGCTGGAAGTTCTTTACTACCAAATCCAAAGGTTTCCGCAAGTAATAACACGGCCAAACAGACAAAGGTGGCTGATGTAAGGACACCAATCAACTCAGCCGCCTGTTGATTACGCGGGGTAGCTCCTAGCAAATACCCGCTTTTTAAATCCTGCGACGTATCGCCCGAAATGGACGCAGCTATGGCAACCACACAGCCAACAATCAAGGCCGCAGCTTTACCATTGGTATCGGTCCAACCCATGGCCAAAAATAGGGTCGCGGTTCCGAGCAATGCAGCGATAGTCATTCCACTGGTGGGATTAGACGTTACGCCTACTAAGCCCACAATTCGTGACGCGACGGTCACAAAGAAAAAAGAAAATATGGCAACACAAATAGCCGCTACCAACCGAGTATCGAATCCACCTACGGCACCGAAAGCATTAGGAGCCATGGTTAGCACCAAAACGATCGCCAGCACGCCGATTCCCACCACTTTCAATGGTAAGTCGCGCGATGTACGAGGAAGGCTTTCAACCGAAGTAGACTCATGGGTTCGAGTTTCCAGCTCTTTAGCACCCACTTTAAAGCTTTCCAGCATCACTGGAATGCTACGGATTAAAGTAATAATTCCCGCCGCCGCGACCGCACCAGCACCAATGTAGCGAATATAACGATTCCAGATTTGTCCTGCCGACATATCGGCAATCAGCATTTGTGTTTCTGGAAAATATGGCGTGGTCAGCGACTCTCCCCAATAAGCAATAGTGGGAATGATGATAAGCGATGCGAGTAAACCACCACCCACCATCACAAGAGCGATTCGTGGTCCCAAAATATATCCCACTCCAAACAGAGCTGCGGATAAATCGACGCCTACTGAGGCTTTCTTAATAAAAGGAATATTAAAAGAGACAGAGTCTGGAATAACTTTGATCCATGAAGTGAGCGTTTTAAACAGCGCGGCGATACCAATACCGGCAAAAATATACTTGGCGCGATTGCCACCGACTTCGTTGGCCACTAATACTTCAGCACAGGCAGTTCCCTCAGGGTAAGGGAGTTTTCCGTGCTCACGCTCAATTAAAAACTTGCGTAGCGGGATCATAAATAGAATCCCGAGTAGACCACCGCTCATCGCTAAAATGGTCATTTGTAATAAATCGGGAGCGACACCCCACATAAAAAGAGCCGGTAAAGTAAAAATCACCCCACTGGCCACCGAACTCGAAGCAGAGCCTGTCGTCTGAGCAATGTTGGTTTCCAGAATGGTACTTTTAATGCCGCCTTTGGCGAGCAATCGAAATACCGCCACACTCATCACCGCAACGGGAATTGAAGTACTGATGGTTAAACCAGCGCGTAAACCCAAATACGCATTGGCAGCACCAAAAATAATTCCGAATAAAATCCCAAGCCCCACTGACTTAAACGTAAACTCGGCAATGGTTTCCTGCGGCCCAATATACGGCACATAGGTTTCACCGGCTTCGAGTGGCCGGTAGGCTTTGCTGTCTAATCCGTTGTTCTGACTCACCGAAGATCCCCTTATTATTGCTGTTATAAAATTTGGTCACCGTCATTGCTGGTACAAGATCAAACCAGTTGTTGTAGGATGCGTCAAATCTAATCTTTGCCTTTTGTTGCAGATTAAGGCATGTTTAGCGCCAATAAAATAAAAGGATGTAAGTTTGAAAGCTCGACTCCCCCTGCCCGTTTGGTTGCTAACCCTGTGTTATGCACTCATGTTATCCGGCACTTCGTTATTGGTTTTGATTGCCGGAATCATAGGTTCACAAATCGCGCCATCAGACAGCTTAGCAACCCTTCCGGTAGCGCTATTTATTGTGGGCGTTGCCGCGGCATCAATACCGGCTTCCCTATTAATGAAGCGTTTTTCTCGTAAACCGATTTTTCTGGGTTTTGCTCTCACAGCCATGGGCTTTGCATTACTGGCCGCCTGGTCTGTTGAGCTGAATAGTTTTCTAATTTTCTGCATTGCAGCGACTGGCATTGGAGCAAGCACGGCGGCGGTTCAACAGTATCGCTTTGCAGCTATGGAATTTGTTGAGCCAGAACATTACCCTCGTACAGCTTCTACCATATTACTCGGCGGGATATTTGCGGCCATTATCGGCCCCGAACTGACTCTTTTGGGTAAAGATCTATTCACGACACCCTATCTAGGCTCATTTTTGTTACTTGCAATCGTTTACCTGCTTGGATTTGGAGTTTTGCTGACGGTTAAAAATACAGGGCGACTGCATGGTTTACATGCTCACAGTGCACGGTCCCTATCCACTTTGTTGAAACAGCCAACTTTGGTTATTGCCGTTAGTGCGGCCGCTATTGGCTACGGAGTGATGAGCTTTATTATGACCGCAACGCCTCTGAGTATGCACAACCATTTCCATCATAGCCTGACCGATACCAAATGGGTTATTCAGTCACATGTTGCCTCTATGTATTTACCGTCACTGTTTTCGGGCTTTTTGATCGAACGATTGGGACATTACCGAATGATGGCCTTTGGCATTTTGGCTTATGCCGCGTGTTTGATCATCGCCTACACCTCACAAGGCTTTTTCGGCTTTTGGTCTGCGTTGGTATTTTTAGGGATCGGCTGGAACTTTTTGTTCGTTTCCGCCACGGCATTGTTACCAAGCACTTATGAAGATAGGGATAAGTTTAAGGTGCAGGCGTTTAACGACTTCACCGTTTTCACCACGCAAGCCATTGCCGCTCTGACCTCCGGCTGGCTGTTGTTTCAATACCAATGGCAGGGCATGTTATTAGTCAGCGTTATTCCGCTATTTCTGCTGGTGTTTGTGTTGGTATTTTTGCGTCAGCGTTGAGTTTTTTTAACAGCTTTTGTTTTTGGTACTTTAATAACAAACAACTTAAAAATAGATTAGGAATGATTGGGATTAGTTGATCATAAGACGCGCTATACAAATACTCCGTTGTTTCGATCGCCACGACATAGATCCCTAACAATACAAACGATATTGCTGAAGCAACTCCCAAATAAAAATAGTATGATTTACTGTAGCCACTATCTATATGCCAAAACAATAGTGCATCTAGCAAAAATACTATAACTATACAAAATAGAAAATTTAAACCTGTAAGCGTTATTGCCACGATTACCGTCCCTAATTCAATCTCTAAGTTACGTTTGATTACGTATGCTGAAACAATCAATATAAAGATAATTAGCGATGACTTGAGTGCAACTAGTAAATAAACTTCAATTTGCGGCCATAGAGGAATCTTTTTTTCTTTATTCTTACTAAGAGTTTCCGGTGGCTTATAAAAGTTTTCCTTCATCTTAATTTTGTATTTGTGATGCCCCATTCTACCCTCCCCCTTTAAAAAAGGGGAAGGAGCTATAAACGAAATGTTATGTTTTAGTTTTTAACAAATCTCTGATTTCAGTTAACAAAACCTCTTCTGTAGAAGGTGCCGGTGGTGCCTTGGGAGCCTCTTCTTCTTTTTTCTTTAAAGAGTTTATTCCTTTTACTAGCATAAAAATCGCAAAGGCTATTATTGCAAAGTCGATCACGGTTTGAATAAATGCTCCGTACTTAATAGAAACTGCTGGGGCATCAGTGGTGGCTTCTTTGACGACATAGGCGAGATCGGAGAAGTCGACTCCACCTAATAACACACCGATAGGCGGCATAATAACACCAGAAACTAATGCACTTACAATTTTTCCGAATGCGGCACCAATGATGATACCGACAGCCATATCAACAACATTTCCTTTCACTGCGAACTGCTTAAACTCTTGTAACATACTCATAGTCATATCCTCTTAAGTTTTTATCATTGTTTGACTACTTCTCAATAACGCTGTTTAACCTCCTTCTTTATTAGCGATATTAAAAATTCACTGTACTCAAACTCCCGGCATTAATAATTCAGTACCGGCGTAACTACGAGTAAGTCCCCCTTTTAGTTATTAATACTTTAGACAAAATTTTCTAGTATGTACAAGTTCAAGCTCGCTACGTCAAAATCTGCATTTACAGTCGGCATTATTTTGTCATCGAAACCACCTGCTTAACCAATTTAGAAATACCACTGGCGGCTTCAGAAATGCTGCCAGCTAGCATATAGGCTGGAGTTGAAACTACGCGACGTTCTTCATCAATAACAAACTCATCAACTGGACAGCTGACATGTTGACCACCCATTTTTTCTATCGCGGCGGCGGTTTCTGCATCGGTTCCGATGGTAACTTTTGCGCCTTCGCCATACACATGGGGGATCATCGCCGGCGCAATACAAATAAATCCGATGGGTTTTTTAGCTTCTGCCATAGCTTTGCAAAAAGCTAGTACTTGGTCATTCACACTGCAGTCGGCGCCTTTGAAGGCAAAGTCGCACA
>JBFHVL010000206.1:0-5361 GCA_041589565.1 Kangiellaceae bacterium | reverse complement strand
TGTATTCTGATGGCGATAAAGTCTTTGCTCATGCTGGAGGTCACTTTTTTTGCTTGAGAGCAAAAGATGGGAATATTCTATGGAAAAATCCATTATCGGGTTTAGGTTATGGGAGTTGCATAATTGCTAGTGAACATCAAAGCGCTTCCGTTGTAGCCACTCAGAATGCAACTCAGCAAGCTGCAATTGCCTCGACTGCGGCAGTCGGCGCGGCGACAAGCAGTCAAAGTTAATTGTTAAGTAGTAATCAAGTTAGCCGAACGATTAGCTTTCGATGCTTAGTGATAGCCCCGACCATTATTGTTGAGGCTTTTCTGTGATCCATAATTTAATTTTTCCTTTCACGACAATGGTATCACTATCGTCGTAAGCAATAACTTCAACGCAAGCATCACCGGGTGTCCATGCAGAATTATCTATTTTTGCAACACAACGAATATCGGAGTTTGCTTTGGCGGTATAGTCCACTTCCATACCTTTAGGTATCCAGCGTAGATGTTTCGGAACGGACGCTTCAGCCATTACACCCATAGCCATTTCAAGACCGTTACAAATGGCTATGACATGAACGGTTTTAATATGGTTGTGTACACTGCGCCGCTTTTTTATAAGGCACTCGCAATGGTTGCGCTCTAAATGTTTTATGTAAGGCCTAATCGAGCCGAAGAAGGGTGCGGTACGGCAAACTGCACGAGAGAATATCCAGTTTCCCAAGGGGAATCGTTGTAGCGAATGATAGATTTTCAGCGTTTTATTCATAATCAATTACGATTTTTCAGTAGGCTTTTGCTATTACCACTTATATAGTGAGAAATATCAACTGTAAAAATAATCAAAACAAGGAGCTGTTGAATGTTGTTTCGTATATTCACCGTATTCACTATTTACTTATCGATTGCTTTAGGCCCCGCCTGGAGTGCACCACAAGAAGTTAAGCAACTTGTTCTGAACTCACTTAAGCACAATGATGTGCCAGCAGCTGCAGTTGCCGTTATCGAGAATCATCAGTTCAAGTGGAGTCTGGTGGTGGGGAACGCATCACCAGAGCAACCGGCAACCCGGGCTACCAGGTTTAATGTGGCTTCAATGATGAAGCCAGTAACCGCTGAATCGGTATTAAGAATATTGTCGAATAAGGACGGGCTGCTCGACCAACCCATGACATCCTACTGGACCGATCCCGACCTGATAGGCAACGATGAACTCAGTAAACTTACGCCGCGTATTGCTCTGTTACACCAAACCGGGTTCGCCAACTGGCGGAACGCGACCAATGGGAAGTTAAAGTTTGCCTTTACCCCGGGCAGCAAAACCCAATACTCGGGCGAAGGTTACGATTATCTGGCGCGTTATTTAGAACGGCATCAAAAGCAGACGTTTAATGAAATATTACAATCAACATTATTTTCGCCGCTTAAAATGACGAGTGCAGGCTTTGAGTCGAGTCGCAATTTTCAAGATGCTCAGCCTTATAACTCAGGCCAGTGGGGAGAGCGCCATTACTCAACTCCCTGGAGTGCGGCAGATAACCTGTACTTAACCGTCGACGATTATGCCAAATTTATGATGAGCGTTATGAAAGCCGAAGGGCTTGCTAAATCAATAGAAAAGCAGCGGTTTAACGTGGTGGATAATCAAATTACAAAGGGCTGCCCTCTTAAAGCTGATCACTGTCCGTCAGAGGTGGGTTTTGGGCTCGGCTGGGAAGTTCTACAGTATGACGATATTCGAGTAATTCGACACAGCGGACAGGACTGGGGAGAGCAGTCGATGGGCTTTTTTGTTCCCGAGACTGGGTTTGGTTTAATTGTTTTAACCAACGGAGCATCAGGAATGAAAGTGATCCGGGATATATCTAAGGCATTATATAATCACGAAGCGTTTAATGCGTTATTGGAACTGCAGGCGCGATAGAAAAAGAACCTAATAGGATTCCGCCATATATGAGATAAACAAAGCCCACAATAAAGTGGGCTTTGTGATATTAAAAGCAGCATTAATGATTAGGGATAAAACTTAAACATTAATTGAAGTTCGTTCACTTTTACTTGATCGAGTTTAAATCTGGTATAACCAAATAGAAGCTCTGATGACTCAAAGCGAGTTGTGATACCTGCACCGTAAAAGAAGTCGGTGCCATCGGCGAGTTTTTCATTGTAACTATAAGTGTTTCTCGTGACTTCTCCAAACCAAGAGTCTTCCCAAGTTGTGGAACCTTTTAGCTGTGCTTTCCACTTTAAATATCCGAGCTGAAAACGGAATGCAAATGAGTTATTAACAGGAATATTTAGGTCGAGCGTTAAAGGTATGCCATCAACTGATAAACTAGAGCTGCCCCATCCTGAAAAATATCCTTCTGGATAATCATCGCGGTAGCTCCATGAGTCATTCATACTCCCAAAGTCTTTCGTACCAATTGAAAAACTTACAATGTCGTTTGGAGTATAACCAATTACAAATTGCGTTGACTGATCGGACTCACTTTCACCATCAAACTTAACCGTCGACTTTCCAATGCCTGCGCCTAGAAAGAATCCTGTTGGCGTTGATTCTGCGAAAGAGGTAAAGCTAAAAGAAAGCATTAAAATGCCAGCAATGATTTTATTCACTGATACTACTCCGGGGGTTTTAACTGTTAGATGTAAAAATAAACTAAGGAGTAGCGAGTAAATCCCAATCAAGAAATAAGCCTTGCTAGTCCCTAGCAAATATTGCGGGGCGCGATAATACCAGTCTGTATAAATTAAGCAAGGTTTAAATTTGGTTCGGTGTTTAAGTAGGGAAAGTGTTGGTAGTGCGGGGCCGATTTTACCAGCTCGCGCTCGGTGTCGACCCCATCGAAAAAAGTCGGTCGGCATTTTTCTCAGGTAATAAAAAAGCCCGTATAAATGCGAGCTTTCTGGAATCTGGTAGCACCAACAGTAGGCGCTTTAGGCGAGGGGCAGATTTCATCGAAAAGTCGCTAAGGCGCTTTTCGACCCTAACGGGCTTCGCAGCGAAGCTGCTCGTGGCTAATTGCTGTCGCAATTGGTGAACTGGGAGCAGTTCAAACCTTAAGCCCACAAGCTACAGATAAAAAAATACCCGTCGCGATGGACGGGTATTTATTTATTCTGGTAGCAAGGGGCAGATTTGAACTGCCGACCCCATCATTATGAGTGATGTGCTCTAACCAACTGAGCTACCTTGCCATTGTGTGTTTCTCGTAAAGATCAGGCCTTGAACGAGGTGACCTCTCTGAGAGGCGCGTATTTTGCTGATTTCGAGGCGAGCTGTCAAGGGTTTAGGTCGGGGAATTTGTCGCGCATCTATGCGGGTGTAACATATCGCTGTGTGGGTCGTCTTTGAGGCATCTAAATAACTAGGGAAATAAACGCAATGAAATCTAACTTGTTGATTACTCTAATATTTGTCCTCTCTCTCTCGGCTTATGCGGCTGAGCGAACGCAAATAGCCAATACGGCAGATGATATTCAGCCCCTGCTGGTTGGGCATTCAGTACCCAACACTCCGATTTGGACCGCCGATGGCAAGCCGGTTAAGCTGGATAAACTTGCTGCTCAAAAACCGCTTGTGCTCGTGTTTTACCGTGGCGGGTGGTGTCCTTACTGTAATTTTCAGCTCAATGAGTTGAAATCAGTGGAGCAAGATCTACTGAAAATGGGGTATCAGTTGGTCGCTATTAGTCCAGAGTTGCCAGATACTCTTAAAAAAATGCAAAAAGAGCGTGAGTTAAATTACACCTTGCTTTCCGACTTTCGACTGGAAGCGTCTCGGGCGTTTGGTATCGCTTTTCGGGTAGAGCCGCGGGTCACTACCATCATCAAGCAGCGCTATAACGCCGATTTGCAGCGTTTTGAGGGAGAAAAGCATGATAACCTGCCGGCGCCCGCGGTGTTTATTATTGATACCGAAGGTGTAATTCAGTATTCATACGTCAGCCCCAACTACAAAGTGCGTCTGCATCCTGAGCTGATGCTTAAAGCGGCGGAAGTTGCGCTTAAAGGTGAAAGTATTCGATTTTCTCCCTAACTGTGGCTTACCGTGCTTAACTTAGCCGCTGCCGAAAGGCTCCCGGCGCAGCTATAGCTTTCCCGCTCTAAGTAAGTTTTAGCGGCTTACGTCTGCTCATGGTACATTAGCTTTTTCAACGTTAGCCTTTAAGGAAGGTATTGTGAGAGTTGCTAGATTACTGATGAGTTTCTTTTTATTGTCCACTTCGCTGTCTATATCGGCGGCTGGAATGATTAGCAATGACAAAGCTGATGAGCGAATTGAGCAGACGGCTCAATTGTTGACGCAAGGATTAAACGCCGGTGATGCGGAGCTTTTAGCCGGTCTCTATGACTTTCAACAAATTTCAAGAAATGCCTGGCTACATGCCTTTGGTAAAGCAAATGAAAAAGAAATTGCGTCGGTAGCTGCTGGTATCAAGAGGGGATTCGCGCAGAATTATATTGGTCAAACCCTAAAGACATTGCATAGCAATGGTGGAGAGGTCACTTATAAAGGCATTCGAACGGTAGATGGCAGGAAAGTGGCCTTGATCCGCTTTGATCTTCAAGATAGCGGAATGAATTTTCAGGAAATATCGATTGATGCAAAAAGTGGAAAAATTGTTGACTGGTTTGATTACGTGTTAGGTGCTCGTTACAGCGAAACTCTTGGGAATGTGTTTGCTGTATTAATGCCAGAGCAAAGTAATTTATTGGGAAAAATGTTAGGCAAGCGAGAAATTGATAGCGGACTGGTGGACAAGTTTAAACAGTTTGGTCTTTACAAGCGTCAGGGTGAGTTTTCTAAAGCATACAACATACTTGAACAATTACCGCAGGAACTTAATTCTCATAAAACCTTTATCGCAATAAAAACTGAGTTGGCACAACACATATCTTTGGAAGAGTACAATAAACAACTGGCGTTACTGGCTAAGCATTATTCTGATGACCCAACCATGGCGCTAATGCTGATAGATTATTACTACGACTTTGATTTGAAGCAAGTTGTGAAAATGATTGATGGTGTGCAGGTACGGCTGGGTAAAGACAGCTTACTAGAATGGCTTAAGTCGAGTGTTTATTTTCAGCTAGGCGAACATAGTAAAGCACAAACCGCTATTGAATATGCGATTTCTCAAGAGCCAGAAAGAGAAAAATACTATTGGACAAAAATTGCTATTCAAACCGCACAAAATGATTTTAAAGGTGTTGTGAATAGCTTGGATGATATGGAGGCAAAACTGAACATGGAGTTTACTCCAAAAGGATTTTTCGATGACGAAATGTACGCCGAGTTTGTAAAATCAAAGGCCTTTGCTGATTGGCGAAAAAAGTGGGAGTAATCAATCGACAGGGCTTTAAT
>JBFHVL010000205.1:0-5482 GCA_041589565.1 Kangiellaceae bacterium | reverse complement strand
GCGGCCTGAATGTAAGCGACAACAAAAGGTGACTCACGGCTAATGGGAATCGTTCATTTAGAAATTGACGGTGTACCACTGGAAGCGGAAACCGGCTCCATGATCATTGAGGTGGCGGACGAAGCGGGCATGCACATTCCCCGTTTTTGCTATCACAAAAAATTATCAGTAGCCGCGAATTGTCGCATGTGTCTGGTGGATGTCACCAATCTGCCAAAAGCTGTACCCGCCTGTGCTACACCGGTTGCCGAAGGCATGAAAATTCTTACCAATTCGGCCAAAGCACGAATTGCGCAAAAAGCGGTGATGGAGTTTTTATTAATCAATCATCCATTGGATTGCCCCATTTGTGATCAGGGCGGTGAGTGCGAGTTGCAGGATCTGGCCATGGGGTATGGACGCGATGTGTCGCGTTTTACCGAAGGCAAGCGTGTGGTGAAGGATAAAGACATTGGTCCCTTGATCGAAACCGATATGACGCGCTGTATTCATTGTACTCGATGTGTTCGTTTCGGTACCGAAGTGGTCGGGCTCCGTGAACTCGGTGCTACAGGCCGTGGTGAGCATATGGAGATTGGCACTTTTGTGGAAAAGAGTCTGAGCTCGGAAGTTGCCGGTAATATTATCGATTTATGTCCGGTAGGTGCTTTAACCGCCAAGCCATCGCGTTACAAAGCGCGCGCCTGGGAGATGCAGTCGACTCCTTCCATTGCGCCTCACGATTGTCTCGGAACCAACATTGATATTCATCACCGACGCGGTGAAGTGATTCGAGTGGTACCGCGTGAAAACGAAGCGATTAACGAAGTTTGGATCAGCGATCGAGATCGCTTTTCTTATGAAGCATTGAATTCGGCACCGCGATTAACCCGTCCCATGATTAAACAGGATGGACAGTGGCAATATACCGATTGGGAAACCGCACTGACCAAAGTGGCCGAAGGATTAAAGCAAACTCTGGAGCAGCAGGGGAGTAATAGTGTTGGTGCTTTACTTTCGCCTTCGAGTACGCTGGAAGAAATGTATCTTACACAAAAACTGATGCGTGGATTGGGCAGTAACCACATTGATCATCGACTGCGTCAGGTGGACTTTTCCACTCAGCATGATGATCCGCTGTATCCGGCTATTGAGTTTGATATTGCGGCACTTGAAGATATGGATGCGACTTTACTGTTAGGCGCCGACCTACGACGTGAACAACCGCTCTTGGCATTACGAGTGCGAAAGTCGACCCGCTTTGGCCGGGTGATGGTGATTAATCCCATCTCCACCGATGATAACTTTAAGGTTTCCACGCAGATTAACTGTTCGCCACAAGATTTTCTGGCGCAACTGCAGGGCGTTGCTGCTGCTCTTATTCGCCAACAAAAAGAACCGGTCAGCGCCGAATTGCAGGAGTTGTTTGCTGAAGTCATTGCAACGCCTGAGCAGGAAACCATCGCCAGTGAATTAAGAATTGCTGAGAACGCCTGCATTCTGGTTGGACAAACTGCGCTGGAACATTCGCACAGTGGGCACTTGCGCTGGCTGGCGCGACTGATTTCGGATTTAGCCAAATGTGATTACGGTGAATTGAGTCACGGTGCCAACACTGCAGGTGGGCATATTGCTGGAGCTTTACCGCATCGTTCAGCCTGCGGTGTGGAAAGTGATGTGTGTGGCTGGAATGTCCAACAGATGCTGCAAAAAGGATTGTCTGGCTATCTGTTGGTTAATACCGAGCCGGAGCTCGATTCCAGTTATCGAGACGCTGCGCGAGTATCTTTATTAAAAGCGAGCTTCGTCGCCGTGCTTACCCCTTTTGCCGAGGGCGAGTTTAAAGATTACGCTGATGTGTTGTTGCCAGTGGCAAGCTTTACGGAAACTTCGGGAACCTTCGTTAATGTTATGGGACAGTGGCAAAGTTTCACAGCCGCCGTGGCGGCAAAGGGAGAAGCGCGACCTGCATGGAAAGTTTTACGAGTGCTTGGCAACTTGCTTGAGTTACCAAAGTTCGAATACACCTCTTCATATGAGATCAAACAGGAACTGCGACAAAGGTACGAAAGTATTTCGGAGTCGCGCGTCGGCCATCGATACACACCGGAACAATTAGAAACAGGCGGTGAATTGCCACGGCCTTTAGCCATTTACGATATGGATTGTTTATGTCGTCGCGCTCCTGCATTACAGGCATCGCCATTAGGGCAGGCAAACTGGCGACGCGATCAAATAGAATCGTTGGTTTCAATGGCGCAATCAGAAACCAGGGCGGAGAAAGCTCATGCTTGAGTGGTTCAATGAATTGCTTTGGATTCTGATGAAAATTGGCTTCATCTTAATGCCACTGATTTTAGCGGTTGCCTACACGACCTACGCTGAGCGAAAAATCATTGGTTACATGCAGCTACGACTTGGACCTAATCGAGTGGGACCTCGAGGTTGGCTGCAGCCATTTGCCGATGTGATCAAACTGGCGATGAAAGAAATTGTTTTACCATCGGGCGCCAGCAAAACGCTTTTTATTCTGGGTCCCGTTTTATTTATTGGTCCTTCGTTTGCGGCCTGGGCCGTGATGCCTTTTGATGCCGAGTTGGTGCTTGCCGATATTGATGCGGGTTTACTCTATTTACTCGCGATGACATCCATCGGTGTATACGGAATTATTATTGCCGGTTGGGCGTCGAATTCGAAATACGCGTTTTTGGGGGCGTTGCGTTCGGCGTCACAGGTCGTGTCTTACGAAATCGCGATGGGTTTTGCTTTAGTGGGCGTGTTGATGTGCTCAAATAGTATGAACCTTAATGACATAGTTACCAGTCAATCGGGCAGTCTTTTAAGTTGGTTTTTTATCCCTTTGTTTCCGCTGATGGTGGTGTTTTGGATTTCTGGTGTGGCTGAAACCAATCGCGCACCGTTTGACTTACCGGAAGGTGAATCGGAAATTGTGGCGGGATTTCATGTGGAATATGCAGGTATGGCTTTCGCGCTATTCTTTCTTGCTGAATACGCTAACATGATACTGGTATCGTTCCTTACTGCTGTAATGTTTTTTGGTGGCTGGTTATCGCCCTTTCAGGGCATTCCCTATCTTGACGAATTGACGCAGTGGATCCCCGGCACTTTTTGGCTGCTTATTAAAGGTGCATTTTTCTTATTTATGTTGCTGTGGTTGCGCGCTACCTATCCACGTTATCGCTACGATCAAATAATGCGTTTGGGTTGGAAAGTGTTTATTCCGGTGACGATAGTTTGGCTGGTGGTGCTGGCACTGTGGATCAAGCTGCAGTGGTGGCCCTTTAATTAATCGAGACGGAAAAGTATGGGACAAAAACTGAAGCACTTTTTCGACACTTTTTTACTGGTGGAGCTGATCAAAGGGTTGGCGGTAACTGGACGGCATCTGTGGAAGAAGAAAATCACCGTACAGTACCCGGAAGAGAAAACACCTCAGTCGCCACGCTTCCGAGGATTACATGCTTTGCGTCGTTACCCCAATGGCGAAGAGCGTTGCATTGCCTGCAAGTTATGTGAAGCCGTTTGTCCAGCACTCGCCATTACCATCGAAGCGGGACCAAGACAAAGTGACGGCACTCGGCGAACTACCAAGTACGAGATTGACTTATTTAAGTGTATTTACTGTGGCTTTTGTGAAGAATCTTGCCCGGTGGATTCTATTGTAGAAACTCGGGTGTTTGATTATCACTTTGAAAAACGAGGCGAGCAGATTATGACCAAAGCAAAACTGCTGGCCATAGGCGATAAATTAGAGCATCAAATTGCAACCGACCGAGCCGCGGACGCGCGTTATCGATAACAATGATTGAATTATAAGATGACACTATGGAACTAACTTTTCAACAACTGGTGTTTTACGGATTTTCAGCATTGCTGATTATTTCGGCACTAATGGTTATTCTGGTTCGCAACAGTGTAAAAGCTGCATTGTTTTTAGTAGTAAGCTTTGTTGCTTCTGCGGGATTATGGATGTTGCTTGAGGCAGAGTTTCTTGCCATTGCTTTGGTGCTCGTTTACGTCGGCGCTGTAATGGTGTTGTTCCTGTTTGTCGTGATGATGCTGGATGTTAATTTTGCGGCAATGAAACAGGGATTCACTCGAATTTTGCCTTTGGCGCTTATCGTTGCGATTGGTTTTTTGTGGATGCTCAATTGGTTGGTTGGCGATCAACATTTTGGATTGGAGCAAATTGCAGCACCTGTTCCTCGTGATACGGATTACTCAAATGTGCGTGAGTTAGGTCGATTGCTTTACACCGATTATTTTTATCCTTTCGAGCTGGCCGCGGTCATGTTATTGGTCGCCATGGTCGCCGCTATTAGCCTCACATTTCGAGGTAAGCGAGGCCGTAAAAGTCAAAGCGTCGATAAGCAAGTGCAGGTGACCAAGTCAGATCGGTTGCGAGTGATTCAAATGGAACCTTCCGTAGAGAAGAAAGCACCGCCTGCAGAGGAGAGTGAATCATGATCGGCTTATCAGATTATCTGGTCGTTGGCGCCATTCTATTTGCCATTAGTGTGGCCGGAATCGTCATCAACCGCAAAAATGTGATCACGATAATGATGTGCATTGAGTTGATGCTGCTGGCAATTAACATCAACTTTATTGCTTTCAGCCGTTACCTGGATGATGTGCAAGGACAAATTTTTGTTTTCTTTATTCTAACCGTGGCAGCAGCCGAAGCGGCTATTGGACTCTCCATTTTAGTGGCGCTGTTTCGTAATCGTTCCACAATTGATGTGGAAGAACTTAATCGACTTAAGGGCTAATGATGCAAGATACTTTGCTCACCATAGTTTTGGCTCCGTTGGCTGGTGCGCTTATTGCCGGACTGTTTGGCAAGCGGGTAGGTCGAAAAGGCGCCCACTGGGTTACCATAGTTGGTGTTGGGTTAGCCTGTGTCCTGTCGTTTAAAGTGCTGATCGATATGGTGGTTGGCAATCTTCCTGATGTGAACATTACGATTTATCAATGGGCTCAATTGGGTGAGCTGTCATTAGAAATTGGTTTTCTGCTCGACTCTTTGTCCGCGGTTATGATTTGTGTGGTGACCTTTGTCTCGTTAATGGTGCACATTTATACCATTGGTTATATGAAAGACGACCCAGGTTATCAGCGCTTTTTCAGTTATATCAGTTTATTTACCTTTGCTATGTTGATGCTGGTACTGGCCAACAACTTTTTGCAGCTGTTTTTTGGCTGGGAAGCCGTCGGGTTAGTGTCTTACTTATTGATCGGATTTTGGTTTAAAAAAGACTCAGCGGTATTTGCCAACCTAAAAGCCTTTTTGGTAAATCGTGTTGGCGACTTTGGATTTTTGATTGGTATTGCGGGTGTACTCTACTACTTTGGTAGCCTCGATTATCGCAGTGTATTTGATAAAGCCGAAACTATGGCGATGATCCAGCCGGTGATTTCATTAGGTTGGGGTGAATGGTCGGCGATCACCTTTATTTGTATCTGTCTTTTTATTGGCGCCATG
>JBFHVL010000204.1:0-5623 GCA_041589565.1 Kangiellaceae bacterium | reverse complement strand
CCTGTTTTTTGGATATACATCACGCTCAGTTTGGCAAGCTTACAACACTGACGAGTCCAGCCCATTTCGTGATACCAATCATGAGCCCGAAATTATGCTGACTTTCCTTTCGGATACCAAATTATTTGGCGCTCACATTCCAATGTTTACAGCCGGTCTTTCGCATCAAAGCAATGGTCAGTCTGGCGGTCTTTCACGAAGCTGGAATCGGATTTATATGAGTGTAACCATGGAGTACGAAAAGTTTTACGTAAATTTTAAACCCTGGTGGCGAATTCCAGAGCGGCAAAAGCGAGATGCTAACGATGTTAAAGGCGACGACAATCCCGATATCGATGATTACTATGGTTACTTTGAGCTTACCGCCTTTCGCCGAATTCATAATAACGAATTGAGTATTATGCTTAGAAACAATCTACGCTCTGAAAATCGTGGTGCCATAGAGCTCAATTACAGCTACCCTTTCAGCAAGAAGGTACGCGGCTATGTGCAATTGTTTCATGGTTACGGCGAAACGCTGCTCGACTACAATCATAAAAACACCCGGCTTGGGATTGGCTTTATGATCAATAACTGGCTGTAACCCGCAAGTATTGAATTTTGCTGACTCTGACCCCAATTGATCAGCGTAAACGTTTGCTGAACTTGTAAAAAATACGGAACATCACCATGAGAAAACTATTCAGTTTGATCGCTATGCTGCCTCTTTTTATGGCAAGTGCATGGGCGACCGAACAAAAGCCAGACCCCAATGCTAATCAGGAGCAGATGATTTATATCATGCCCGATTATGTCGGTTGGCAACTGGTCGAGCAATGCACGCGCAGCTTTTACTATCCTGATGTATTCTGGCGAGTGACCAAAGAGCAAGTCAACGCGATGGAAAACTTTTTGCTTAAACACATCGATCACCTCAAACAGCAAAAGGCGGAATTCATTCCGCAAGAGCTTTCAAGTTACAAGCGCCAATACATAGGTTTTGAACTCGATGGACAGTCCTACATTTATGGCAATTTTTTCCCCAAAAATATCGAGCTGGAAGTTGATCCTGCGCGCAAGGGCGTTGTTTCCTGTCGAGGTGACAAGCGCTACTGGGGCATGCTGTTCAATATTGACTCGTTCAAATTCGAAGCCATCGAGCGAAATGATAAGATGGTTAAACCCAAAGGTGCCTTTGATCCACGATACTGGGACAACAAAGAACCCGCAACGCAAGAAACGCCACCAACCGACGAATCTAAACCATGAGTCTCAGGCTGCTTCTGATTCGTCATGCCAAGTCGAGTTGGGAGGAGCCAAATCTGGATGATCATCAACGACCACTGGCGCCTCGCGGAACCCAAGCTGCTGCCCGAATGGGCGATCATTACCAGGCGTTACTGCAATCGGTCGAGCATTTTTACTGCTCCAGCGCATTACGTGCAACGCAAACTCTCCACTTAATGCTAGCGACCCCGATTAGCCCGGCCTCGGTCTCCATTGACGACACTTGGTATACCTTCAACGAAAACCAATTACTAAGCCAAATTCGTTCGCTAGAAGAAAGTCAGAAAACAGTCTCCATCCTTGGTCATAATCCCGCACTGACCGAACTGACCAATCGACTGACGGAAGTGAAAATTGACAACCTGCCCACAGCATCATTCGCACTAATTCAGTTTAATCATGCAAACTGGAATTCAATCACCAACAGTTGTGGCAAGCTTTTATTATTCGCAACACCCAAATCACTAACTAACCGGTAGTCAGTCGCAACATTCTACTTTTTATATTTAGTCTTAATAATCAAAGCAACTAATAGAATGCTGGAGCCAATTTCCAACCAGCCATAGGAGTGATCCATATGATGCACTCCGGTCACCGCACCCATCCAGTTATATTCTACCAATAGCCAATCCGTCAGCCAGCCAAGTACCAGAGCAGTGCCCACAACGCCAGTCAGGTAAGCGACCAACGACTGTTGCCCCAACTCTTTGCGAATTATTCCCAGGGTGCCAATATTGGTCGCTGGCCCCGCCAGCATAAACACGAGTACCGCTCCGGGCGAGACACCCGCCGCCAAAAAGCCAGCTGCAATTGGCGTTGATGCTGATGCGCATATGTACATGGGAACGCCAATCACGGCCATCAGCAACATAGCCGTCCAGCCTTGTCCCCATTCCGCCAGCCAGGCGGTGGGTACATAAGTTTGAATGGCTGCCGCCACTGCAATCCCAATTAACAGCCAGACAGCTATATCATCCAACAGTTTTCCAAAAGAATAATTCAAGCCCTCTTTGGTCGACTGCCACACACCGGTTTTGCTCTGGGAGATTGCCGTTTGCGTGTCACAGCATGTGCTGGCCTTTTTTTCTACGGTCTGAGAGCCACAGCAACTGGAGCTTATAGACTTTGTGAGGACTTCCGACTGCTCTTCGTGCCGCACCATTAAACCCGCGGCTACGGCACTGGCCACTGCTGCCACTGGTCGAGCAACAGCCATGAAAGGCCCAAGCAAAACGTAAGACAGCGAAATTGAATCTGGGCCTGTTTCGGGTGTCGCTACCAGAAAAGACACCGTCGATCCCTTTGAAGCCCCGGCCCGACGTAACCCCAAAGCTGCGGGTACCACGCCGCAGCTGCATAACGGCAAAGGCGCACCAATAAATGCAGCTTTTACAATATTCCATCGACTACGACCACCCAGTTGACGTTGCATCCAGTCGGCAGGAATGAGGGCTTTCATCAATCCAGCAATGGCCAGCCCCAAAACTAAATAGGGAGCTGACTCCATCCAGATATCCACTAAATTGCTGATTAAATCGGTCACAATTAATCTCCAAAATTACCATCAAGAGTTTGCAATATGGTGCATTGAGTTGCGGCCTCTTCCCCGCCACAACAACGATCATGTAACCGTTGCAGTGCTGCTTGGATACGTTTTAACTCGGTAATTCGTTCATCCACTTCGCTAATTTTTGCTGCAGTCATTGATTTAACGTCTTCACAGGACTTTTGATCCTTATGTAAACGGATATCGAGCAGCTCACGAATCGCGTCCAGCGAAAAGCCAACATCTTTGGCATGTTTAATAAAACGTAATCGGGCAATATCGTCCTCCGAATAAAGGCGATAACCCGACTCGTTACGGTGACTCGGCTCAGCGATGGCGCGCTTATGGTAAAAGCGCAAGGTATCCTCTGAAAAACCCGTCAATAAAGCGGCCTGTTTAATTTTGAACATGAATAACTCAAGGCGATTTGCTAACCGTGAAGCTATTATAAACATTGGAGTCTACTCCAATGTCAAGCGGGTTTATTCAATTGAAACAATACAGAGGATAAAAGACGGGTACAGCGCGATCAGGCAGCTTTGGTCTGATTGGTAATTTGTAGCAAACGGTTCAATAGATCTTGTTGCAACTGCCACAACTGAGGTGACGGTTCACTGTGAAACATGGTGACGTAGGCATCAAGATTCTCGTGGGCAATAAACTCAAGCTCAATCAAATGGACTTCGTCAGCGCAGGGATCATTGGCAGCTGCCAAGTGCTGCTTGGCATAATCAAACAACACCGACTGTACCTGCTCTTCGAGTTTCAGCTCCGCACTCAGCAAGGCCTGTTTAATTTCGGGATTGGGTTGATCTTTGTTGGCGAGCATTTTTGACCAAAGGTGTTTACGAAACAGACGATATTCCATCACCCATTGTTGCGGCTTATCGATGGCCAGTAATAATGATTCAATTTGAGCTGTATTCAGTAATCGGCCTTGTGCTGCCGAATACCATAACAGAAAAAGGATAATGTTAACGTTAAGATCAAACTCGTCTTGAAGTGCAAGACAGGCCTGCTCAATCTGAGGCTTCGAATAGAAGTCGCAGCTGAATTGCCAGAAAGATTTTCGTGAAAACGTCAGCGTATCGTTCATAGATATAACTATAGCACTGATACGCTGAAAATTTGGTTTTATTCAAATAACTTATGTTTTTATTTCGAATTCAAATAATCAATCGCCAACTGGCTCATTACTTTGACACCGAGCTTCATACCCGATTCATCGATGTAAAAATAAGGCGTGTGATGAGCGGGTGCTTCATCTGCCGAAAGCCCTTTCTCTTTACCACCCAGGAAAAAATAGAGCCCAGGGACTTCTTTCTGGAAAAATGAAAAATCTTCAGCGCCGGTAATAGCATCCATTTCATTAACGTTATCCGTGCCAGCAACCCGATTAAGGGTCGGTAACATTTTTTGTGTCAACGCTGGATCATTGTAAGTGACCGGGTAATGTGTGGTGTAGGGCACTTGCAATTCAGCGGTTGCCCCCATCACCGCTGCCGAATGTTTAACAACCTCATGCAAACGTCGTAACAATTTTTCGCGCATTCCACCGTCCAAGGTACGAATGGTGCCGAGCATCTCAACCTGCTCAGGAATGATATTGGAGCGAACACCGCCGTGAATGCTGCCCACGGTGATGACAGCCGCATTTTTGGTCAAGGGTAACTGGCGCGACACGATGGTCTGAATATCATTAATGATTTGCGCCGACGCCACAATCGGATCAATGCCGTCCCAAGGAGTAGAGCCGTGCACCTGTTTTCCCTTAACCGTGATCTTAAAATTATCCACGGCAGCCATGATGCCACCACTTCGATACCCTATAGTGCCCACATCTAGTTTTGAAGAAATATGTAGCCCAAATACCGCATCAACATCGGGGTTCTTTAACACACCTTCTTTCACCATTAACTCGGCACCGCCTTCTTCGCCCTTAGGCGCACCTTCTTCCGCCGGCTGGAAAATAAACTTCACCGTTCCTGACAACTGATCACGTTGTGCGGCGAGTATTTCTGCTGCGCCCATTAACATCGCAACATGAGTGTCATGCCCACAGGCATGCATTACGCCAACCGACTGATCATTGAATTCAGTGATAACTTTAGAAGCAAATGGAAGCGCTACTTTTTCCATGACCGGTAATGCATCCATATCCGCGCGCAATCCGACAACAGGGCCCGGCTTTGCACCCTTTAAAATGCCAACCACTCCCGTGTGCGCCACTCCGGTTTGCACTTCAATTCCTAGGGCCTTGAGATGTTTCGCCACATATTCTGCCGTTTTAAACTCACGATTCGATAGCTCTGGATACTGATGCAGGTGGCGCCGCCACTCGATTACTCTTTGTTCCAATTCCTTAGTTACTACGATGTCGATGGCACTGGTAGCCACACTTCCCATTAACAAGCTGCTCAACAGTAAGATGCGCGTAATCATAATCAAGATCTCTTTGTTTTTATTTGATAAGACAGGGTGCCACACATTTAGCACAGCGCGTTATACCCCTGCAAGCATCGGCATGGTATTCCTTATTGGCATAGGGTATGTTTAATGACTCCTGCCAATCTAAGTTATTTATTATCAGCTTGATCATGACTGAAACATTTACCTCGCCACCGGATGCACAAACGACCGACTCAAAATCAAACTCAGGATGGTCTATCTGGGTGGATCGAGGAGGCACCTTTACCGACATTCTGGCTCTGTCTCCTACAGGTGAATGGTTCAGTCATAAATTATTGTCGGATAATCCCGAGCACTATCAAGATGCGGTCGTCACTGGTGTCAATCGCCTGCTGAGCGAGT
>JBFHVL010000203.1:0-5627 GCA_041589565.1 Kangiellaceae bacterium | reverse complement strand
GCATTACCATTAAATTTCAATTTAAAAGTTGATCGTAAAGCCCTAATCAAACGACCTCCTGAACAATTGAGCACTTTGGTTGAAAACAATTTCAAAACCGAAACCGAAAGTATACTAGGAGCTATTTGGCAAGATATTTTAGCGCTTAATACTGTTTCCCGGTACGATAATTTTTTTGATATTGGCGGAGATTCTTTATCTGCTGTCATTATGATTATGGAAGTACAAAAGAAACTGGGAAAAGTCATCTATGGGCTTGATGTTGCTCGTGAATCATTAGCAATTATCGCTGCTAAACTCGATGACAAACCTAGCGGTGAAATTATTGACTTGGCTAAAAAACCCAAACAGTATTCGCTTAACACTTTATTTTTTGGTGAACATAATGAGCTATTTGCCGCTTTTTATTCGCCGCAAGAAGCACGAAAGAAATCAGCTATTCTCATCTGCCCTCCCATGGGGCAAGAGCATGTGCGATGTGATTTTTTACTGCGAAAACTAGCACAAAAGTTAGCCGAAAAAGGACATCCGACACTCTTATTTGATCCTTTTGCTACAGGAAACTCTCAAGGAATGGATCAGCAGATAGACGTAAAACGTTGGCAAAAAGATCAGCAGTTAGCCTATCATAAATTGCGCGAAATAACAGGTTTGGACAATGTTTCGGTTATTGCAATTCGACTCGCCGCGACGCTTGCTACAACGAGCTTTTCTTCTTTAAACGTTAACCGTTTATTGCTCTGGGATCCTATATTTGATGGCTGTAAACACATAGACAATATGAAAAAGTGCCATAAAGCCTTAGTAAAAAAAATGCGTTACATAAAACTCTTCAATTTTCGACCAAGCAGTTACTCCAAAAATCAGTTGTTAGGTGTCGAATTGTCCAATGCTTTACGCCATGATCTCGAACGTATGATCTTTAAACATCATAAGTTAGAAAAGTTTTCGTCTGTCGTCACCGTTTGTAGCGACGAACATAGCAAGCAATTGTCCAACCCCTTGTTGTCCAATTGTAACTGGCTGAACATTGAAGAGTATTGCGGCTGGTATGATCCCGAACTCTTTGAAAAGCCACTGACCAATCACCGAGTTGCTAATGCGATAATGGAACAGCTGGAGGATCTGCCATGATGAATGAGTTTACCTGTCACTTTGGTGATCATAAGCGATTATCAGGCATTGCAATTCAGTCGGCAAAACCGCAGGGACAAAAGCCCGTTGCAATTTTTGTTAACGCCGGTTTCATTCCATCACATGGTCCTTTTAGACTGTATGCACTTTTAGCCCGCAAGTTAAACGAAAATGGTATCTCTAGCTTACGCTTTGATCTTGGTGGCATTGGCTTCAGTGAGGAATGTGATCCTAGTCTCCCGCTGTTAGAGCGAACACAAAAAGATATGAAAGCGGCTGTCGACTACGCAATCTGTAAAATGCAGGCAACACAAGTTATCTTGTGTGGATTATGCTCGGGTGCAGAAGATTCGTTTCGCTACGCAGAAACCGATGATCGTGTGAATGCAATTGCCATGATTGATCCTCACTGTTATGCAACCAAGGGCTATTGGCGCCGGAAACGATGGAGTCTGGACATTCCCAAACGAGTCATCATTAAGTTAGAGCGGATTTTAAATTCCTGGTTATCTAGAAACAAACTTGAAGGTTATCAATCTAATCAACAACCCGACTTAATTGAGTATGAATACATGTCATATCAGGAGTCAAAGAACATTTTACGGAAGCTCCACCAACGAGGGGTTAAGTTACACTATATTTACACTGGCGGAATGCGCGGCAAGTTCAATCATCCCAAACAATTTTATGAAATGTATCCTGATATGACTCGAGACGAAGCGATTTCTATCACTCACCTACCTTGGCTGGAGCATACGCAATTTTTAAAAGAAGATATCACAACTTTGATAGATCAGTTAAATGAGCGTATTGTCAGTTGGAGCTGTTAAAAAAAAGGCGCCTTATGGCGCCAAGTATCGGTGAACAGTTTGTAGTATTCGTTTATTTTATTTTTATGTTTAACCGCTAATATGTTTACTGGCTACATCAGAATAATCACTTTCAATGCCCTGATCGTTAATCGCAGTAACCGCAAAGTAGTAAGTGGTATCAACGCTTAGATTCTCAATTATCCAGCTAGATAAAGTGGCATCATTTATATCAATGCTTTGGTCAAGATTATTAGCATCGGTCCCAAAGTAAATTTTAAAACCGGCCAAATTGGTCAATACCGAGTTATCGGTATTTTCCATTGGTGCAGTCCACATAACGGTAGCCACGCCTTCAGCGACTTCAATTACTAAGCTAATTGACTCTTCATCAGTTAAATTGCCAGAATCTTCTACCAGTGCAGTGATGGTATGCACGCCGACAGTAAGTGATACATTGAGTGACGCACCGGTTCCTAAATCACCATCTAAATCCGAGGACCATACAATATTTCCAGAAATATCGCCGTCTTCGTTATCGGACGCTGCCGCGGTTAACGTAATGGTTTGATTAGAACTGAAGCTAGAGTTGTTAGAGGGAGACGTGATGCTCAAACTAGGAGCGCTATTAGTATTGCCGTTACCAGGATTTACACCCGTGGTTGTATCTGTTGCTTGCTCACCATCATTGCTACCACCACTACAAGCGGTCAAGCCTAGCAATGCAAAAGCAAACAATGTTGATACGAGTTTTTTGGAAGAGATAGTTACTGTATTCATGCGATTCACCGATTATTTAATGTTAACTGTTGAACTTTACTTAGAGGCTCTACGGCCCCTGCTGGGACTTGTATCGGCGAGTTTTCAGATTCTTAACTGGTTATTATTTAAACTGTGAGATGAGTCACAGCCGTTATGCGGCAAGGTTCAAACTTAAGATAAGTTATATTGAGAGAAAGCGATGAACCTCATCATAAAAGTCGAGTTAGCTAAGAGAAAATGATTCTGGCTATATAAGTGATAGTTTTTAGAACAATTCTGCTAATAAAACTCGTTTTGGGATATCAAAAACGTTGGCCACTCATACGGCTTTTTGTAATTAATTACATGCAACAGCCGGTTTCTTCAGCTCGAACCTGTGCTATCATCCGACGCGAAATTTAGGATGACCTAAGCCTTTCCAAGGAGATTCATCGTGCTTTATCGCTTATTACTTACCGCAAGCTTTTTACTCCTTTCTATTTCTGGCTTTGCGCAACCCGAAACTCATGACATCCAGACCCATGGCCTGTTTTTGGGTTTTGGTAATGAAAATGTCAGCAACAAAAATGCACAAAGATCGCTATCTGGTACCGTGGTCAATTATCAGTACCAATATATCTTCAACAAAAACTCCAGCATAAAGATCGGCTATATTAAAGGAAACTCCGATGACTTTGGCTGTTACTTCTTTTGCATTCCCGATGATCCTGATGATCGAAGTCGATTTAACAGCAAACAAATCAAATATCAGCACACTTTTCCAGTATCAAACCGTCATGCATTTTATGCCAATATTGGCATCGACTTTTTTGAAGATATTAACTACACCGGTGACGGTGCTTTCACAGACACTAATAAGGGAACTGGTCATAGCCTTGGCGTCGGTTGGCAGTTTCGTGCATACAATGGCTTTGGAGTTGGTTATGAGTACGCAAATCTTTGGCTAGATGACACCAAAGTCGCTTCAACTAGCATTCACTTTAGCTGGTTATTTTAAAATCGATTAGTAACTTGCACCTCGGGTATGTACATTCATTCCCGAGGCATAGCTTTAAATTAAGATACGCTGCCTTCAAGCTCTTTCATAAAATCTAATTCGGCCTGTTGGTAAATCGTATTGCGGTGACTTTCCCACAGCGCTTTAATTTTTTCCTGGTTACACACTTTACGGTCTACCAGTACTCGAGTGTTCAATTCACCGCGCGGAGCTAGACTTGGACATTTGGCATAGACAAACTCATTGGTGATTAGATCCATATAGGGACCGCATTTGCTGGTGGGCATAATAAACACCAGCTGCAAGCCAAGTGAGTCGGTCAAATACTGGATCACTTCGCGACTGCGAGTTTCGTCCATTTTCGAAAAGGCTTCGTCCACCAAAACCATACGCAAGTGTGACTTTCCTTCACTAAAGCGAAATGCACTGGTGATCGCTGCGGCGCGAATAATATAGGCTGGCGTTTCTAACTGACCACCAGAGCCAGTTCCATATTCCGATAATGGAATGGCCGGTTTGCCTTCCACTTCTTTATATATTTCATAGCGATGGTAGTTACGATAATCGGCAATCCGATCCAGCTCACGCAAAGCTTTGTCTTCGTCTTCATCAAGCAACATGCTCATCAAACGGTCGCGAACCTTTTGCGAAGTTTTTGAGAGGTTAGCATCAAACAAGGTTTGACCATCACCTAGATCAGGATTACGAATGATCTCCTCAAAAAACCTAGCATACTCACGATATTCCGGTAACCACTCAAAGTCGAAGCGGAAAGTTTCACGATCATCACCAAAACGATGAAACTGTAATTCGTTATTTAAGATTTCTATCTGACGCTTTCCGTCATTAATTGCTTGATGGATCGAATGGCACAAATTGCTGACAAAGGCATTATTAAAACTTTCTTTCAGCTTTTGCAGCTGACCGTGTTTCTCGACCAGAATATTATTTTTTAGACGGTTATAGATAGAATCGATTTGTCTTTGTAGCTGACAAATGGTACGAAACAACGACTGATTATACTCACCATTAAAAACATCATAGGCAATGGCATCACCGGGAAGACTGTTCTGGTTATGACTTTTGATCGAGTCATCCAATTTGCGTTCGCAGGTATGCAGTTGCGCTTCTAGTGTATCGCGTTGCTGTGTGATTAAGTCTCGATCGATATGAGCAGCTTGTTGGTCTGCTTGCTCTAATCGCGCTGCATAATCGAAGTCGGGCCAATCTTCACTGATGGCTTTTAACGCAGCTTCACATTGCTCAACCGTTGATTGAGTTGAGTCCTGCTCATCGGCAATGCGTTTTATCGCTTTGCGTAAACTGGAAAGCTTTTCTTCCAGCTGGCCGATCTGTTTAATGAGCGAATCTTCCTGTTGTCGTAAGGTTTCTTCCTGCTGCTTAAACTCAGCAAGCTTCTGTTCCAGCTCCGCGTGGTCACCCAAGTCAATTTGTTGGATCAAGTTCTCCAGCTTTTGAAGTTCACGATGACAACCCAACATTTGGGACAGTACGTCAGCTAAATTTAAATGCTTTAGCGATTCCAAGGCTTTTAACAACTGCCGAATCCCGAGCATGCGATCGTTGGTTAATTGCCATTGTTCTGTCAGCCGAACCAATTCTGCTCGTTTGGCGATGGTCGCACGCTCACGCGCTTCTGCACCAAACACCAACTCCGATTCGTCAATATCACAACGCCATAAACTGTAGTTACCCGAAGCCAAACAATCATGCGTAACCCCTCGACGAGTCATGCGTAATTCTTCGGCACTGTCAACACACAACACAGCACCATAACTCGCGGTTACATAATGACGGGCGGTTGCGTGAGTGAATTCCAGCACATTCAAAATGGAGTCGTTATCGATGCTCAGTCGCTCTGCGTCGCGCATGGCTTTTTCGCCCTGAATTACGCGTGCTTTACT
>JBFHVL010000202.1:0-5688 GCA_041589565.1 Kangiellaceae bacterium | reverse complement strand
TACTGCCGTTATAAGAAACTCCTAAAGTCGCTTCATCGGCATCATTATCACTCGAGGTGTACAAGGCATCGAGAACTTTACCTATTTGCACCTGGGTCGCTAGAATCGCTTCATCCGACGCATCAAAGCCGACAAATACCACATGTCCTTTTGCCATGGCTTTGGCTTCACCCGCTGTCCAGCTACCGCTGTAAGCAGGTAAATTCGCCAATAGAGGAACCATCGCTTGTTGCTCTGGAGTTAATGTTGTTTCTGTTAAATCAACTGCCGTACCCGAAATATTGCCGTCTTCATCAATCGAAACAGGTTCATTCGTTGAATAATATAATTTCGCGCTGGTGACTTCTGATGAAACAGGTAACGCCGTATCCCAATTCCAGGCTATGGTTTGAGTGTCGATCCAGTGAGCTCTGGCTTCTTCAATTTTCAAACTACCTTCGCCGAGCGAAGTAATCGGATATTCAAATACTGCGGGCTCTCCCGAAATGGTCCAGTTCAT
This sequence comes from Kangiellaceae bacterium, assembly GCA_041589565.1. Taxonomy (GTDB): domain Bacteria; phylum Pseudomonadota; class Gammaproteobacteria; order Enterobacterales; family Kangiellaceae; genus Pleionea. The sequence continues at coordinate 5,189 of JBFHVL010000202.1, read as the reverse complement.
TCGGGCAAAAACCGGATCGTCCTGCATTAATGGCATTTTCCAGTCGCCACCACCTAATTCTTTACCCGCGTCGTCGGTCCCAATGTGAATAATAAAATTGCCACATTCGCCGTACCCGTCTTTCAACTCTAGAATCCAGTAAGCGCCATAGTTAGGATCAATCCCATCAGGCACTAAACCATTATCCCATGATGGTGCGAGTGCGCTTGGCGCATAAGCATCACAGTTAGGGCTATTCCAGGTGTGTAGTCGATAACCATCATACGAAGGGTCGTTCGGTGAGTTATTGGCGCCTCGATTCGCTCTGTTGTAAAACAGTATCGCCTCATTATCACCGGCAAACACAATCGGATCGGGCTGTGAAGGATCATAACCGATCACACAAGCATCATTAGTTTCATTGGGAACCGTTGGCGGCTCACAATCCAATGGCGGAGGTTCAACACAAGCGGTACCTGCTGCATTGGGCACCAACGGTAAATCACAACTTAACAATTGCTGCCCACTGAGTACTTCACCATCGACTTTATTATCACAACCACTGATTACGCTCAGAGTCACCAAAAAGCTCACTAGTACAAAAGTCTTCTTAAACATATTCATTGTCATTCTCCTTTTGGTGATTCTTAAAACTTGTAATTCAAACCGAGGTAATACTGGCGACCAAAAAATTGAATGGTTCCGGTACGCGCCTCGTTAAAGAAGTACGACTTGGTAGGTTGATCAGTGAGGTTATTAATTTGGAACAACATGCGCACACCAGAATCGAAATCATACGATGCCTGATAATCCATCACGGTTTCATCATCAAAGTTAACCGTTTGTTCATTCACACCCCATTGCTGCGAAATAAACTCAGAACGATAACGTGTGCTTAACCTTGTTTCGAAACGATCGCCGGTATAGAAAATGGTTCCACTGGCAACGTGACGAGACAATCCGGGGAAGGCAGTCTCAACGTTAAACACACCTTCCGAACCGCGCCGCGTCGCTGAGCTTTCGGTATAGGCATAGTTGAAGTTAAACCCGAGTCCAGACCAGAAGCTGGGCAATTCATCCAGCATCATGGTCGTTGCAAACTCAAAGCCCTTTAATGAAGCCGGCTTATCGTTATTAAACGAGAACGAGAACGAACCTAGTCCAACATCACTGGGTACGCCACTGAGTGGATTTATGTAAGTATCAGGGACCGGTACTCCAATACTGGTAAAGTCGAAACGCTCAATAAAGCCTTGATCCACAAAGTTCTTAATGTCTTTATAAAAAACCGCGACTGAAATTCCGCCTGTCTGATCGTCAAAGTAATACTCCCAGGACAAGTCATATTGATCAGCCAGGAATGGTTTTAATCTCGGACTGTTAAATTCAGAGCCATTAAATACATATGGCTCAGGATGTTCCACGGTACGATTAGGGTTTAAGCCAACTGTACCGTTGAAGTTTGACGCAAGACGGTTAATTTCGGGTCGTGCCATGACGCGCGCGGCGGCAAAACGCAATTGCGTATCATCGGTTAAATGGAAATTTAAGTTTAACGAAGGCAGGTAATCAGTGTAGTTCGTGCCATCCATATCACGTGCATAACGAAAACTGGCTAGCCCTGCTTCATCTACTATCCACTGAGCCCCCAGTGCGGCTCGTTCTTCGTCGGACAGAGTTTCATCAATGTATCGTAATCGTGTGGCCGATTGATCCGAATTTACCACTCGTAATCCAACATTACCCGTCACATTAATATCAGAGACTTCAAAGTCGAGGTTGGCCATAAAGTAAGCTGCCAATATATCTTCAAAAACACTTCCCGATCCTTGAACTGACCAGGCAGATGAGTAATCCAGATTACCATTAACATCGGTACCCCAGGTGGTGAGTGGAGTGCCCATCCCATTGGGTAACCAGGCAGACAGTACCTGATCAATATTAATGGCTAAATAACTCGGAAAGTGCGCAAAGTCGCCACCCCAATTGACTACGTTGTACATGCCAGGCTGCAACTGAAATGGGGTTTCAAAAATCGAAAAACCGCCATCATCACCGTACTCAAAGACTTTACGGGTTGCATCCCACTGACGCTCAGACGCTCTTAACCCAAACTCAAAGGAGCGTACATAATCGTTATTAAATAGCTCATAGATGCCATCAACACGAAATGCATTTACGCGATCATCATAAAGGTAGGGATAGGTTCCGTATTTGGAGGCCATTAAGGTGTTAGGGTTAGTAAAGTCCTGGTTAAAGCCAACGCTGGGAATATCTAGTCCGGAGTACTCGTAATTAATCACGACATTGGTATCGAAAGTAGGATCGGCAACGGTTGCATCTTCAGCGACTAAACTCCAAAGCAGTCGGTTTTGAAAATCGCTTTTGCCAGATGAATGACTTAAGTCGGCCGATAGACTAAAGGCTTCGTTGAGTTGCCACTCGCCTTTAACGCCAATACTTTCGGAGATATCGGTTTCACTATCATCATCATTAGCAATCTCAACACGAGTAAAGCTGTTAGCCGTACGCGCAACTACCCCACCAACCATCGAGTTATCGACTAGTGTTGGAAAATAATAATTGGCCTGGTTACCACCAAACTTTACGCGCAACCCTCGTGCCCACTGCTCCGACTTAAACTCCGAGCGAAAGTAATCAGCGGTCAGTTTAAAATCTGCGTTGGGCGCCCATTCAAAGGCCGCCACATAACTGGTGCGATCTTCGGTGCCACCTTTATGCTGTAACTCCATTCCTTCTGAAATGAATTCACACTGCGGACAGGCAGCTGATCCTTCCGTATCGCCGGACACTCCATCGAGGTCTTTTTCAGTGTTGAAATTCAGTCCGATAAATTGCTCGGCTACTGAAGGCTGAGTTAACTGGGCAATACCAAATGAAAAGCCAATAGTGTCATCAGCAAACTTTCCTTGATAGGTAAAACTTAAACGCTCACCCCATTTGTCAGCATCATATACACCACTTGCGCGATCGTTATAAACGGCTCGGGCATTGAAACCAAAGGTATGTTGCTCGGTATTCGATAAAGCACTGGCGGTTCGCAGTTCAACCGAGCCTGCAACGCCTCCTTCAATCAACGATGCTTTTTGTGATTTATAAACCGAACCAGAGGCAATGAGTTCAGAAGGGTATTGATCGAAGTCGATGCTACGGCTTCCCGAAGTGGCGACCTGTTCACGTCCATTGAGCGTTGAGAAAATAAAGATGCCCGATAAACCACGAATATTAATTTCGGCAGCCTGACCGCCCGTTCTTACAGCCGATATTCCCGGTAGGCGAGTCAAAGCATCTGCAATGGACATATCAGGTAATGCACCGATATCGTCTGCAGAAAGTTGCTCCGAAACCACATCAGCATTTCGCTTTTCTTCCAACGAACGAATCAGCGATCCAGTATAACTTCCTGTTACCGTTATTTTATTCTCTTCTTTTTTAGCTTCTGCGTTATCTTTCTCTTTCTCAGAAACTTGCTGACTGACTTCCGCTTCTTGTGCATACGCATACGTTGGCAAAAAATTTGCGACGCATCCTGCTGCAGCTAGAGCGATGGTTAAGGTACTGAGTTTGAACCTCGCCATAATCCTACCCCTTTGTACGTTTTATTGTGAACCAACTGATGCAACGCACCAATCGGTACGGTCCTAAATTTGTACAATCATACGCAGGATCAAAATCTCAAAACAATGTAATGCATACGTATTCATTTCACTTACCGGCAGTGAATAATGATGTTTTCAATAAAGGTTGCATATAAACGTGCGAATAAATAAATTCATAAAGCTATATTGAAATAGTTAGCAGAATATTAGAACTAAAAATTTAGCTTATTGGCAGAGCTTACGTAAGAAGTCTTGATGTGTTGGCAGTAGCCCGACACCACGCTTAATGATTATTTTCAGGTTTTGCATAAATTCAGCAAGTTGCTCTTTGCTGATAGATTCAGCTAATGGGTGATAAGATTCAGGAATGATATTTTGCCCCATTAAAACCTGATGCCAGGCAACCTCCGAAAATAGCTCGTCCTGCTCTCTGAATAATTTTCCTGTGCGTTTAAAAAGCTCAATCTTGTGCCGTAAAGAGTCTGGAATAGTCATGGATTGGCATCGTTTCCAGAAATCGGAATCACATCTTTGATTAGCGTAATAATGAAGGATGATAAAGTCGCGAATTTTCTCAAACTCATATTGCGACTGACGGTTATATTCATCTATCTCCCTTTGCTCAATTGTTCTGGCAGGCAAATGTTTAACCAGCCGTGTAATTCCTTGTTGAATTAAATGAATGCTGGTTGACTCCAAGGGCTCAAGAAAGCCGCTGGAAAGTCCGATGGATACGACGTTCTTATTCCACTGCTGCTTACGACGACCAATCTTAAATTTAATAAAATTAGGTTCAGCCAGAGGCTCGCCATCCAGATGCTCTAATAATGTTTTAAGAGCCTGCTCATCAGATGTATGCTCCGATGAGTAAACCATGCCATTACCAATTCGATGCTGAAGAGGAATGCGCCATTGCCAGCCGAATACGTGCGCTATAGAGCGCGTGTAAGGAACAATTGGGCTGACAGATTCGCAAGGTATAGCCACCGCTCGATCACAAAATAACCAATCGCTGTAATCTTCAAATCCCGTTTGCAGTGTTTGTTCTATCAGTAACGCCCGCCCGCCACTGCAATCGATAAACAAATCGCCAGAGAAAGATTCACCTGAATCAAGAACAACCGACTCGACAAAGCCAGTTTCGGAATTCTGGTTCACCGAAATTATTTTACCTTCAATGCGTTTAACACCGGCTTGCTCACTAAAGCTTCGTAGGTATTTTGCATATAAGCCTGCATCGAAATGATAGGCATAAACCAGTCCCTGCAATGTGCTATCGGGAATACGATCCAGCTTATTAAATAGGTTGTTTTTTGCCGCCTGATAATTGAAGGAGAAGTCCCAGAAGTCGTTAGTGATTCCCAATGACTTTGCCCGCAGCCAGTAATGATGAAAGTGAGTAAACCCTAAATCACGGCCAAAATTACCAAAGGCGTGCATATAGCTGTCACCGACCTTTCCCCAGTTTTCAAACTGAATACCGAGCTTTACCGTCCCTTTGGTTTGCTTTAAAAATTCCGCTTCATTTAAACCGAGTAAATTATTGAATAACTGAATGGGGGGAATCGTCGCTTCGCCCACGCCGATGGT
>JBFHVL010000201.1:0-5733 GCA_041589565.1 Kangiellaceae bacterium | reverse complement strand
TGTTTATGAGAATGCAGGAGCTTCCCAAAAAAGAGGTTCCTTTGCAGCTGGTTTTAAACGCCGAAGTTCAAGATTCGGCTTTAAGGTTTTTTAAAGAGCGCTCCTTCGCTATCGTTAAAGTAATCGATTGGCAAGTAATCACTTGTTCGTCTGAGTATGAAGTGGAGGAAGGGGAGTCAGATGTTTATTTTTGGCGTCCTGCTCCGTTTGTGGAGTTATGTCAGGACCAGTATTTTTCTAAGCACTTAGAACGTGGAGAAAACATTCTTGATGTTGCCTGCGGATCGGGTAGAGATGCGATCTATCTAGCCATGCAAGGTTGGCGAGTGTTTGGCATTGACTATTCAGAAACCGCTTTAGAAAGGTGCCGGCAGTCTGCCGCTTATCATAATGTAAAGCTGGAGCTCAAGCAGTGCGATTTAGAGCAGGATTTTCACTTCGATAGCTTGAACTATTTTCCACAGGAGTTTTCTGCAGTTGTCATCTGTCGCTACTTGCATCGTCCTCTGCTACCTAAGTTAAAGTCATTAATTAAGCCGAGCGGACTTATTGCCTATCAAACGTTTATGCGAGGCGCCGAAAAAATTGGCTCACCAAAAAATCCTCGATATCTGCTGGAAGAAGGTGAGTTGGCCACTATGTTTTCGGATTTCGATATTTTACTCAACGACATTGAAAACCTACCGGACGGTCGCCCGCTGTCTCGATTTGTGGCAAGAAAACCGATGTACTAAAACTAACCCATATAGTGTCGAAGTCGATTACAATACTTTTTCAATTCGACAGTAGGAATAGGCTCGTTTAGGATAGTTGTTACTATCGAACGGCTCAAGTGATAGCTAAATTTAGGATGGAGTTATGAAAACAATAAAGTTAATGGTTACTGCGTTGCTATGTGCGCTGGTGAGTGTTGCAACTTATGGAGAAGATAAAGAGCTACCACCGGCTAAGAGCATTGAAGAGCTTAAAGAACAGATCGAATCTTTAATGGAGTATCATGCGATACCGGGTGTCGGACTGGCCATAGTCGATAAAGAAACCGATCGCTGGGTAACCGGCCTGGGTTTAGCCAGCAAAGAGCCCGAGAAACCAGCGTCGGCGGAAACCCTGTTTCGCATTGGTTCTGTATCAAAAATGTTTGTTTCTCTTGCTGCATTAAAGCTGCAGGAAGAAGGCAAGCTGGACCTTCAAACACCGCTAAAAGATATTGCGCCAGAGATCGAGTTTGAAAACCTTTGGGAAGAAACTCATCCCGTCAGGTTGGTTCATTTATTAGAGCATACAGCCGGTTGGGACGATATCCATTTAACCGAGTATGCCCATAATGACCCCACACCAATCACCTTAAAGCAAGGGCTGGATTTTCACCCGCATTCCAGAACATCACGCTGGCGTCCGGGTGATCGCATGTCCTATGCTAACTCAGGACCACCGACAGTGGCTTATGTTATAGAAAAAGTCACCGGAATGGATTTTGAAAAATACATTGAGCAAGAGTTGTTTGCGTCTTTGGACATGGTAAGCGCAACTTATCGTTATCCAGAAAACGAAGCGTTGTTGGCGACTTTATATGAGCAAGGGAAAGCCACCGATTACTGGCATATTTCTATGCGGCCATCGGGAGCGATTAACGCTTCTGCTCGCGATATGGCAAAGCTGGTTCGATTTATGATTGAGCGCGGTGTGGCTAATGGTGAAACCATCTTGACCGAAAAGTCTATCCGTCGAATGGAGCGGCCGGAATCTTCATTAGCGGCAAAAGCGGGAATGCAAAGCGGTTATGGCTTAAACAACTATACCAGTTACCACGATATGTTTGTCTTTCATGGACATGATGGTGGCATTAATGGTGGTATAGCTCAGTTGGCTTACTTACCGAAGCAAGGACTGGGTTACGCCTACATGATTAACTCCGACAATGGCGCTGGATTTAAAGAAATCGGTAAGGCGATTCGTAATTACCTGACCTTTGGTTTGCCCGTTCCTAAGGCTCCAGAGTTTCTAGAACAAGTTACAGAAGCTCAAAAATCCTATGAGGGATTCTATACGCCGGTCAATCCAAGACAGGATTTGGCATACTTTCTTGATCTAATTTTTGGTGATGTTTATTTCAGCTTTGAAGATAACCATGTAGTTGTGTCGAATAAAGAAAAGAACAAATTCTTTCCGATTAGCAATTCCCAGTTTGTGAGAGATGATCTATCTATACCGACCATGATCTTGTTACAGGATGATGAGGGGCAAGCGATTCAAGTTGGCACTCGTTATTACCAGAAAACATCGGCCTTTATGCATTGGTTTAAACTGATCATGGCCTGGTCATTTTTAGCTTTAGTGGTGATTAACTTACTTTGGTTTTGGGTGTGGTTGGTACGTCGCCTGTCGAAGAAAATTGAGCCTGGCCCAGCAATGCAGATCCGCCTATGGCCATTTTTTGCCAGCTTGTCGTTGGTTTTCTTTATCACCTTCTTTATCTATGGTCAGCTTAACGACTTCTTAACATTACTTGGTACACCCAGTGCTCCATCAATCGGAATCATGCTAAGTACCTACGCATTTGCTATTTTTTCAATTATTGGTTTGATACAGATTATTCGCTACTGGAAAGAACCATTGAACAAGTGGGCTAAAGGATTCTGTTTGGTGACCAGCGTCATGTTCGTCATTGCTACCGTCTATTTGGCTAATTTTGGCGTCATTGGTTTACAAACATACGGATAAAAATAGTTTAATGGATATTGAAATCATCCAGCAGACCGAGCACTGGCTGGCGATTAACAAGCCCGCCGGTGTTGGAATGCACTCAGAAGCAGAGACAGCAGGACTGGTTGCTCATTTAAAAAAGCAGTTCGAGCTCGACTATCTAGCGCCCGTTCATCGGCTAGATAAGGTTACCAGCGGCTGCTTATTGCTCGCTAAAACCGAAGTAGGAGCGAGTTTTCTATCGCTGCAGTTTCAGCAAAAGTCCACCGAGAAAGTTTACCTCGCTCTTACTAAAGGGCAGCCAAAGAAAAAGCAGGGAACCATTAAAGGTGACATGGTTAAAGCGCGTGACGGGAGCTGGAAGCTTACGCGAAAAATGAATAGCCCGTCGGTCACTCATTTCGCGAGTCTTGGTTATAAAGAAGGCTTTCGCCTTGCGATAGTTAATATTGAAACGGGAAAAACGCATCAGGTGCGTGTTGCCATGAAAAGTAATGGCACGCCCATTTGGGGAGATTGTCGTTATGGCGAAAAAGCGGTTCACGAACAAGCTGATCGCTGTTACCTGCACGCCTATCAGCTTAAATTTTTCGATTTGGATCACGAGTCCGTTTTACTAACCTGCAACGCTCAACAGGGAAAAGATTTTGATTGGGAGCTGATTCAGCAAGCGTTGTGTCGAGTACCCGGTAATTTATTGATTAAGACAGAGTAAATTAAACGCCAGATACTAGAATCTGGCGTTTAAATTAACAACCGCCTGATTAGATTGGTAGTTGAACTCATCTTGATTGGAGCGGTTTTCTTTCCGGCGATACTCAAACTCAATATCAAAGTATTGATTTAAGTGAGTTGTCCAGCCGATGGCCTGAATAGACTTTTTATCTTGGCGTGGCTGTTCAAACAACTCGCCCGAGGTTTGATAGTCTCGTGATTCACTGGAACGGCTAAAGCGCCATTCGTGAGTCAGTCCCAGCAGTTCAAACTCATGATGGTAGGCGGCAGACCAGCCATCGAGTTTATGGCTATGAATAGCGGCATTCGCCGTTTCGATTTGTCGTTCGACACCAAGTGTTAAATAGCGCGTTGCCGTTTCGTTAAAAATAAACAGATTACTTTTCCAGCCATCGGTGCTGGCGCTTCGATCGTTAAAATCTTCCAGGTCGTAATCGCCTTGAGTTTTATCGATACGAAAGTAAATCTGATCGCTAAAACGGTTACCCAGGTAGATACTGTTTTGCTGCAAGGTCATAAAGTCTACCTTGTCGACAGTCACGTCTGCGTTGGTTATCTGACTGCCCAGTGTAAGCGATGCAAGCTGATAATTAATATCGGCGTTTGCCATGGTAATGGCCTGATCAAACTCCGAATAGTGTTGATGCTGCTTGTCACTGTAGCTACCCGTTAGCGAAAAGCTTAAGCCTTTTATCGGCTCCAGTTCCAAACCCGCTTTGGCTTTGAGTAATCGAGCGGTATCTCCAGACTGAGAGTTTTTATCGATGGCTTCTAGAACCAGTTGCTCGTTATTTTCAACACCGGCAGTTAACTCAAAAGATAAAGGATCTGCACTCAATAAGGGTAGAGGGCTCAGTAACGCGAGATAAATGGCTTTTAATTTATGGTTGCGGTTCATAGTATCCTCCTGAAACTTCAGAAAAAGGGGTGGCGTTAAGCCAACCCCGGTTTTGTTTAACTAATTGTTGCTAAAGCAGTGGTGTTAGATATCAATACGAAGCGCTTTTTTAACGGTGTTTTCAACAGAAGATTCAACCGTTGATTGAATCGCGTCTTCAATATTGGCCTGAGTTTTTGCATTAATGGTTTTGCTTAACTCAGAATTTAACGCTGCTTTAGGCAGCTTCTTGTCAATTGAGATTGACTGAGCGTTTTCAACTTGCTGCTCGGCCGTAGCTACCAGAGACGCTTGCGCATCAGCTGCGTGTTCACCCGTTTGCTCAACTTGGGCTGTAGCGTCTGCAACTACCTGAGTGGCTACTTGTGAACCAAGTTCAACAGCTTGTTGTGCCTGCTCTTCGCCTTGACTGATCACACCTTCAGCTTGAGTGGTCACATTGGCAGTAACCTCGCCAGCCAGCTTGGTTGAAGACTCAAGCATGTTCTCGCTGGTTTGCTCGGCTTCTTCTTCCGTATTGTCAGATGAACCCTGAGCCGCTACATCGCCTTCAGCATTCGTATCAGCACGTTTGTCATCGTCTGCACTTACCGAGTTTTTGTTCTTGGCTCGCGCCTCGGTTTCAACTTTAGTTTCGCTGCTGTGGCTAGCTTTAGCCTTGAACTCAACTTCGCTCTCAGAGCTAACCTTCGCTGAGAACGCAGCCGAAGAAGACAGAGTTAATACAGTCAGTAAAGGGATTAGTTTTTGATTGATCTTCATAATGGACACCTCTTGTTGTTTGCGTTGCTTTCATTAAGGTGACGGATGGGAAGGCGGGTTTATTCACGAAATATTTAAAAAATTTGTAGAGCTTGGGAGTTGTAGGGAAATATTACAAGGGTTGAGCTTGTCGAAGCCAGCTTGAGGAATAGCCTGTCATCCTTCGGCTTGACCATCCGAACTGGATTGCGTAAGTTAGTCTTTTAATAGAGAATCTGATCAGATGAGTGAGGTAAGAGTTGGGTTTCGCAATGCTCTACCCAACCTACGGGCCTGGTTTTACTGTTGCTGTATATTTTTATCTGGATATTGGACTTACAGAAAATTCAATGAAATGTGAAATAATCTATGTGCATAATAGTAGATTTAATTGCGACTTTGGTACGTATATTTATTGCCTATTTAAGTCCGTTAAGTAAAGCATTATCTGCGCTCATCCTGCAATATCAGAAAACTTAGAAAATCGTATTTTTAACTTTTGGCTTGTATTGAAAATTCGGAGGAAACGTATGGGAAAAGCATTATTGGTTTTGTATATATTGGCGGCTATTATTTTTATTGGAAATATCATTGGATTGGCATTCGGACTGCAAGCTAGCGTAGTTCAAGTTACAGGGGGCTTCGCTGCTTTGTGC
>JBFHVL010000200.1:0-5787 GCA_041589565.1 Kangiellaceae bacterium | reverse complement strand
CTCCGCCATTGAGGCAGCGAAAGTTCAATCTCAAATAACAGGAACCAAAGACTATTCCGGTTTTGGCAAAGTGGACATGGTTATCGAAGCCGTATTCGAAGATTTAGCACTGAAACACCAAATGGTGAAAGATGTTGAGGCTCATTGTCCTGAGCATACGGTTTTTGCAACCAACACATCTTCAATTCCAATTTCTGAAATAGCTAAAGCGAGTAAGCGTCCAGAGCAGGTGATCGGTTTGCACTATTTTTCACCCGTAGACAAGATGCCGCTGCTTGAGATCATAAAAACTGACAAAACTTCCGATGACGTTATTGCTAGTTGTGTTGCTTTTGGTAAACAGCAAGGTAAAACGGTCATCGTTGTAAACGATGGTGCTGGATTTTATGTGAATCGCATTTTGGCGCCCTACATGAACGAGGCCGGAAGGCTTGTTGCAGAGGGGGTTCCTATTGACCGAGTCGATAAAGCGTTGGTTAATGCCGGGTTCCCTGTGGGGCCGATGACTTTGCTGGACGAAGTGGGAATTGATGTCGCAACTAAAGTCGCCCCGATCCTTGAAGCCGCCTTTGGTGAGCGTATGGCGCCGCCTAAAATGTTCGATAAACTGAAAGCCGATGATCGAAAAGGTCGTAAAAATGGAAAAGGCTTTTATCGCTATGACATTAAAGAGAAGGGCAAAAAGCAGGTCGATGAAAGCATTTACAGTGTACTGGGCATTCAACCGACGAATATGTTATCTGACTCTGAAATAGTCGAGCGCTGTTTATTGATGATGATTAACGAAGCTGTACGTTGTCTGGAAGATAATATTATTCGTAATTGTCGTGATGGTGATATTGGCGCAATATTTGGTATTGGCTTCCCGCCGTTTCTAGGTGGGCCTTTCCGCCACATTGATGCGCAAGGTGTTGAAACCATTGTGAAGCGCCTTGAGCATTTCGCAGCCAAACAGGGCGAACGATTCACGCCTTGTCAGTTATTAAAACAGAAAGTAAGCGAAGGAGTGTCTTTTTACGAATAACAGTATTTGAGATAATGTTATTTTAACGCCACATCACTCATTCGAAATGTGGCGTTCTTGTATGTGCCATTGTCTATACTAATTTTGGTTTTATCTTTACATTTTTTATACAAAATCGAACTGGCAAATAAGTGACATACTTGTCAGGATAAATAGCACATACAAGGGTCTAAACGATAAGCAGTATTACTTTTAATGGTCAAAGCATTGAGATTAATGCTTAATATTCTTCGAATTGCGGATATAATTATAAATTAGCCATTAGGCTGTAACCATTTGTTCGTGTTATACGTTATTTATTGGAGTTAATCTTTTTACAAACCAGTAATGGAAGCCATATGTTAAGGATATTTTGGTTGTTTACTTCATTGCAGATTGCTTTAGTGCTGGGAGTTTCCATTGAGTGGCCTGACAATGAAGCGATATGGATTGCAAGTGGGTTAGGCTATGTGCTGCTCAGTTTTATTTTGATGTATCTTGGATTACAAATTGCGAAAGAAAATAAAGCCTATTACCTGATCACTATTGCGGGAACTTCGTTTAATTGGGCTTTGTTTGGTGTGTTAGGCATTAGTATTTCTTTTATCACCAGTTTGATTAATTTGTCAGGGATGTAAGCACTTTGACTAACACAATGGTTAGTCAGGTCATAGAAAGCGCTTTGTCCTCTGGCGCTTATGCACTCACGCAACAAGCGATATCGGAGGCACGCTCTGAGGTAACCCTCGGCCATATGGCGGCGTTGTTAGCTGATTCTGTTAATTTAATTGCAATTGGTAAAGCATCACTGGCCATGACCGAGGCGGCACATCAAATGCTTGGTGAGCGGATAAAGAGTGCGTTGGTGATATATCCAAAGGGCTATCGTTGTGAGGTGGCCCTGCCCGAGCATTTCGTTTGTTTGCCATCCAGTCATCCGGTACCGGCGCAAGATTCAGTTGACGCTGCGAAAGCCCTAATCGACGCTATTAAATTTGCAGTTCCCGGCAATTTTCTTTTTTTAATATCGGGTGGAACCTCGTCGCTGGTAGAACTGCCGGTTAATCCATTAACCCTGAAAGATGTGCGGCGCGTGACCCAAGAGTTATTGTCGCGTCCAGTTACCATTGAGCAAATTAATGCTATTAGGTGTGCTCTTTCTCAGGTTAAAGGAGGAAGACTACGTCAATGGATAAACGGTAGAGAAGTACTGCAGCTTTCCCTTTCGGATGTGCCGAATGACGATCCGGCGATTATCGGCTCGGGACTGTTGTTTCCTGCTCAACAACAACCCCCTGAAGCACTACTCGCTGAGCTAATACCCAACGTTGGTTCATTCGCGAAACCACTCTACAAGTGTGAAAACACTCGGGTTATTCATCAATTAATTGGCAATAGCGAAAAGTTAGCGAGGTTAATTCTTGAAAAACTGACCAATGAGAAAAGTGTCCTAGGATCCGTATTAGAAATCAACGACACGCTGGAGCATGGCATAAATGTGATTCAGCGCTGGCTTAAAGACTCCAAGGAGTCTGTTTTGGTAATGCATGGTGAAGTGACTATGACGCTTCCCCAAAGACGTGGGCAAGGCGGTCGCTGCAGTCATTTTGCTTTATGCGTGGCTCAAATTCTTGAGAAAGATAAAGTCAATGGAACTTTTATCGCCCTGGCAACCGATGGCGCCGATGGAAACTCGCCCGCGGCCGGTGGTTGGGTAGATGGAAACACCTGGAAACAAATGGAGTCCTTGAGTATTGATCCGCAACTACAGCTAGAGTCGTATAACAGCTATACTGCATTATGCGTCATTGGCCAGAGCATTGAGTTTCCAAAAGGCCACACCAATGTTCGCGACATCTATGTGATGATAAAACATCCATCTGAGTAATTATCTAACGATATTGTGAGGCTTTGCATGCAGCAACAGATTGCGGTCGTTCGCGACACGCTGAGTCAAATTATTTTGGGTAAAGAGAAGCAAATCGAGCTTGCTATTGTGTGCTTGCTGGCCAAAGGCCATTTGTTGATTGAAGACTTGCCTGGTATGGGAAAGACGACCCTGGCTCATGGTATTTCCCGTGTCTTTGGACTTAATTTTCAGCGCATCCAATTTACTTCTGACTTGCTCCCTGCGGATATAACAGGCACCGCCATTTATGATCGCAATCAACAAGCGTTTACTTTTCATCCCGGCCCAATATTTTCACAAGTGATTTTGGCCGATGAAATTAATCGAGCAACACCCAAAACTCAAAGTGCATTACTGGAGGCCATGGAGGAGCAGCAGGTCACCATTGAAGGCGAAACCCGCCAGTTACCGGAGCCGTTTTTTGTTATTGCTACGCAAAACCCTTCTCATCAAATAGGAACATATCCTTTACCCGAGTCTCAACTGGATCGTTTCTTGATTCGATTGTCGCTAGGATATCCACATCCAGACGTTGAAAAAACGCTGCTGCTTAGTGGAGAACGACGAGCCATGGCAAATACCGCTGAGGCTAAATTAACATCTGAACAGCTAGCTCAGATGCAACAGCAGGTATCGGATGTGACGGTAAGCGACAGTCTCGCTGATTATGTGATGAAACTTATTCTGGAAACGCGTCAGTCTCCTGAACTGGTTCACGGCTTGTCACCGCGAGCTGGACTGGCAATCATTCAAGCGGCAAAAGCCATTGCATGGCTCAATCAACGAAGTTTTGTGATTCCAGAGGATGTGCAGCAGGTATTTGTTGCGGTAGTGGGGCATCGATTACAAACCACAGGGCATAGTCAAATGTCCGGAGACGATGTGGCTTCAAGTATTTTGCAGCAAACTGAAGTGCCTGTTTAATGTTATGTCTGCGCTTACACGCCGAATAAATCAAACCTTTATCGCTTGGCAAAAAAAGCGCTCTCCCAGTTCAAAAAGGGTTCGCTTAACGCATCGCAATACATATATTTTTCCCACGCGATACGGTTTTCTACTTGCCCTTACCATTATTTTAATGGGAATTGGGGCGACCAACTATCAAAACAATCTGATTTTTGTCGCTACGTTTACCATTATTGCGCTTGGACTAATTTGTATCATGATGACCTACGCCAACTTGGTTGGTTTACGGTTATCGGCCCACGTTGCTGAACCTATTTTTGCCGGTCAGTCCGCTCGATTTCCTGTTTCATTGACTAGCGAAAAAGATCACTATGCGATCAGTTTGCGTACTGAAACTGGAAACTTACAAACCGTGGATGTTTTGGCTGGTGCTGAGCAACGTGTCGAAATAAGTCAATTGTGTAAAACTCGTGGTATTCACTCAATCGAACGGGTTCGTTGCCAATCGATTTTTCCTTTGGGATTTTTACAGGCGTGGAGCTGGGTATTTCTGCATTCAGAGTGTGTGGTTTATCCGCAGCCCCTGGAGCCGGATGCGCGGTTTAAGTCTGGCTATTCGCAAAATGAAGATTATTCAGACCAATTTCAAGCGGGTGTCGAAGAGTATTACGGGCTTCGAGCGTATCAAAAGGGTGATTTGCTTTCGCGTGTGCATTGGAAAAGTTTCGCCAGAGAAAAAGGACTGCAAACCAAAGAATTTGTCGATTATCTGCACGATCCTGATGCCTTTAGTTATCACGATTTTCCGGGTGTTGATAGAGAAACTCGATTGTCTTATTTGTGCTTTTTACTTTTACAAGCTGAACGAGAGGGTAAACGGTTTGGTTTGGTACTACCCAACCGTACGATTGAAATTCAGTCAGGCCAGGAGCACTTGCACCAATGCTTAACGGCGCTGGCCACTTTTGATTGGTCGCTGAACTAATGTTTGTGATTCCTGAAAAACAACGTCTGCTTTCTAGCGAAATGCGAAAATATCTGGCGTTTGCTCAGCTTGTGGTGTTGTTTCCTCTACTTTTCAGCTTACCACCGATCATTGCAATATTAATTTTAGTACCGCCGGGTTGGGTCTTGTTTTGCTTATTAAACAACAAGAGTGCTCATGTGAACCGATGGTTCTTGATTGCGTTAACAATCGTTATTTCATTGTTGATCTGGCGATATTTTGGAACTTTACGTGGCAAGGACGCTGGTGTTGCTTTAATTGCCGTAATGTACAGTTTAAAAATATTAGAATCCTGGAAGTATCGAGAACTCAATTTACTGTTAACACTGGGCTTTTTTGTATTGTCGATGAGTTTTTTATTTACTCAATCTTTTGCTTTTCTGGTTTACATGTTTTTAGGTTACGGCTTTTTAATTTATATCCTTATGAGAGCGAATGCCCATCAAAATTTTGCTTTTAATTGGCGCATTTCGGTAAAGCTATTAGCCTGGACTTTACCCCTGATGATTTTTATGTTTCTGTTTTTTCCGCGATTGCCAGGTCCACTATGGAAAATGCCGGGTCAATCTTCTGCCGGAACAGGAATTAGTGATTCCATGACGCCAGGAGATATTGGGTCTCTTAATCTCAGCGATGCCCCTGCATTTAGAGTGAAGTTTAACGAGGAAAAGAAGCTGTTACCTAGCCAACTTTATTGGCGAGGTTTGATATTTGAAAGTTTCGACGGATTGACTTGGCGAGCAAATCCTGTGCGGCGTCAACTTCTACCGTCGGTAATGTTCGATGATAAAGATGCCGTTTCATATTATGTTACTTTGGAGCCTACTCAGCAACGATGGTTGTTTGGGTTAGACATACCTATTAGTACAGAGGCGAGAGCTAGAGAGATATCCGACGGTACTTACATTGCTCGTAGAAATATTAGTCAACGCGTTCGATATAAGATGACATCTTCCCCGAGTG
>JBFHVL010000199.1:0-5847 GCA_041589565.1 Kangiellaceae bacterium | reverse complement strand
CCTGGATATTGTTTGTTATTTTTCATGTCGTTCACTCCTTTGTAGTATCAAAAACTTTAAACGAAGGCTGTAATGGACTGGCTTCAGTACAACAGAAAGGAACAAGGCTGTTAAGTCCGGAAACTGTAGTTTAAACTACAGAAAACGTAGTGATAGAAATCCGTGAGTTGTGGTAACGATTTCAATCGTGTCTAAGACAGATGTTGAAACGAGTAATTATCATGCTCCAAGGAGATTGCTATGAAAGGTTGAATCGCCATTAATTTCCTAGACGCCTTTCAGCTAGATAAACTAGCACAAAGAGAGGTGTTTATGAGTCGTAAAAGATATCCAGAAGAATTCAAAATTGAAGCGGTAAAACAGGTCACGGTGGCCGGTCATAGTGTTGCGGAGGTTGCTAGTCGACTCGGCATGACCACACATAGCCTTTATGCCTGGATTAAGCGTTACGGCCCCGATTCTGAACAGTACAAAGCTAAAGCAGATGAAGCGGCTGAAATCCGTCGTTTGCAGAAGGAGTTGAAGCGGGTTACGGAAGAACGCGACCTGTTAAAAAAAGCGGCGGCGTACTTCGCAAGTCACCCCGAGTAAGATACGCCTTTATTAAAGAGCATCATTCAGGACAGTCCGTGCGCAAGCTCTGCGGCCTGTTTGATGTGCACCCAAGTGGGTATTATGCCTGGCTTCAAAAACCGAAGTCCAAGCGGCAGCGAGACGATGAACGTTTAACAGGCATCATCAAGCAGTTCTGGCTGGAGTCCGGATGTGTCTATGGGTATCGCAAACTGCATCGTGACCTCCGTGACACTGGAGAAATCTGCGGGATAAACAAGGTTCACCGGTTGATGCGACAGGCTGGCATTCAGGCAGAAGTGGGATATCGGAAGCCGCGGCCACGCGGTGGAGAGCAGCATGTTGTCACGCCTAATGTACTGGATCGTCAGTTTGAGCCAGAGAGTCCAAACCAAGCCTGGGTAACTGATATCACGTACATCAAAACGCATGAAGGCTGGCTATACCTCGGTGCGGTAATGGATCTGTTCTCCCGTAAGGTTATCGGTTGGTCAATGGGCAGTCGGATTACGAAAGAGCTCGTTCTTGATGCGCTACTCATGGCCGTTTGGCGAAGAAAGCCAAACAAAAAGGTGCTTGTTCATTCAGACCAAGGCAGCCAATACACAAGTCATGACTGGAGCGAATTCCTGCAAGCTCATGGCTTAGAGGGCAGCATGAGTCGCCGAGGAAACTGTCACGATAATGCGGTCGCCGAAAGCTTCTTTCAGCTGCTGAAGCGAGAACGAATTAAACGAAAGATCTACTCAACTAGAGAGGAAGCGAAAGTCGACATCTTCAATTACATTGAGATGTTTTACAACTCAAAACGTCGGCATGGTTTTAATGACGGGCTTCCGCCAGTAGAGTATGAGAAGAAGTATTTTCAAGAGGCTGGGAAGTGTCTAGCTAACTAATGGCGATTCAAGTTCAGAGGAAGGTGGAATAAAATCAAAGGAAGAGACAATCTCTGCTAAAGAGGATGGTGAGGTATTGGTGCTAAGTCCTGAAGAGTGGGAGAGCAAGCGAAATGAGGACACAGAGCTTACCTCCACTGAAAAAGTGCTGGTTGCAGTTTTTTCACCGATAATCGTTCCAGTAGCGTTAGTTTCTTATATGGTCTTAACTCTGGCAGACGGTGTCGTACAATTATGGGAATAGTAAAAAAGCATAACCAGGCCGGCCAACAACGCCCGCAAAAACACGCGGGCTGGACTCGCTACGCTCGCCGTTGCTGGCGGCGTTATGGGTTTGAAAGCTGCTTAATTACATCCATACGTTTATGAAGAATACGTACGATTTCAATGCGGTTATTGGGCCGTTGGCGGTAGAAAATAATGTGGCTACCGCTTGGAAACTTTCGATAGCCATCCTTAATATAATTGCATGCAGTTCCTGCTTCGGTATTGTCTGCAAGCATTCGAAAAGCAGAATCAAATTGCTTTAAGTAAATTCCACGTTGCTCTTTGCCCCACTTTTTTTGGGTATGACTTGCAATGGCTTTTAAGTCGTCTTTGGCTTTTTTGGTTAATGTAAATTTTTTGTTAGCCAAGCTCGTCGTCCAATTCTTGCATTAAGCTATCGTAGCTATAGTCAGCAGTTCCGCTCTTTTCACCTTCTTCCAAAAGGTGCCGTAATGTCGCAAGTTTTTGCTCGTTATCTTCAAGCAAACGCAAGCCTGCTCTAACAACTTCACTAGCCGAGGCATAACGGCCATTATTTATTTGTTGGGCTATAAAACCATCAAAGTGGTCGCCTAAAGTTATACTCGTATTCTTCGGCATTTGGGTAACCTCTGTGTACCAACTAATACCTAAACATGGTACAACACCCATAACAAGTTTATCAAACCTCGTTCCGGCCACGAAAACACATGGCCTGCACTGGACGCGCGAAAAGACGCGCGCCATTTATAAAAGCGTTATAAGGCGCTCAGGTGAAAAGGTAAGGGCGGTTGTGGTGTTTTTGTCGTCATCGCCGCGCTTCGTTCTGTTTCGGTTTTGGCTTCAAAAGTTGCGGCTTTGTTAAGAATTTTTAGCCAGGTGGGGCGTTGGGTGTGGCTTCGTTGATGTGCAGCTCACGATTCGGCCCCAGCTTATTTTGCGGCATCACAATTCGGCATCATCGTTGGCTAGCCAATTTCGGTAATGTCTCACAGGCGGTTTCGTCAAAGTGGTGTAATATTTTAAACAAGTTTAATTTAATCGTGGTGGGGCGGTAGGATGTTCAGGGGTAGGTTAGTCGGCGCCATTATAACCAGTCGCTGTTACGGACGCGTTCCGCTACGCTGCACTTGCCGCAAAGCTCGGCGTTATTTGTCATTAAGGAACTGAGTAGAAGGCAACTCTAAAATGTTAGAAGGTATTTGGTTAGTACTCGGTTTTGTTTATCTAATCATGACATTTTTCGCGTATGCTTTGGTTAAACCTGAGCACAAGATGTCAGTACTTTCTGGTTGGTGGTGTTTCAATAAAAGTTACTTCAATCCAAGGCATTATTCGTTTGTATTGGTGGGCAAAGTTTTTATGTTTGGCACTTTGCTGTGTGCCGTAAGTTATTTAGCCGGTGGTAACTATTAATGGTGTGTATCAATCAAATTACAAATAACAAGTTTAGCCTGCCTCGCCCCGGAAAAAGGCCCGGGGCTGGACTCGCTATCGCTCGCCGCAGCTAAAGGCGTTATGACAATGGACAATCAATCTAAGAGGACATGATGAAGAGAGTAGTTTTAATAGGGATGTTAATGATTTCTAGTTTATCATTTGCAGAAGATCATGGGGCTCTTTTAGTTGGGGCTGGTATTGGTTTTTGGGAGTATGAAGAGAAAGATTTTCCTGAATTTAAGCCAAATTCATTTGAACTGATCGCAAACTATAGTCTGTTTCCTAATCTAGATTTAAAAGCTAACTTAGGGTTGGGCATTAGTGAAGAAACTGAGTTGGATAGCTCGCTAAATGAGTTAGAGCTAAAAATACAAAACTATTGGGGCGTGTACGTAAAACCGAAAGTAAATATCAGAAATCATTCCATTTACGCAATAGTCGGTTATTCTAAGACTCGACTAGAAGGTACCATCAATGGTATCAAATCCAAAGATACCTCCGACGGTATTTCAGTTGGTGCAGGGCTGACAGTAGGGTTAAACAAATCTTCAAACCTAGTCGCAGAGTGGCGTATTCAAGCAGACCCTTCTACCTATGAGTTATCGGGTCTGTCGATTGGTTATGTGCATGAATTTGAATAGTCATAACCAACGGCTCAACAGGACGTGCGACCTCCACAGCGATTTTGTGCGTTCGCTGCGCTCAGTTTCGCACAAAACACTGTTCCGGCTGCACGCGCTGTTAGCCGGGCGTTATAAGTTGCTCAGGTAAAAAGGTAAGGGCGCTTTGTTCTGCTTTTTGGCTTGGCTGAGCTTTGTTCGGTTTAGGTGTTTGTTGTTTAGGGTAAATGGTTTCGGCGGGTATTTTGTTTTGGTGCAGCCGTTAAGTGGTGGCGCTGTAAAGGCACATCGCTAACGCAAATAATAGTGGCATTACTGCATCAACTTTCGTCGTCATCGTTGGCTAAGCAATTTCAGCAATTGACCTTTCCCCCGATATTAGAACCATGACCTTGATGAGATTTCCAGTTAATCTACCTATAAGGGGATCTCAACATCATGAAAAAGCGTTACAGCGAAGAACAAATCATCAAAGCCATTAAGCAGCACGAAGCTGGCGCAAAGGTGCCGGATATTTGTCGAGAGCTGGGTATATCGGAAGGGACGTTTTACAACTGGCGTTCAAAGTATGCCGGCATGGAAGTGAACGAAGCCAAGCGAATGAAAGAGCTTGAATCTGAGAACACGAAACTCAAGAAGCTATTAGCCGAGAAGCTGCTCGAAGTGGAAGCCATGAAAGATGTGCTTTCAAAAAAGTGGTAAAGCCAGCCGACCGTAAGCCTATAACCAGCTATTTGATTGAGACATTTGGCCTGAGTGAGCGGCAAGCTTGTCGTCTCTCAGGCGTCAGTCGGACTGGCTTTCGCTACCAAGCCAAAGGATACAACGACGAAGCCCTGAGAAAGCGTCTGAAGGAGCTTGCTGCGCAATATTCCAGATACGGCTATTTGTTGCTTCATGGCCTGTTGAAGTCAGAAGGCATGGTGACCAACAAGAAACGGACGTATCGGCTATATACGGAAGAAGGGTTGCAGGTTCGCACAAAGAAAAGAAAGAAGCTCACACGTCCCATGTTAGTGATGGACTTGCCCGAACGAGTGAATGAGCGTTGGTCGATGGACTTTGTCGCAGACCAACTCAGTAACGGAAGACGCTTTCGAGTGCTTAATGTTGTGGACGAGTTTAGCCGAGAATTGGTTGGACAGCTGACAGAGTTTTCGATCAGTGGAGCACGCGTATCACGCTTCTTGAATCAACTAATTGAAACTCGAGGTCAACCAGAAAGCATTACTTGCGACAACGGTACTGAATTTACGAGTAAAGCCATGTTCTTTTGGAGCAAGGAAACCGGCACAAGACTCAATTTTATTCAGCCTGGAAGGCCGACACAAAACGCTTTTGTCGAAAGCTTAAATGGAAAATTTCGCGATACTTGTCTGAACCTGCACTGGTTCAGGAGCATTGAGGAAGCCAGGTATGAAATCGATCAATGGCGATACCACTACAACCATGAACGACCACATAGCTCACTGAATTATTTAACACCCATTGCCTTTGCAGAACAGGCAGCATAATGTTGGAGATCTCATTGAGCGAACGGTACTAACTCAGGGGAAAGGTCAGCGCCAGAAGACGCGCGCCATTTATAAAAGCGTTATACGAAATGAAGGAAATATCAGCACAAGAATTTGAGTCGCTAATAATCGCAAAAAAATCACTTGTACTGCATTTCTGGGCAGCGTGGAATGGTTATGATGTCGAGCAAAAGAAATACTTGGAAGTATTGGAGCAGGAAACCGAAGTCTCGCTCTATCAAATGAATATTGATGTAAAAGAGAATTTCGGTTTGTGTAAAGCTCATAATGTAGTGGGGCCGCCAACAATCGTATTCTACAAAAATGGTGAGTTACTGGAGCGTGTCGTAGGTGTAATGGATACTAAGAAGGTACAGAACAAACTATGTGCATTAAACATCGTATAACCAGTTGCTCAAACATCGTTTCGGCCAAAAAAACGGCCTCCACTGGACTCGCTTACGCTCGCCGTTTAGCAAGGCGTTATGGGTTTGAAAGCTGCTTAATTACATCCATACGTTTATGAAGAATACGTACGATTTCAATGCGGTTATTGGG
>JBFHVL010000198.1:0-5903 GCA_041589565.1 Kangiellaceae bacterium | reverse complement strand
TCAACCATAGTGTAAAGCTCTGCAAACGGATTGTTTTTTAACCACTCCGCGTTAGCAGCTTGCCAAGCTTCGTATTCGGTTTTTTTCATGTCCGCAGGATAGAATTGAGCGCCCAGAGGTTTGTCATCAAACCCTTGTAAAAAAGGTTTGTCACCATCGAGTCGATCCCAGGGACCGTAATTAATATCGGCGAAGGTTCGAGTGGACTCTTCCGCAATATTGTCTAGCAAACTGCTTTTATCACCGTAAGCCTGTCGCCAGAAAAGTTCATCCATGATTTTGCTGGCATCAATGAGCAGCGAGATCATTTTTTTCTGGTTGTCTGAAAGGTGTGATAAGTCCGATGTCAGAGTAAATTCGGCGTATATATCGAACCGGCTGTTATCGATAGCGACATATCCTGTTTGGCTGGATTCCTGCTGTGCTTGCTTCTCAATGTTTTTTGGCGTCGCTTCAACTTGAGCGTCTTTTGAGCCTGCGTTTTTTTCACACCCGGCCAGAGCTAGCATAACCGCTGCGGCTGCAAAGAGTTTTGTGTTCATAATTCCCCCAACGTATTTTGGTTTGCCCAACGGTTAGCGTTATTAGAGTTGGGCCTGATAAAAGACATCGCGTAGCGATGGTGTGCTGATGGCCAATGATTATTAACAGATACTCAAAGAAATGCAATTGAATTACTTTTACACATGGCACTTGGGTTGTGAATTCGATAGCTAGCCAAAAATCGAGCGTTTTTCTGCGTTTAGTATCTCGATTGGATAAGGATTAAAGAAGGGGTTCTCCACCAGAGTTGGATGATTAAACCTCAGGGTCAACTCGCTTAGATGTGAATAAAACAGAGCCGATATCCACTGATCATCATCGGTGCGGTGCAAGCTTTTTTGCATCAGCCGTAAAATAGATCTCAATGCTACGTCTTGTTTGGCGGAAAACTTTTCCAGCCCATCAAATACAAATTTGCTGTTAAACGGCATTTGCAGCAAGTACGACATCGCCGTCAGATAATGTATTTGGGTGGCTTTACGGTTATTCCAAAGCTCGAGTATTTTCTTTAGCTCCAGCGCTTTTTGTGGGTGAAGGGAATAGAACAGCAGTTGATGCTGAAAATGAAAGGTGCGAGCGCCATTAATACCGTTTAATTTAAATTGTTCGAAAAATCGACCAAGCGTAAAACAATGCAATAAAAATCGATGTCGATAATCCTGATGATCGAAGTAAGATTCATCGATAAATGCCAGATAGGGGTAATCTCGTTGCAATAGTCTTACGAAGTAACCGCCGCCATAGGTATTGGCGCGATTGGCGTTCTCAACCGGTGCATCGGTAACACCGCAGCTGGGAGATTTCGATTTAGCCACCATGCCTGCAAGAAGGGGATACTTGTCTACCACTTTTGAAACAAAATGTTGCATTTCATGACTATGATCTTTATGTGGTGGAGCGACTTCCTGTAATTGCAGTCCAACGCGCGTTTTGACCAGATGAATTGGTGGGCGAGGTACCGCCATTCCGCTACCCACCTCAGGGCACAGCGAGACGGAGTCTACATAATCCACCAAAACATCCGCGATAATATCGGATCGCTTGTGATTTCCATCGTATCTGACGCGCTCCCCTAACAGGCAGCCGCTAATCGCTACTTGCGGTCTAATCATAAAACCAACTATATTGTCCCTAGTTCATTTAATCTAGCATAGCACTTGTATAATGTTTGATAAATTAAAAGCCTTTTTTGATAAGCATCTAAATGTTGACGCCAAGAGTCCTGAAGATATTGAGCATGCATTGCGCGTTGCGGCGGGGGTGTTGATGATTGAAGTGATGAAAATGGACTTCGAAATTAAGGATGAAGAACAAGACCAGATTTTGGCTTTATTAAAGGAAGAGTTTGAGCTCACTGAAGAAGACGCTCAGGATTTATACGAAGTGGCAACGGATAAGTCCTTATTTGCTACCGACTTCCATGAATTTACCGGTTTATTGAATGATCACTACTCGGTAGAGCAAAAAGTTCGTCTTATCCGTTTACTCTGGAAAGTGGCCTTGGCTGATGGCAAAGTCCATGCCTATGAAGAGCATTTAATTCGTCGTATATCCGATTTACTGCATTTAAGACATAGCGAGTATATTCAGGCAAAGCTGGCCGAAATGCATTCAATGGAATAGTCGATTTTTCGTTGGATTTAATGATTAACCACTAAACAAAATATTTTCTGCACGTTCAATACTTTCGGGATCTCCGGAAAGTAAGACTATGTCGCCGAGTTGTAACTGCATACTGCGGTCGGGTGGGGTATAAGAAAGCGTTCCGCGCTTTATAGCTTCGATGTAAATTCGTTCTGGTAGGTTTATCTGATTTATGGCTCGGCCAATTGCATAAGCATTTCCGGTTAGCACAACTGCGTGTAATTGCTCGTGATGAGTTTGTAGTACACGCATCAAATCGGATGACTCACCATGAAAGAAGCTTTGTAGCAACTGGTAACGATCGTCTCGCACTCGCTGAATTTCGGTAACAATTTTTTTGGTTGGTAATCCTAGAGAGTAGAGTACCTGACCGACCAACATTAAGCTCGATTCCAAAGACTCAGGGATAACTCGCTGGGCACCTGCGCGTAAGAAAGTTTCCAGGTTACGGTCGTCCTTGGTTCTGACAATGATTGGGATTTGTGGGTATTCGAGACGAGTAACCGACAATAAATCCAATGTAGACTTCATATTGTCAAAGGTTACAACGACTAATCGAGCTTGCTCAATGCCCGCGGCATGTAAAATACTGCGTCGGGTTGCATCCCCGTAAAATACCGCTTCACCAGCTGTAGCCGCTTCTCGAACACGCTTTGGATCCAGGTCCAGCACAACGGCAGGGATTTTCATACGATCTAAAAAGCGTTTAATGGTTTGCCCGTTGCGCCCAAAGCCACAGATAATTATATGGTGATTGTAGTCTTTCACCGCTTCACTAATTTTTTGTTTGCTCTGGCTTTGCTCCTTGGCTTGGCTTTTTATTTCAAACAGACGACGGCTTAGAGGGCTGGCAAATCCAATTAAAAAGGGTGATGCAAACATGCTAAGTACTCCGACTGACAACACAATGGATGCCAGTTGCTCGTCAACGATTTGATGTTGGCGCGCCAAACCTATTAATACAAAACCCAGTTCGCCAGCGTGTGCTAGAACTAATCCCGCTTTAAAAGTATCTTCAGTTTTTTCTCTCATTAACAACGCAATGGTCATGACAATAGCAAACTTTAAAACGATAAAAACAACCAGAGCGATCAGGATCAAAAACCAATGTTTCAGTAAAGTTTCGACATTAATTAAGGTACCTATGGTAATAAAAAAGAGTCCGAGCAAGATATCCCGAAAGGGCCGTATTTCTGTTTCGATTTGATTTTTAAAGTGAGACTCGGCGAGTAGCATGCCGGCCAAAAAAGCTCCTAGGGCCATGGATAATCCGAGCCAGTGGGTAAACCATGAAGTCACCAGCGCCACGGTCAGGCTGGTCATTACAAATAGCTCGTCACTCCTTGCCGCGGCGACCTCATGAAAAAGTCGTGGCAGGAGCCATTTCCCGACCACAATGATCACGATAAAGGCGCCGACGCCCTTTAATAGTGCAATAAAAAGCGAGGTAGCGACCAGGTCGGTGGTTGCCGCGGCGAGAATTGGCACCAGAATCAACAGTGGAACCGCCGCCATATCCTGAAATAGCAATGTGGCGATTGAAAGAATCCCGTGGCGTTGATTCACTTCGCGCTGATCGTTGAGTTGTTTGGTTACAATCGCGGTAGATGACATAGCGAGAGCGGCAGCCACCACCAGCGCGACATCGGTATCAATCGAAAACAATGACATGATGGCAACCAAAGCCGCACTGGTTAAAACCACCTGTAACGAGCCTAGCAAGAGAACCTGCTGTCGCATGGCGACGACTCGTGGAATGGAAAACTCCAGGCCCAAGGTGAATAGCATAAATACTATGCCGATTTCGGCAAGAATATAGGTGTTGGATTCGGGCGCGAAAAATTCCAGACCCATTTGGCCCATTGCCAGCCCGACCATAAGATAGGCCAGTATCGTGGGAATGTTCAACCGTCGAAATAAAGCTACCAGCAGCACACTACTGGCAAGCGTAAGCAGTAGTTGTGCGTAAATTGAATGCTGCATGAAAACTTTATTCCTTTATTGTTTGAGTCTGCGAAACGAAAGCTGCGCTCTGGCGGAAGCAGCGCCTTGTAGCGTTAAACCTGCTCAATGCGAGTCAATATCTTAAAAGTTTAGTCCTATTTGGCAGAAAGTCGTAATCAATAACGAAATTCTTGTATTAAAACAGGTTAATTATCAATCAGTTAAATAAATTCATCAGTTCAGCAAAAGTTCAGTTTCATTGGTGTTTAATGACAGCTAAGGTGAACTCAAGGGAACAAAACGATGAAACTGAAAACACTTACAGCGCTAATCTCGGCTTCTATGGTATCTGTGGCGGCTTTTGCAGTTGATTCTGTAGAGACAAGTAATCAACTGACCAGTCCGACAAAATCAATGGTGAGCAAAGACCTGTCTGGTTTAGCTTCGTCGGAAAGTCGAGAGGGGATGTTCGCGAAAAGTGGTGAACAAACCCAAGGCGATAAGCAAACTAAAGCGTTTGCGAAGGCTAACGAGTCACGTCAATCGACTACTGTATTTAAAATGGGGGCGGCAAAAGCTGATGCTACTCATAACAAGTCGAACACTAAATCCAGTAAGCAAAATCAAGTTAGTCAAACTCGGGATAAGCGCGCTTCTTCGCCCGCCATGTCCAGTAAGTCGCATGATTTCGAAATATACGATGCTCGCACATTCTTACTTGCGGATATTGATGGTGACGGCTATTACAGCGAATTTCAGTTAGAGTTCGACGCCGATACCGTTTACAGCTGGGCCGAAGTTTACGCTAAGTTATACGTGAGCTACGAAGGCGGTCCTTGGGAGCTTTATCATGTCACCGACGTTTTTGAGATCAATGGCGCTGATAGCACCGATGACTACCGTGTGACAACGGTGTTGAACTATGATTTCCCAACCGGCGACTATGATATTCTGATAGATCTGTATGAATATGGATACGAGGGAATTGTAGCCACTTACAGTGATTATGATGATGCCGATCTGTCATATCTGCCTTTGGAAGATAGAACATTTGAATCGAGTTATGGTGGCGGTTTCTGGTTTTATGATGTGACAACGGATCTGCTCGATGATAATGATAACGATGGCTTCTACCACAGATTTGCTATTTCATTTGATGTCGATAGTGATTACGCGAGTTCGGATGTGTACGCGGATGTTTATTTTCTAAATGAGTACAATGAGTGGGAGCTCGAGTACAGTACCGATAACTTTACACTAGAGGGTGACTCGACTTTGGATACGGTACATCTGGAATTCGATTGGAACTCAGGTTATCCAACCGGATATTACGATTTTAAAATTGTTATTCGAGATGCCTATTCTAATGAACGTCTGGTCGAAACTCAGGGCGAATTTGGCGCCTTGAATGCCATACCTCTGGAGTCTTACGACCGAGATGACTCATATAATTCTGGTGGTGGTAGTGGTTCAGGCTCTGGCGGCTCAACAACTAACTATGAAAGTGGCGGTGGTAGCCTACCATTATCAGTACTGTTCATTTTGTTGACGCTTGTTACACTGCGAAAGGCAAAGAAAACTAACTAGTTACCAGGTTGTTCTGCACCAATAAAAAGCAAAGTCATCTGACTTTGCTTTTTTTGTATCTATTGCAAAGTAAAAAATTAACGAAAAAAGCTTTATAACTATTTTGTATTTCTTTTTATCAGTCAGTCCTTATACATTGAACCTCAACATTGAAACAGCGATTAGCCACTTAATCCAATTGCTCT
>JBFHVL010000197.1:0-5967 GCA_041589565.1 Kangiellaceae bacterium | reverse complement strand
TTGGCGCGCCCGGAGAGATTCGAACTCCCGACCAATTGGTTCGAAGCCAACTACTCTATCCAGCTGAGCTACGGGCGCTTAGGTAACGGGGGCAAATTTAGCGAAATCTGGAACGATGTACAAGGGAAATGTAGAATTTTATGCTCGTTCGCCTATTTTTTAATCGAAAAATCATAAGTTTACTCTCGATCTGACCCGGCCGACACTTTTTCGAGATCTTAGTCTGGAGGTAATCTGCACGAAAGTTGCTATAGTTTAAATATTAGACATACAAAGGACATCTTAGTGAGTTTTAAATCTGGTTTGGGCTGGGCCAGTGTGCTGTTTTATTGTGCGGTGGGGATGAGTTTGGGGTACGGTGCAGATCCCATCCGCGTCCAATTGCGTTGGCATCATCAGTTTCAGTTTGCAGGATATTATGCGGCCATTGAGCAGGGCTACTACCAACAACGAGGTCTCGAAGTAGAGTTAGTACCAATAGAGCCTGGTAAGTCACCAATTCAGCAAGTGCTTGCCGGTCATGCTGACTTTAGTCAGGCAGATATGGGGCTGTTAGCGGAAAGAGCACTGGGAAAGCCTTTGGTGGCTTTGGCAGCCACATTTCAACACAGTCCCTCTGTTCTTTTGTCGCTAAAGCAAAGTGGAATTAAAACCCCGATGGACTTGAAAAATAAACGGGTAATGATGTTTCCCGGAAATGAAAATTTTGTGCTTTCTTCTCTAATTCATAAATATGATCTTTCCGACAAAATTATTCGTTTAGATAGCAGTACAAATCTAGAAGATCTAATAAACGGAAGTACCGATGCTTTTAATGCTTATTACAGTAATGAGCCTTTTGCGTTGGAGCAGCAAGGCATTGAATATGACTTAATTTTACCTGATCAGTATGGCATTGAATTTTATGCTGATGTGATTTTTACTTCCGAAATGTTTATGAATCAACAACCAAAAGCAACTGAAGATTTTGTCGAAGCAACCCTGGAAGGTTGGCGTTACGCAATGGCACACCCAGAGGAAATTATCGAAGTTATCATTAGCAAATATCCCAGTGATAAAAGTAAAAGTCATCTACGTTATGAAGCAAATGTTTTAAGATCGTTGATGATGCCCGATCTTGTACCGATTGGACATATGAACATTGAAAGATGGGAAAAGGCCGAGAAGCAACTTCAAGAAATAGGCGCGATCAATCGTTCTGTAGATATGGAGCAGTTTATATATGATTACAAGGCAAAAGCAGCGTGGCGAAAGATCTTGTTATGGTCGGGAGTTATCATTACGTTATTTAGTATTATGGCTGCAATGTTATTTCACTATTTCAGAACAAGCCGGTTGTTAACGCAGGAGGTCGCACGACGTCGTAATGCGGAACGACGGGCAATGGATTTGGCGTTGCATGATCCATTAACTCATCTTCCCAACCGGCTCTTGTTCCAAGACAGGCTTCGCCAGACGATTAGTCGACGAGAAAGAGATAATAATCAACCGCTATTTATGTTTATTGACCTAGACAACTTTAAACAAGTTAATGATAGCTATGGTCATGAGGCAGGAGACTGTTTATTACAGGAAATAGCCGAAGCACTCTCCAGCATTACGCGCAATAATGACACCTGTGCCCGCATTGCGGGAGACGAGTTTATTGTTCTTGCTGAACATTGTGACAGTAAAGCCGAGGCGAAAACCTTAATTCAAAGAACTCTAAAAGCTCTAATCGATAAACTTGATGAGGTAGATCCGACACATAGAGTTTCGGTAAGTATTGGAGCTGTGCTTGTCGATCGCAGTGTATCCGAAAGTGAAGTATACAATATGGCGGACAACCTGATGTATCAGGCTAAAAATTTACGTGATGGGAGTTTTATCATTCGTTTTGCTAGCGAATGTAATGATATTGCTTTTCCAAGAGGTGCTGTCGGGTAAATATTTTGCTGCTTTAAGTGCTAACATACCTTTAGTATTCATGTAAATCTCTCTATAATATTTAACTTTCCTTTCATCGTGACCCGTTAAGATAATCTGTATGATCGCGTTGCCCTATATTGAGCCGGTCTTTCGTCCCCCTTCAGAGTGGAAGTCACTTATACTCCAAGTGACCAATGGCTGTTCTTACAATAAATGTACATTTTGTGATATGTACACACAGCCGCAGAAAAAGTTTCGTCCTAAGCCGCAATCTGAAATAGAGAATGAGTTAGCGAGTGTTGCTGCGAGTGGCGCGCATGTAGGCCGTATTTTTTTGGCTGACGGCGATGCCTTGACCCTGTCGGTTAGACGTCTTAAGGATATATTACAAGCGATCCAAAAATACCTTCCTACGGTTACGCGTATATCGAGCTATTGTTTGCCAAGAAATTTGCACAGAAAATCAGTAGATGAACTTATTGAACTTCGTAAGCTTGGATTATCGTTAGTATACGTGGGATGCGAGTCGGGAGATGACTACGTTTTAAAGGCTATTGAAAAAGGAGAAACTTTTGATTCATCACTGGAAGCTTTAAGAAAGTTAAAGCAGTCGGGTATCAAATCATCGGTTATGATTTTAAATGGTATGGGTGGAGTAAAGTACTCGGAACAACACGCGATTAACTCTGCGCGGTTGATGAACGAAGCACAACCCGAATATTTATCGACATTGGTGGTTTCTTTTCCCTTTGGAGCAGAAAGGGTTAAGGCAGGATTTCATGGTGAATATCAATTGCCCGATACTGAGCAGTTAATCATTGAGCAAAAACTACTGTTGGAACAACTGGAATTAGAAAATACTATTTTTCGTTCTGATCACGCGTCTAATTATTTGGTGTTAAAGGGAACGTTAAATAAAGACAAATCACGTTTACTTCATCAAATTGACTCGGCGCTAGCTGGGCAGGTATCGTTGCGGCCTGAATGGCTTAGGGGTTTATAAATGCGAAACGCGGTTGATGCGACTCGAGATTGCTATTGTGGTTCACAGCGATCTTTGAAAGAGTGCTGCTTACCGTTTATTGATCGAGATAAAAAAGCTAACGATGCCGAGCAACTGATGCGGTCGCGCTTCTCTGCGTTTTGTCTTGCGCGTGGAGACTATCTGTTTGAAACACATCATCCGGACTTTCGAGAAAACTTGTCGGCAAAAGAATTGACCGAGGCTGCAAATAACCGTCGATGGATGAAGCTGGAGGTGTTTACCCATAGCCCACTTAGTGAAGATGTAAGTCAGGTTGCATTTAAAGCCTGGTATTTAGAAGGTGATCGACTATTGCCACATGCTGAACTGTCTTTTTTCCATAAACAGGACGGAGAGTGGCTGTACACCAAGGGCGAAGTAGAGTCATCGATACAGGAGGTCATTAAGCTAGGACGTAATGATCTTTGCCCATGTGGTAGTGGTGCCAAGTTTAAAAAGTGCTGCTTGGCTTGTTAAGTTGTTCTATTGTAAAACCTTTAGATCCTGCTTTAGGCAGGTTATATGCTAACTATCTGATTAATCTCAATAAGTTGTATAGTGCTATAAACTATTCCATTTCATTCTAGCTAACTGGTCAAAATACATGAACTAGCTCACACTTTTATCGGCAAACTACTGCTAAACCTAACTCATAACAGAATAAAAAAAATGAGATATAAAAGAGAGGGTGATCGGGAGTAGGCAGTTTGGGCAGTATCAAAAAGTTAGTTCGGCAGCTTTCACCGGAGCAGTATTTGCCATCCACGGGAAATGTTTCCAATCCTTCAATGGCTTGGTCGATTTCGTTGAATCTTGCTTTATGGTTAAAAATCGAGTGCGTTTTAGTTCAAACCACGTCTCTTTATGTGGAATATCAAGATGTTAGGGGGAAGCAGCAGCTTCTGGTCGATAGTCAGTTAGTCGAAGGAGAGAGCGAATTACTGTTTTCCAATTTGGTAAAAATCCCGATAAAAGGGCCTTTGATCTCGGTATCTTTATCCTTATCCTATAAAACACCAGAATTTAAATTTGCAGTGGATGAACTATTTGTTCGAGTCATTGAGCCTCCTCAACCTGATCCTCAACTTCGGAAAACCGGTTAAACGAAAATTCTGCAAACCAAATCTCAATTGTTGTATATAGCACTTGATCTCACAGATATTTTAGTGGAGTATACGTTGGCTAAAAAATGTTCAGTCGTAGTATGGTGCCATTTGAAGCATGAACTTCGATGTATTTGGGAGCACTGAACAAACTAGTGGTAGGCGAAGTAACTATAAGAGAGCTCATAGAAGCCCCTGAATAAGAACAAGAGATATCAGTTATGTCCCATTTTAATATTAGTGAGGGTTACACTCACACCATTTATTTGAAGAAAGAGCAGTATCTCCCACATCAAGAAGTTAAAACCGACATGCCCTGGTCTATTGCACTTAATGTGCTTGCCAGTTTTCGGTTAACAGATTACATGGATGGCAATGTTGCATTATTTCTAGAGTATCAGGACTTGCGTGGTAAGCATCGACTCCCTGTTGATTTCCTTGAGCTAGAGTTTGAGTCCGCTCTATTATTTTCCAACCTTATTCAAATTCCGGTACGTGGTGAAATAGAAGATGTTTGCCTGAAACTTGTGGGTATCCCAACAGGTTTTGAGGTAGAAACTGAGTTATTGCACCTTCAGGTCGAGCAATCTCG
This sequence comes from Kangiellaceae bacterium, assembly GCA_041589565.1. Taxonomy (GTDB): domain Bacteria; phylum Pseudomonadota; class Gammaproteobacteria; order Enterobacterales; family Kangiellaceae; genus Pleionea. The sequence goes on along the minus strand of JBFHVL010000197.1, from coordinate 1,340 downwards.
CTGCTTTATCAATAATCAGCCATTGGTTAAAAGTCACGTTGTCGCCTGAAAAATAAGTTGTTGTCTGAATCGATGTTTATTTATGTAAATTATTAACGGTTATATAAAGAAGAGTTGACTCTTCTTCAAAACTCACTTATTTTAGCCGCTATGAATACAAAAAATCTTCAAATTACAGCTTTATGGCATGCTCGTTGGTGGTGGCAACCTCTGACGGGCTTTGCTTTGCGTGCTTAAAAATAGTTAAAAAGAGCAGCAATTTCATCAAAAGCCCGTCTATATGACGGGCTTTTTTGTTTCTGGACCAAGTAGACAACTGAATAACACGATGAACATTAACGAAAACTTTAGCAATCAATTGATCAACAACTGGTGGTGGCACTCGCAACAGCAATGGAGCGGGTAGTTGCTGTTATCTTGAATTTTTTTAAAAAGAAACCCGCCTTGTGCGGGTTTTTTTATGCCCTGAATTTTTAAATTAATGAAATGAAACCTTGGAGAACAACATGATTATTGTGCTGAAAGCTGAAGCAACCAAAAAAGACGCCGACGAGATTTTACATAAAATCGAATCCGCAGGATTAAAGCCACTATACATGCCGGGCACAGAGCGTACCGTTTTAGGAGCTCTGGGTGATGAACGTATTTTGCAAGGACTTAATATTAATGCGCATCCTATGGTGGATGACGTGAAACCTATTTTATCCAACTACAAGCGTGTTAGTCGTGAGCTTTACCCTGCTGATTCCGTTGTGCATATAGGTAATGTGCCATTTGGTGGCGAGCATTTTTCGGTCATTGGCGGTCCTTGTGCCGTAGAGAGTTTGGAAAACTTTCGTAAATCAGCTCAGGCTGCGGTTAATGGCGGAGCAGTCGCACTTCGCGGCGGAGCTTTTAAACCACGCACTAGTCCGTACAGTTTTCAGGGGGGCGGTCTTGAAGCGTTAAAAACCATGCAGCAAATCAAAAATGAGCTGGGCGTACCAGCCGTAACCGAAGTTATGGATACCGCTGATGTTGAGGTTATTTGTGAGCATGTCGATGCACTGCAAATCGGTGCGCGCAACATGCAAAACTTCAATTTACTCAAAGCGGTTGGGCGCACTCAAACTCCAGTAATTTTAAAACGGGGTATTTCAGCAACCATAGAAGAAACTTTGCTTGCCGCTGAATATATTGTCGATGCCGGAAATCCTCACGTGATTTTATGTGAGCGCGGTATTCGCACATTTGAAACAGCTACACGAAATACACTTGACTTGAACGCAGTCGCGTTTATGAAGCAGCGTTCTCACTTGCCGGTAATTGTTGATCCATCACACGGTACGGGAATTCGCGAA
>JBFHVL010000196.1:0-6046 GCA_041589565.1 Kangiellaceae bacterium | reverse complement strand
GAGAACATAAGTTTTCTACTTATGCTTGGTGGTGGATTCGGCACAGTATTACCTTATATGTTCGAAAGCAGGGCGGGCTGGTCAGAAAGCCAGACAATCTGGTGGAGCAAATGTTGCAGGTGTTACGTGAGTTCGAACATGCTGGCGAATATCAGAGTCGGGAGAAATTGAACCAGGTTGCTCGGAAGCAGCACCTTCCACCTAAAAAGGTCGAACGGTTATTGCAGCTTGCGAAGCCTGACTTATCGATTGATGCGCCATTATCCTCAGAAGACAGCGACCTTTCTTTAGCCCCGCTATTGGTTGCGCAAGATAGCGCAATAGACGATATCGTTATCACACGAAACTCGTTATCTAAGCATCTGAACCAATTACCCGAAGTATTGAGAAAGGTTTTGGTCTTGAGATTTGGACTGGAAGGCTCCCCGCCACAAAGCTTTCGTGAAATTGGTAATGTGCTGGGTCGTAGTGCGGAACGCTGTCGCCAAATGACTCATGAAGCGTTGATGACATTGAAAGAAGTAATGACCGTAAAGTAATTATTTTGAGCAGTTCATCGCATAGTATTTTTATAGGGCTGGTATATTGAGGGATTCGAATATTGATCGGGGAGTGACCGGGTTTGAAGTCTTTAATAGCGATTGCTTGCACACTACTATTACTACAAGCCTGTGGTGGTTCATCTGATAACAGCAGCACGCCGGCGCCAATTGCGGAAACTCGAAGTTTTTATATGGGTTTTACACCCTGGCTTTACGAAGCTTCAACCGCGGCGATTGATGTGACCTATGGTCGCCTGCATTCGGAAGGTGACATTATAAAACATCATTTTATGGCCGGAGTACCTTGGCAGGAGGCCTTTGATCAAACGGCTTACCATCCAAACGTGGAGGCCGAAATAACTGGACGACTGGCGAATACATCCCCTTCCATGACGGTCTTTCTGGCTCTAGACTCGCTTAATCCAATGCGTGAAACTCTGGCCGATAACTGGGGCAGCGAGCCTAATCAATCTCGAAGTGGTGACTGGGCTGCAAGGAAGTTTGACTCGCCCGAAGTGATCACGGCTTACGTAAATTTTGCTTTGGATTTAATCGACCGTTTCGATCCCCTTTATTTCGAGTATGGCACCGAGGTGAGTGAATTAATTTTAAATGATTCGGTGGCGTTCGATGAGTACCTGGTGTTTGCCGAAGCTGTTTACAGCCAAATAAAAGCGGTGCATCCTGAGCTTATTTTAATCACCTCGGTGTCGCTGAAATCGCCGGACTCTACACAAATGCGGCAGGTGCAATCGGCTTATGCTGCCTTGTTACCCTACACCGATCTAGTCGGCGTAAGTATTTATCCATATGTATTTTTTGATCATAACGATCGTGGTGATCCTGATAACTTGCCGAGTAACTGGCTCACTCAAATACAGCAAATTGCTCCCAATAAGCCCTTGGCGATTTCGGAAACTGGCTGGATTGGTGAAGATTTATCGATCCCGGAATATCAGTATTCCGAAATGAGCGATCCGGCTAAGCAGTCGCGATATGCCGAAAGGCTGTTAACCGCTGCGGATCGGATGAATATGGATTTTGTGATTTGGTGGACTGTCGCTGATTTCGATACGCTTTGGAATAATGAGCTGAATCAGGATCCTTTGGCAAAAATCTGGAAAGATATTGGTCTATACGATGGTGAGCAGCAGCCAAGAGAAGCTTTGGGTAATTGGCAAAGCTGGTTAGCAAAAAGCCGTCAATAGTGACGGCTTTCGACTTGATTAGGGAAAATTTTATTTCAGATTAGGCGTAGAGATCATGCTCATCCGCTGACTGAATAGTCACTTCAACCAAATCGCCTTTTTCCAATGCTTCGTCGGTAGTAATATGCACCAGCCCATCAATTTCGGGTGCATCATATTGAGTACGACCAATCGCACCTCCATCGGTAATTTCATCAATCAACACTTCCAGTCGCTGCCCGACTTTCTTCTGCAATTTATTGGCGCTGATCTCTGCCTGTACCGACATAAAGGTCTGCCAGCGCTCTTCCTGTATTTCCGGATCGACATGATCTGGTAACGCATTGGCGGTGGCACCTTCGACCGGTGAATATTTAAAGGCTCCTGCACGATCGAGATCGGCCTCGTATAAAAAGTCGATCAATTGTTTGAAGTCGTCCTCGGTTTCACCGGGAAAACCGACAATAAAGGTACTGCGAATGGCCATATCGGGACAGATGGTGCGCCATTGTTTGATGCGGTCGAGCACTTTTTCGCTGGCTGCTGGGCGTTTCATATTACGTAAAACTTTTTCGCTGGCGTGCTGAAACGGAATATCCAGATACGGCAGAATTTTACCTTCGGCCATTAAGGGAATGACATCGTCTACATGAGGGTAGGGATAAACGTAATGCAATCGTACCCAGGCATCGAGTTTGCCCAGTTCCTGACACAGTTCTTGAAAGCGGGTTTTAACCGGAGCGCCGCCCCAAAACCCGGTTTTGTACTTAACATCGATACCGTAGGCGCTGGTGTCTTGCGAAACAATTAATAATTCCTGGACGCCGTTGTTCACTAGGTTTTCAGCTTCTTGTAGCACACTTCCGATATCACGACTGACCAGTTTGCCGCGCATAGAAGGAATGATGCAAAAGGTACACTTGTGGTTGCAGCCTTCAGAAATCTTTAAGTAGGCAAAGTGTTCCGGCGTCAGTTTCAGTCCGGCCGGGGGAACCAGATCCATGAAGGGATCATGCTGTGGTGGTAGATGTTGATGAATTTGCTCCATCACCTGTTCGTAAGCATGGGGGCCGGTAACTGCGAGTACATTTGGGTGCACTTCGCGAATGGTATTTTCTTTAATACCCAGACAGCCGGTAACAATAACTTTGCCATTTTCTGTTAATGCTTCGCCAATGGTATCGAGCGACTCCTGAACCGCAGCATCGATAAAACCGCAAGTATTGACCACCACCAGATCCGAGTTTTGATAGGTGTTGGATAATTCGTATCCCTCAGCACGCAGTTGCGTGATGATACGCTCGGAATCCACCGTATTTTTGGGACAGCCAAGGCTGACAAAACCGACGCGAGGGATATGTGGCGATTGACTCATGAGGTACCTGTTTATTTGGTCGTTAACAGTAAAGGCGCACTGGGCGACAATAGCGCTGGACGATTGGCTGCACTGACTGACATAAGCGCACTCTTTAACGTGTGATTAATCGAGTCCAGAGGCTCGTTTAAATGTTCCAGAGTCAGTACCAGCAAATGGTAGGCCTCCAGCGAGGGGCATAGTTTAATCGATTGCATTAAATAGTCACGCGCTTTACCCCAGAGTTCGTTGTGATAACTCAACTGACCTAAAGCAAAATAAAGCTCCCAGTCGGCACGTCCCTCTGCTTTAAAGCTTTCGGCAAAGTGCAATTGAGTTTGACTGTCTCGACCGGCGGCTCGACCATACCAGTAAATTAACTTGCGATGATATTTGCGTTTGAGTGCCTGCCGGATACTGGCTTCGGCTTCTGCATGGACACCCAGCTCCACCAACAATTGGGCAAAAATTAGAACAAACTCGGTACGCTTTTTGTATTCGCTGGTCAGGGTTTGCCACAATTGTTGTAGTTTTTCTGCACCTTGCGCCGCCTCAATGATCAATAACTGGGTGATACATTGGTGTTCCAATTGCGTAAACTCTTCCTTGCTAAACACCTGTGTCTTTTTTATTTGCGGCAGTGTCGAGTACAGGTTGCTCCAGTCTTTGAGTTGGAAATAGCACTTGGCAAGCAGCTTTAAAACGTAAGGATGACGTTTGCTTTGCTCCCACAATTGAGAAACGGTGGCGAGTGCCTGCTCGTATTGTCCGCCTTCGTACTGGAGTTCTGCCTGTGTCACACTGACGGCAATACTGGCTTCCGGCTCAAACTCGGAGGCTTGCTTGAGGTACTCGTCTCGCTGCGGAAAGTTTTGTTGCTCCTGTGCCGCCTTTGCTGCCAACAGGTAATTGATCAGCGGGCTGTCAGATTTTTCGATGGCTTTGTTAAATAGTAATTCTGCCCTATCCCAATGCCCTTCTGCTAAGGCGATGATCCCGGTGAGTGTTTGGCTGCGCGCTTTTCGACTGCCTCGCGACTGGCTCCACAAGGATAAGCTTTTGCCGCTACGCTTGAGCCAGAAAAATAACCCGCTGAGTAAGAACACGGTCAGTATCAGGATGAGTATCAGGATTGCTGCGATCCATAATCGCATCTCTAAAGTATGATTATCCCAGGCGATTAAAACAAATCCGCGTTGTTCTTTAATAAACCACGCGAGCAGTGCGCCAACGATGGTGGCCAGTAGAAACAGATGGCGCAGCTTCATTGTTCGTCACCATTTGATTCGGGTACTGCTGGAACCGACTGTTCACTATACCATTGCAGACGGCGTTGCTGCTTTAGCTCATTCATCATAGGCAGCGCGGTGAGCTGATACGCAGGTGGCGTATCAATTGGAACGTTTTGCAACTTTTTTAGTTGAGCGGATAAGGCAGTGCCTTGCTCGTTTAATTGAAAATAATTTTGCAGCAATTCGTCAGTAAATTGCAGTCGAGCTTGAAAGTAATTTTGTTTGCCTTCCATTACGGCAGTTTGAGCTTGAGTTAACGCCAGTTGAAGCGTGGCCTGCAGTACTGCTTTGTGTTCATCAGACAACAGCGGTTGTACCTTGTTATCGTGGGTGCGGAATTTAAACGCATCTTCACCAAATTTATCCAGTGTCTGCATCAGTCGATCGAACCAGGCCTTGTTATCGACTTCAGGCTCGTTAATGGACTCGGGTAGTTGAATGGCTTGTGGTTGAAGCTCTGCGACCTGTTTTTGCAGTGCGTTTAAGGTAAGCAGCACAGAGGTAGTGTCGCGCTCTGGAATAACGGCTAACGCAGCCAAATCGTTGTTAATCGCCTGACGCAAGTCGGTCAGGTTTAAGTCACCACTGTGGGCAAGGGCAGCATCAGCTTCCGCTAATAGCGCCATTGCGGTTTGAACATTGTTTTCAAATAATAACTTTTGCTGTGCCAGATTAAGGTAATAATGCGTCTGTTCCAGCACCCATTCCTGACGGCCTTTACTCGACAGCAATCTAAGTTTTTCCTGCGTTACTGTCAGTTGTTGGCGCAGTAAGGCCTGCTGATCATTTTGAGTGGTTTGTTGCCCGGATAGATTCGCCAGTTCCCGTTGCTGTGCATTAATGAGTCCCTGCAACTGCTGAATAACACCGTTCTGCTGTTGCAAGGTGGTGTCTTGTGAGCTGAGTTGCTCGCTAACAGCCTGCTTTTGTAACCATTGCTGATAGCCTACCCAACCGCTAATGCCCAGCGCGATCAGGAGTAGTACAATCACCAACCATTTTAACCCATTACCGGATGACTTTGCCGGTGCCTGAGCAACGTGGGTCAGTGAGTCGTCTTCCGTCGCGAAGTCGGTGGTAATGGTTGACGGTTCGGTTGGGGGTGCCGTTGATGAGTTTTCGTTTTTAGATTCGTTTTGCTCATGTCCAGTACCCGATTCCATCGCACCTGCATCTATGGCAGATTCTGTTGCCGAAGGTTGTTTGGATTGTTCGTCTTTTGATTGGCTCATGCATTTATCCTGCAGTCATTTGCGACAAGCAATTAATAATGTCCTGATCGAGCGCACTGTTACTAATGGCGCAAACCTGATGTTGTTTTTGTAGTGCCAGATGAGCCAGACGTTCACTGGTCACCAGCACCTGCTGTGGATCGCCAAGGGTGCGATCGAGAACTTCCAGTACCGCGGCGCTGGAAACTATCCATAAAGGGCGGCGAGGTAGTTCATTTTGAATATTGTCCACGGGCATGCGTTGGTAAACTTCCAATCGTTCAACACGAGCGCCACGCGCAATCAACGTTGACTCAATAGTATCGCGTCCGCCGACTCCGCAGACCAGCATTATACGCTGATTTTTAACCGACTGTAGCTGTGGCATGGCGAGTAGCGATTCACTGTTGGCCGTTTGAGGATAAACCACTTTAGACACCTGATGCTTGTGTAGACAACG
>JBFHVL010000195.1:0-6100 GCA_041589565.1 Kangiellaceae bacterium | reverse complement strand
CTTCTTCAATATTCTCCATTTGAGTAACTCCTGAAGCTTTGCGAGGTTTAAAACTGTGCTCTCCATCGGTTAACCAATGAACTTTCACCAATTTTGAAAGTTTATACTGGGAAACTTCTTCAAGCTTGCCGAATGGATCGCGTTCACCCTGCAAAATAACACAAATTTTTTTCATCGCTTCCAAGTGCTCAGTTCGTAAATTATCGGGTTTTCCCGGAGGATGAAAAGGATAACCTAATGCAATTGTCCCTAAGACTTGTGGATGGTCGCTTAATAAAGTCGCGACTCGTCCTCCCATTGACTTGCCGCCTATCCAGATGTTTTTGCTGGTGAGAGACTCAATCGCTTGCGTAAAACTCTCTAGTAAAACCGGCATTCGATCTGGTGGTCGACGTTTGCCTTCGCGCAAAATTTTTTCCATATATGGAAAATTAAATCGAATCACTTGAACGCCTTTTTCATCGAGGCTCTGCTTGATCCATTGCATAAATTCGGTATTTGCATCGGCGCCAGCACCATGCGCCAGCAAAACTGTGTATTTTTTACCTGGATTAAATGTATCAATAAAAGGCATAATAGCGACCAATGGCAATCTCAAAAAGATATATAGGTTGTCGAAAAGTCCTATTATCTGCGATAAAACGCCGAATATCGCGTAAATTTTTGGATATTCATAGGGAAATGGCTACAATGCAAGGAGCCTGAGCGATTTGATTAAAATTCATTCAGGTTGCTATTACTTAAAATGAGGTTAAATCGATGAGTAATACACCGTCTGCGTTTTTTGCAGAAGTCAATGGTGATACTTGCTACATTGGGCCAGAGCGTCGGATTGATCGACGTCGAACCAATCATAATCGTCGACTGGAAGGATTGTTGCGCGACTTTGGATTGGATCGTCGAATCACTCGAGAAAGACGCAAGCGTGATACGTCCTGGCTGATAATGTCCGAAGCTGCTAATTTATAGTAGCAACCTGAATTAGCCTTAATCGATGTTCACATCGAGGTGCATCAGTCCCTCCGAAATTTGAGTCCTTCGCTCTCCCAAATGGAAGTTTTAAGTCGTCTGCAGTGGAGTATTCCTTCACCGGAACAGTCCGTACCTTTGGCCCGTTCGGGTAGTGTATTTAAAGATGTTCATTTGCGTATTAAACGGGACGATCTGATCCATCCGGTAGTTTCGGGTAATAAAGCTCGTAAATTATTACAGCTGGCAAAGCAGTGGCTAAACAACAAACCGTCATGTGTGATCAGCATGGGAGGCAATCGTTCAAACTTTATTCATTCATTAGGGTACCTGTGTCATCAACTGGGTATTCCTCTTGTCGCCAAAATTCGGGGGCAACAGCCTCAAGAGTTCGGCCCGACGTTAAATGATTTACTGCGCTGGCAAGTAAAACTGGATTTCGTTGATAAGCTGACTTATCGAAAGTATCGGGAAGAGCCTGATTTCGCCGCTAGACAGGCAATTCAAGCAGGGGCTTACTGGTTACCGGAGGGAGGAAGTGATGTAACCGCGCTACAGGGACTCATTTCGGCCACCGATGAACTGACAGCAGAGCCGCAGGCGGTGTTTGTACCCGTTGGTACCGGGATTACAGCACTCGGACTTGCGCTGGGATTTGCACAACGAGGATGGAATACTCGGGTGATTGGCGTAGTGGTTGTACGCGGAGCAGAGTATTTGACGCAAAGCTTGATGAAACTGTGTGAACAGGCCGGTGTCTGTTGGCCGGAGCGGCTCTATCTGGATCATCGTTTTTGTGGGCGAGGTTTTGGAAAGATTAATGATGATCTGTTGAAGGACCAGCAACGGTTTGAGCAGGCCTTGGGAGTTCGGCTCGATCCGATCTATTTAACCAAATGTTGTCGGGCGTTGGAGTTTTATTGCTCTGAACACCCAGAAAAAGTTACCGGCCAAGTTTTGCTTTGGCATACCGGTGGATTGCAGGGAAATCGTCGTTGAAGCATGAGTTTTAGCCGAATGGAATTATCGCGCCATCCAATATATTTGCACTTTTGGCTGTGTAAGGTAAGCTGTTCACATTGGTATAGCTGAGTTTCACTCGTTGTTAACTGCGGCGGAAGTCCCAGTTTTCTTTCAGGCGTCCATCAGCTTTTGTCCTATCTTTATCTACCGGTAGAGTGAAACAGTCCAAAGATGTACTTGTTTAGGCGAAACTTTGCATTGGTGATACTGCTTATAGTTGCAGTTTGGACGCGTGCGGGTGAGCACTCATTCATTTTCGATCTCGAAGTTATTGGCGTTGAGGACGGCTTACCGCAGTCGACGGTCAGAGCCATCACTCAGGACGAAGACGGATTTATATATTTTGCAACGGATGATGGTGTATCGCGGTTCGATGGAATCAGCCACCAGCGTATTTCTATGGACAGTGTTAGCCAACGTCGATTGTTTAGCTTTTCTCAAGTATGTACTCGTAACGGAACGGTTTGGGCATCTTCCTATGATGGCGGTATTTTAGTTTTTGATAAACATAGCGAAATTAAAAAGGAAGTATATTTAAGAGATTTTTTACCCGAGCAAGAAACTAACCCTATTCTAGGTTGTGCGATTGATGCTAAGGGAACTCTGTGGTTCGCTTTAACTAGTGGAGTATTTAATGTTAGCTTGTCCAATGAGTTGGCATTACAGGAAGTTTACTGGTTAAAAAACTCCTCGACACCCGAAGCGCGGTTAAATCATCTTCTGGTTAATCATCAAAAGCAATTATTCGTTGCAACTTCTAAAGGTATCAAAACTCTTTACGGTGGTCAGTTTTACGACTTGCCCGTCAGTCAGCCCTTTAAACAGGATATTAAGCGACTTTTTTTTGATTCGCAGCAGCGGCTCTGGGCTATATCGGACAACAAAGTTCATGTACTAGAAATTCAAGATAAACAATGGCAATTGATTAGCTTTCCTTTATTAAATGAGCTGAATGAACAAATAAAGAATGAACGTACAACGTCACTATCTCAAATTAACTCTTCGCAATTCTGGGTAGCAACACAAACGAATGGAGTCTGGGTGCTGGATGAATTGACCAATCGTTTGATTCATTTAAATAAACGCAGTCAAACGCATAAGATCACCGATAACAATATCGCCAGTATATTACAATCACATGATGGCAGTGTTTGGTTGGGTACCTGGTTAAGCGGTGTTAATAAACTACGCTTTTCATTTCCTGGTATAGCTGTGATGAGCGAATTTAAAACCAAAGATGGCAATTTGTTTGAACCTAGTGTTCGATCCATATTTCGCGCTTCCGATGGTACCTATTGGGTCGGCACTGACGAAGAAGGTATTTTTACCACGCAAAACTTCTCGGAAAGTTTTGAGCACTATCTGCAGTCTAAGGAAAATGATGTAGGGCTTACCAGTAATTCTATCCGTGTGATTTATGAACGGCATAATAATGAGTTATGGGTGGGGACAGAGAATGGAGTAGTCATTTTCGATCCGTTAAATTCGGATAAACCGTTTAATAGTATTTCCAACAGTGAAGCGACTACTGGCAGGCGCATTCGGAGCATATTAGAAGATCATCTCTATCAACTATGGGTTGGGAGTTATGATCAGGGTTTAAGTTACTGGAATGATGAAACAAAGGCTTTTGAAAAAATTGATCTGATTGAGCACATTGATCCACCGTTGGTGACGACTTTAGTGCTCGATAATCAAAACAAGTTATGGGTTGGAACTGATAATTTCGGTGTGTTTGTTTTGGATCCAAAGTCAAAGAGGCTGATTAACCACTATAAAGAGGGTGAAAATGCACGTCTAGGAACTCCAAATAACTTTATCTGGAGTATTTTTCAGGAAGATGAAGAGACATATTGGTTTGGTTCCTACGGCAAGGGATTGGGCCGATACAATGTGACCAGTAAAATATTCACCCATATCACATCCGATCAAGGATTACCCAATAATGTGGTGTACTCAATACTTAAAGATAAACATGGTTGGTTCTGGTCATCAACCAATAAAGGTTTAGCGCGATTCAATAACAAATTGAATAAATTCACTCAGTACACTCGAATACATGGTCTTCCTCATAATGAATTTAATTCAGGTTCTTATTTTCAAGAAGATAATGGGCGATTGTTTTTCGGTGGACTCGCTGGTTTGGTGGCGATTGAACCGCATAAATTTTTAAACCAATCACAGAGCAATCGAGTATTTTTAAATCAGTTATTTTTGAATGATGAGTCTGCATTCGGCAGTAAGTTTAATCAAATAGAAGGTGTTCCATTTGCGCCTATTCGCATTACTGCCAAAAAATCCTATGAAAAAATTAAAATGGTGTTTTCTTCCAGTGACTTTTTTTCAGCGGGTGAGCAAACATTTGCTTATCGACTTATCGGTATGGATAGTGACTGGAATTACAGTCAAGGCGATCGTCTGGTGGCATTTTACAATCAACTGTCACCCGGAAAATACCGAATGGAAGTGACGCAAAAAAGCGCCAGTGGAATTTGGAGTGAAAGCCCTTTAAGTTTTGAACTAGTGTTGCTACCTCCCTGGTGGGCCTCTAGCTGGGCCTATATGGTGTACACACTGTTATTGATGAGTGGTATTGCCTTAATTTACTGGTACTGGATCTATACACAAAAGCGCAACCATCAAATTATGCTTCGTTTGAACCAGTTGGTGGAACAACGAACGCAACTCCTTAAAGCGAAAAACAAAGAGCTACGAGAGGTTAACCAAAAATTATTGGATGCCAACCAGCGTCTGGAAGAAGTCAGCATGACGGACGCGCTTACCGGTATGGGCAATCGTCGAATGCTCTTTCATTATCTGGAGCGAGATCTTGGCGATATTAAGCGCGCCCATGCTTCGCTCAACGATGATTATTCTAACCTTTCTTCGGTGCAGGAAAGAGATATCCTGTTTTTTATGATTGATATCGACTTTTTTAAAGAGGTCAATGATCAATACGGTCACGCCGTGGGAGACCGAGTTTTACTTCAAGTGAGTAATGTTATCGGGCATGTCATACGGGAAGGAGATTATGTCATCCGTTATGGCGGAGAAGAATTTTTACTGGTGCTGCGTAACTCACCGCGCACACAGGCCAATATTGTCGCCGACCGCTTATTGAAAGCTTTTGCTGAGTACTCATTTGAAATTGATGACTCACATACCATTAGCCTGACCTGTTCGATTGGTTTTGTGCCTTTACCATTTTCAAACTTTTGCTTCGAGCAGTTTACACCCGAACAGGTTATTCAAATTGCCGATCACTGTCTTTACTGCGCCAAGGCGAGCGGTCGTAACTGCTGGGTAGGTATGTACGGTAGTTATAAGAATAGCAGTGTAAGCTTAAAGGAAATTCACGACGATCCTATGAGTTTGTATACAAGAAGCCAGATTCAACTTCTGGCTTCAATAGACTACGAAAAATTGGTTTGGACAACATCCATCGACTACTAACTTTATTTTGGCATCAGTAATGTGTAGTCGAGTTGGAGTACCAGTTGAGGCGTGTCTTTGTTGATTTGCTTCACCTGCATCACTTCACTTCGCACATCGCTATCGCAGTTTTTAAAGCCGTAACTGGCGACTCTGATCCAGCCCAGATCACTGCGTCCAGCAAACTCACCTTTGTCGATAACTTTCGACTGACAATAAATAGTATCCCCAGCGAAACTTGGGTTTAAATGAGAACCACCGTTGATCGCGGCCAACCACAAGCCGTTGGCCAGTCCATTGTGACTGATGGCTCGACACAATGAAATAATATGGCCACCGTAAACCAGCCGTTGTTGATGTCGCGAGTTTTGCATGGCAAAGCCATCAAAATGAACCTTGGCATTGTTTTGATACAGTCGAGTTGCCAGAGAATGATCGGAATCGTTGATAGTAATCCCGTCGCAGTGATCAATGATTTCACCGGGTAGGTAATCACTCCATAAATGGGGTGAGCCACTCCATTCGGTTTTATAGGCAGTAAAATTTAATGAGTCAGGCAAAGTAATTTGATCGGCGTCGACAAAGGATTTTAATGTTGGCTGACTGTGAATACCCATTGGTGCTGAAGGATTACGCTTATGCACCATAACCCAACGCTTCCATTCAACTACCGTTT
>JBFHVL010000194.1:0-6116 GCA_041589565.1 Kangiellaceae bacterium | reverse complement strand
TATCTCTGAATAGTAAAAAAGCATGGAGACGCTTTAAAATAACTTTTCAATTATTAACGAGTAATTGTAAACAAATACGACTTTTGAAAAATCCTTATCTAATTTATCCATTGTATACTCAAATTTTGCTCCACAAATGCAGAGATTATGAACACCTCGATTATTAATCGCTTTTAAATTTAAAGTAAGAGCATCCCCAATGCCTCCTAGCTCTGGATAAAACTCATTAACGCCACCCGCTATGTTAGTCCTTACGATATACTTCACCCGATCGCCTAAGTCTTCTACTTCAATGCTTAACTCCCCGATGTCTCTAGAGCAGGGAAATGCCTTAAAGTCCAAATTAAGATTTTTACCTAGTGAAAATTCCTCAGCGTTCGCGAAACACATCGAAGTAAGTAAGATGAAGAGTAAATATTTCATGACAGTTGAAGGATGTCCTTTAAACCAGAAAAGTTAAAAGTTTATGTAGCCCGGATGAAACCTATGTAATCAAAAAATTAGTAGAAACTCTAAGCATCAAAACTCGAATAGCTTTGAAACCGCCTTCCTTATTATCTCAACTATTCACTTTCTATTTCTTCTTTGCCCATCAATAAAACGATGAACTGAGTCATAAAAAATATCGAACAAAGAAACATTACCAATATTGGACTTTGAAAATTTGAGCGAAACAAATAGAAAGTAATAAATGTCGAAATGACTAATATCAGTCCAACATAAAGCCTTATTTTCAATGCCATTACCGCAATGCATATTGTAACCGTAATAACAGAATACAAGGCAAACCAAAGACTTCCGTAATAAAGCTCTATGAAAGCTCCGATTATTGCAGGAATCGCAAGAATGGTAGAAAGAACCTCCCAATGCCCATATTGGACATTGGAAGGGATTTTGACTTTATATCGATATAGATTCACAAAAGAAAACTAAATAATAATTCTATTTCTCACACACCGCTTTCAGCGCATCCGCTACGTAATCAAGACAATGTGTGTTTAAGCCAGCAACATTAATTCGGCTGGAATCGGCCATATAGATGCTAAACTTTTCGCGCATTTCGCGAACTTGCTCTTTATTAATTCCGAGGTATGAGAACATACCTTTCTGTTCGGTGATAAAGCCGAAGTTTTTATCGATACCACGTTGATTAATTTTTTCCAGCAACCCTGCACGTAATGATTTAACACGAGTGGCCATTGCTTCGAGTTCACCTTGCCACTCTTTTCGTAAAGCATCGTCGTGCAAAATCATATCCACCAAAAAGCCACCATAGGCTGGTGACATGGAATAGTTTGCGCGAGCAACATCCTGAATTTGCGTTTGTATAGCTTTGGCTTGCGACTCGGAGCCGGTTTGAACCATCAGGCTTCCGGTACGCTCACGATAAAGACCGAAGTTTTTCGAGCAGGATGTGGCAATCACCATTTCTTCCACTTGCTCGGATAAATATCGTACTCCCTCAACATCAACGTCGAGTCCATCACCCAGACCTTGATAGGCGATATCCACATATGGCAGGAAACCTTGTTTGCTGGCGCGCTCAGCGATGGCTTTCCAGTTATCAAAGGTTAAATCAGCGCCGGTTGGGTTATGACAGCAACCATGAAGTAACACAATATCGCCCTGACCTAACTTGGCCAGTTGCGCATCCATGGCATCGAAATTTACGCCACCCGTTGCCGAATCAAAATAAGGATAAACTTCAATGGGCAGCCCGGCCGAACGGATCAGAGGAATATGGTTTGCCCAGGTTGGGTCACTTACCCAAACCTTCATGTTATCGCCCAAGCGTTTCAATAACTCGGAGCCGACTCGTAAAGCACCACAGCCACCGGGCGTTTGAATACCGGCTACACGATTATTCGCCAATGCCTGAGAGCTATTACCCAACACCAATTGCTTAATGCCTTCTACAAACCCGGGAACACCCACTGGCCCAATATAGGTTTTAGAATCTTCGCTGGCCATATGCTTTTCAGCGGCTTTTTTAACCGCCGACATAATCGGAGTATGCCCTTTTTCATCGCGATATACGCCGACACCCAAATCGACTTTATTTGGATTGGTGTCGTCGCGATACAGGGTAATTAAGCCTAACAATGAGTCGGCGGGTAACTCTTGTAACTGTTCAAACATGGCGATACTCCAGAATTTGGCGTTTTAGCTAATCTACTAAGTATGGTCGCTGTAGTTTCACAACCTAAAAATAATGGCGGCTATTGTACTCGCACAACTATCGCTTGATAAGCGCTGAAGGAAACTTTCGGTTATGGAAAACCAGAAAATTCTCTAATTTGGAATTTCAATACCCACAATCACACCCTCACCATTTTGCAGGTTACAGGCAAAGTAGCGCCCTTTATGGTACTCGGCGATAAGTCGAACGATGTAGAGCCCTAACCCTAAATGCGCCTGATCCGACGAGCGATAGTCACGGCTTCGCTCTGACACCATTGATGAAAACAGCTGCTCCGTGTCCTGCTGTGGCAGCGCTGGGCCTCGGTTGCTGACCGCCAAAGAGACCAAACGCGAAACGGCCCTGGCCGTTGAATTAGTACTTGAAGTTAAATGCACCTCAATGGTTGAGCCCACTTCGGCAAAATCGCGCGCATTCGATAACAACTTGTCGAGCAGTTGTGCAATCACTTCGGGGTGTGAATTAACCTTGCAGGAAGAGTGCTCTGTTACCAGTTTTAATTGGTGTTCAGGGTATAGCGAAGCTGTCGCGTCCAAATATTGACGCACAAAGTCGACTAAATCCACATCATCTTTATCGAGCGACAATATACTTTGCTCCAACCGGGCGGCTTCGCGCATTCGGGTGATCATATTACTGAGACGTTCGATGCCCCGCTGGGCATGGCCGAGAGCATCTTTAACTGCCTCATCGTCTTGAATCGCCGCATTGTCCGATAAGGCGATGTTATCGATAGAAGAACGTACGGTAGCGATTGGCGTTCGCAGTTCGTGCGTTAACCGCGATGCCAGCTTTTCCATGTATTCGTTATATTCCTTTAATCGCACACTCATTTTGGAAAAATTCACAGACAGTTCACCAATTTCATCACTGGTTTTTTCCGGCTCGATGACTTTAATCACACGTCCATGATGGTCCACAGCTGCGGTAGTTTGTTGGCTGAGTCGCGTAATACGCGCAGTAATGCGCGATGCAACAATAATCAAAGTGACAATCACCAACAACAAAATCACTAAAGTCGTATTCACAAATGCATTCATCGCTTCTCGTTGAATCATTTGTATTGCAGCAACCGTTTCTTCCACCATCACCACGCCGACGACTTGCGGTTCGGAGTCACCACTTTGATTTTGCAACAGGGGAACTGCCACCAGAGCGATTGCCGTTTCGGTACCAGGAATAAGTTCCAATGTTTCGGCAGACATACCGCTGAGTGCCGACTTTACTTCGGGCAAACTGATTTCAATGGCGCGTGAACGCGGATCGGAAAAGCCGCTTAATGGCGGAGCTAACAAAAAGTGAATTAACGGATTTACCTGCGCCAGTTCCAGATCAGGCATAAGGCTCCCGTGCCGAGCTAACACCTGACCTTGAGCATCAAGCACCCAAATTCGTTTACCATCGGCTAGCGATAAGGTAGCCAGCTTATGTTCCAATGAAGTCATCGGCCATTGCAGTGGATTCAACTCATTCTGATAACTTCGTGCAGAAATAAACTCATCAGTAACCGGATCATGATTTTTTACCTCAAAGCCAATGGCTTGCCAGTTGTGATTGAGTGGCATAACCCACTCCAGAGTATATCCGTGTTCATGTTCCTGCCAGATCGCCTGAGTGATCCAAAGATCGGAAAAATCATTATGCAACTGAAAGGGTCTCACCTGCCCTACCGCAACGGGTGCAAATAAAAATAAAGCTCTTCGACCTTGAGCATCGACCAGTGTTACTAGAATTTGATCGCTGATTGAAAACTGATCGCTCACTTCGCGATAACTGGGCGACGTATCATTAACCGTCACTTGTGCGAAGAACTGACCTGCCCCACGCGCAATACCCGCTTCTACTTCCAGATTCTGATGAGAAAAACGTCGTGCAAAGCCGCGAACCGGAAACCAGTCTTCACTATAACCATCAATATTTAATAAACGCGATAATGAAGGCACGTAGAACCGTGGTTCATTAAGTCCCTTTTGGATTGCATTAGGTGCTTGAATGGGCTGCTGTTGTAATGTAAACGCGATAGAACCCGCAAACTCGGAAAGATTATGCAGTAAATTATCCACCAGCATATTTTCCACTTGCTTTAAAAATCCAACGCCCAAAAACGGCAAGGACATTAAAACGAGTGAAAACAGTAACAGCTTTTTCTTAAGGCTCCAAAAGCGACTCATCAACTTTAACTAGCTCACGGTTTCCAACGATAGCCCATACCGTACACAGTATCGATACGATCAAAGTTAGGATCGAGGGCAGCAAATTTTTTACGAATGCGTTTGATGTGTGAGGTGATGGTTGAGTCGTCGACAACAACATTGGCGGTTTCCATTAATTGATCGCGTGTTTTGACATGACCAGGATTTTTCGCCAAAGCATGCACCATCCAGAATTCGGTTAAAGTTAAATCAACCGGTTGCTTTTGCCATTGCGCTTGCACGCGATCCAAATCGAGCAAAAGATCACCCACTTCTTTCTGTTCGGGTTCGGTAAATTGTTGCTCCAATGCCTGCATGCGACGAAACAAAGCCGAAACGCGCGCCATAAAATGCGGAAGCGAAATATCTTTGGTGATGTAATCGTCTGCACCAAGTCGTAGCCCCGAAATTATATCGAACTCGGAGTCCATCGCAGTTAGAAAAATAATAGGCATTCGCGCAGATTGTTGGCGCAATAACTGACACAGTTTAAATCCACCTTCTGGCTCATCTTCGAGTGCTACATCAAGGATCGCCATATCAGGTAAACGGCCGCGAAACTCTTGTTCGGCCTGCGTCAGGTTTTCTAGAGGCACTACCTCATAGCCATATTTCTGTAATGCCTGTTGATAGTTCTCGCGAATAGCGGGTTCGTCTTCTACCAAAGCAATTCGCTTTGCCATACATCACTCCAAAAAATTCTTTATTTACTAGCGAAAAGGCCCATGCCATTTTTTTGCCACATTTGCCCGGCGCTTTGCCCTTTTTGCTCCAGTGTTCTGCCTCACCAAAGCGTTTTAATAACACCGTGTTCGACGCAAACAGAGTTCTCCAAAGTCGAGCACCGAAAACCAACCCAACGCAGGAACCGTGGTCAACCAACCGCCACATTATTCCCAGGGAAGGTTTGGCTCATTGAGCCTTAGGGAAGTCTCTGATTGGACTTTAACGCAGTTTGATAAGTTCAGCAGTTCAGGGGCTTCCCAACCAAAGAATTCATTATTAACAGATCAATCGAGGAAAAGACAATGAAAAAAGCCATCGTAATCAGCTCACTTATCGCAGCAACTATTAGCTACACCAGTAACAGCCATGCCGAAGCCACCAAAGAAGAAAATATTGGTGTCGCCAGTGGAGCCCTGGTTGGTGCAGCCGCCGCAGGTCCGATTGGATTTATTGTCGGAGCAGCCATTGGTGGTTTATTAGGCGGCGAAGTCAACAAAGCTAATCAGGTGGATGAGCTAAAAGTTGAACTGCAAAACGCCGAACTCAGCAAGCAACATCTTAATGCTCAAGTGGTGGAACTTAAACAACAGGTCAGTGTGCAATCCAGCACAGATTTTAATGGATCGGAAATGCTGCAAATGGATTTACTGTTTCACACTGCCGCGACCGAACTGGACGATAACGATCGCAAACGCGTCACTCAGCTGGCCGATTTTTTAAATCGTTATCCTAATTTAACAGTAAAACTGGATGGCTTTGCCGACCCGCGCGGTAGCAAAGAGCAAAACCAACAATTGTCGGAACAACGTACCGAAGCGGTCAAGCAACTACTGGTAGAACACGGTATAGATGAAACCCGTATCTTCACCGCAGCGCATGGCGAATCGCAATCGGTTGCGCCAAAAGGCAACTTCGATGCCTACGCCATGGAACGCCGCGTCAGTATTCGCTTCTTCCCACAGGAAGATCAATCACTGGCGCTGAATAAGTAATCGTTA
>JBFHVL010000193.1:0-6122 GCA_041589565.1 Kangiellaceae bacterium | reverse complement strand
TCGGGTGATGCATTGTCTTGCGAGCGTATTGAGCAGCTCACCATGTCCAATATTCTGGCCGAAGCCATTCGTCGAGTGAATGAAGAAGAATCACTGTCGACCATGTTCCTCGACTAAGGCAATTGTGACTAAGGCAATTGTGAGCGATACGTTCAGGGCGTCCTAAGGACGCCCTTTTCATGTCTGCTCTTGCAGTCATTCAGTCGTCAACCATTTATGGTTTACCTATCCACCCTCAAACTGTATAATTTGCCGCCCTCTTAGTGGGGGATGCCTCGGTTTTGGTCGCGAAATCGAGAGTCTTAAATCAAAATTTGGAGTAAAACCATGAACTTATTTGAAATGAATGCCGAGCTGCGTTCAGACATAGGGAAAGGTGCGAGCCGCCGCCTACGTCGTGAAGCAGACAAAGTACCAGCCATCATCTATGGCGGTGAAAAAGAGCCACAACCCATCGTGTTGAACCACAGCGAAGTATTACAACACGTTGAGCACGAAGCTTTCTACTCACACATTCTGTCTTTGATCATCGATGGCAAGAAAAACAAGGTGATCCTGAAAGACATGCAACGTCACCCATTCAAGCCTAAAGTCACTCACATGGACTTCCAACGCGTTTCTGATAACGCCGTTATCACCATGCAAGTTCCTTTACACTTCTTGAACGAAGAAGGGTGTAAAGGTATTAAAGCCGGTGGCCACATCCAGCATCACATGAACACGGTAGAAGTCAGCTGTAAAGCGAAAGACTTGCCTGAATTCATCGAAGTTGACGTTGCTGATTTGGACGTAAACGACGTGATTCACTTGTCAGATCTGAAATTACCGAAAGGCTTAACCATTGTTGAGCTGACTCACGGTGACGATCATGACCAATCAGTCGTTTCTGTACATCGTCGTGGTGCAGCTGCAGAAGAAGCTGCTGAAGAAGAAGGCGGCGAAGAATAAGCCTTCTTAGACACTGAGCGAGATTATTCACAAGTGTCTACTATCAAACTCATTGTGGGCCTGGCCAACCCGGGCCCACAATATCAAGATACCCGTCATAATGCTGGCGCCTGGTTTGTTGAAGAACTGGCTCGCAGCTTTCAAATCCCTCTGAACACTGAATCGAAATTTTTTGGATTGACTGGGCGCGGCCTAATCAATGGCCAAGATACTCGACTGCTCATTCCGACTACTTTTATGAATTTAAGTGGCAAAGCCGTGGCTGCTATGACGCAATTTTTTAAGCTTGAGCCAACGGAAATTTTAGTAGCCCATGACGAACTGGATATTAACCCCGGTGAAATTCGCTTAAAGAAAGGTGGAGGTCATGGTGGACATAACGGCCTGCGCGACATTATTGCCCAACTGGGTAATCAAAAAAACTTTCATCGGCTACGTGTAGGCATTGGGCATCCAGGCGATAAAAACAAAGTGACTGGCTTTGTCCTCGGTAAACCATCTTCCATCGAGCGGAAAAATATTGACGATGCTATTTATGAGGCGGTGCGAAGTATTAATGATATTGTCTCGGGTAATCACGATAAGGCCATGCAATATCTGCACAGTTTAAAAAGCAATTAATCGACACTACTAGCCTGAAAGCCCTTTCATTTTATTAAAGCTCCAATCTCCTCTTAAACATGCTCAAGATTTGAGTGTTGCGGCCGATATCTCAAAACCAGAACCGTTCTTCGACTTTTTGACACCGTTAAGAGTTAAGCAGATGTATTTTTACCAAATATTGGGTAAACTTTGCTCGTTATCAGGGATCGACTGTAATAATGAAAATGAATAAGAAGTTAGACGATCACGTTAAGCTGCTAATAATTATCAGCTCCATAGCCGCAATCGCTCTTGTGATTTTCGGCATTTTTCGCCTGCTTAACTCAGAGTACTTACAAGGCTCCATCGACTTTTTTATCGCGACAGTCGCTGTTTTCTGCGCGTTTATTAGCTACAAACAAAACTCCACCCATATTTCGCGCTGGATTTTGTTAGCGCTTTCCAGTTTCAGCTTATTATTTTTAGCCTTCTTTCGCGGTACCGATGTCCTCTATTGGATATACCCCATATTGATGGGTGCTTATTACGTGCTTAAGCCAAAACAAACCTTTTACTACAATTGCTTGCTCATCATCGCTTCAACCGGGATCGCCTACCTGACGATTCAATGGGTTGATGCTACCGCCGTATTTATTACCATGATGGTTGCAAACTTCTTTGCCTATGCCCTTACCCGGCAAAATGAGATGCAGCAGGAAAAGCTAGAAAAACTGGCACATTACGACAGCTTAACGGGTGTAAGAAACCGGCGCTCTTTCGACGACAGCTTGCGCGAAATCTCTGAGTCTCAAAAACCGGCTTCAATGATTGTGTTTGATATCGACTACTTTAAAAGTATTAACGATGAGCACGGTCATACGGTTGGCGATAAAGTATTAAAAGAAGTGGGACAACTTATCGAAAATAACATACGTGTGTCCGATCTTCTTTTCCGCTACGGTGGTGAAGAGTTCATTTTACTAACCCGTGACAATGGCGCTGACATGCCTTTTAAGTTGGCAGAGAAAACTCGAAAAATAGTCGAACGCCATTCATTTTCCAATAACATCACACTATCCTTATCGGCAGGAGTCGCCACTCTTCGCCCCAACGAGTCTATAGAAGACTGGTTCCGCCGCGCCGATAAACTCTTGTATACGGCGAAGGAACGAGGTCGAAACCAAGTTATTACAGAAGCTACAATTGAGGAAGAAGCCGTAGCTCAAGCCTGATATAATAGCGCCCAATTTTTGACTGTACCGGGCTCGATGCTAATTCGTTACCTCGTCAACGGTCTCAATGTTCCAATATCACAGGCATCAATAACTTGAGCCTGAGCTAAAAAGGTTAAACAAGCATGGGTTTTAATTGCGGAATCGTTGGCCTGCCCAACGTAGGAAAATCAACTCTGTTTAATGCGCTTACCGATGCCGGTATTGATGCTCAAAACTATCCCTTTTGTACTATCGATCCCAATACTGGAGTGGTGGGTGTACCCGATCCTCGTCTAAACAAGTTGGCGGACATTGTTAACCCGCAAAAAGTCATTCCAACCACTATGGAGTTTGTGGACATTGCGGGCTTGGTCGCAGGTGCATCCAAGGGTGAAGGCTTAGGCAATAAATTTTTGGCCAATATCCGCGAAACCGATGCTATAGCTCATGTCGTGCGGTGTTTCGAAAATGACGACATCGTGCATGTATCCGGTAAAGTGGATCCCATTTCCGATATTGAAGTGATCAATACAGAATTGGCACTCGCAGATCTAGAAAGTGTCGAAAAAGCCATTTTACGTGCACAAAAATTGGCGAAAGGTGGCGACAAAGACGCCAAAGCGCGTCTCACCATTTTAGAGAAGATCAAGCCAGTGCTGGATGAGGGCAACCCAGTTCGCTCCATCGACTTTGATGACGACGAAAAGAAAATCGTCAAGCAACTGCACCTTATAACCTCGAAGCCTACTATGTACATTGCTAACGTCAACGAAGACGGCTTCGAAAATAACTCACGACTGGATCAGGTTCGTGAATTCGCCGCTAAAGAAAATGCGATCGTTGTGCCTGTATGTGCAGCCATGGAATCCGAAATCGCCAGTCTGGAAGACGACGAGAAAGTTGAGTTTTTGCAAGAAATGGGACTTGAAGAACCTGGCCTGAACCGCGTAATTCGAGCAGGTTACTCACTGCTAAACCTTCACACTTACTTTACTGCTGGAGAAAAAGAAGTTCGTGCCTGGACGGTTAGAATCGGAGCTACAGCTCCTCAAGCGGCGGGCGTCATCCACACCGACTTTGAAAAAGGTTTTATCCGTGCTGAAGTCATCAGTTATGACGACTACATTACTCTAGGTGGCGAGCAAGGAGCCAAAGATGCCGGGAAATGGCGACTGGAAGGAAAAGACTATATTGTTAAAGACGGTGACGTCATTCACTTCCGCTTTAACGTTTAGTCAAAGCTCGACACATTCAAAATGCAAAAGCGCAACCTAGGTTGCGCTTTTTTCGTTTAAAGAGAAGAGTTACTGCTTAATAACCACTCCGGTAGGTCGAAGTTGATAGATTGTCGTTTCACCGGTAACGCTTGCTGGGTCAAAACTTTCCCCCGCATCTTCTGCCAAGTGTGATAAATAAGCGATGGCCTTATCTTTACTCATCGTCAAAGCTTCGAGCTTACCAGTCGCAAATGCGGTTTTATCTTTGGCGTTAAATGGAAATACCATATCGCCATCATCAACTTTTATGCGTAACTGCTTATTCCCACTGGTAATCATCATCCAACAGCCTTTTTTATCACACACTGAAATCACCTTACCCTCAACGGTAATGGTTTGTTCACTAAACTCATCGGGAGAAGATAACAGCGTTTCAATGGCAACCAGCTTATCCATATCAACACCATCACCAAACACCTCATCTTGATTGTTGGCATGAGTCGACAATGAAAGGCTGACCAATATAAAAAGTAAGAATTGCTTCATAGAATACTCCATTTTTAGCGGGTTAGGCGTTGTCCTACAGCTTTTGTTTAGTCCGCAGAATTTTGTCACAGATACTTTACCACCACCAGACCGACCTCTAATTCAACAATTCTTTGCGACTTCAAAACAACTGGAAACCATTAAAAAAAGAGAAAACACCAGCGCGAGATGGAAGTTTCTATCTAATTTTTCTGCATAACTTATCGAAATCTGTGCATTGTTCTAAATTGGCTCTACCACTACAATGCACCACTTGCGCTTATCCTTCTGGACAACTCGTGATCAAAAAAACGCCCTTTCAATTGCTTATGTTAATGGCTATTGTTATGCCATTAGCTTTTTCCAGCTGGATGACATTGCTAAATAACTTCAGTATCGAAGTCGCGCAATTTACCGGACAGGAAATTGGCCTGTTGCAAAGCATACGAGAAATTCCGGGCTTTCTCGCTTTTACCGCCGTCTTTATTCTAGCGTTACTGCATGAACAGCGATTTGCACTTTTGAGTCTGCTTCTACTCGCGGTTGGCGTTCTCGCCACGCCCTTCTTTCCTTCGGCACTGGGACTTTACGCAACCACCTTTGTTATGTCAGTGGGCTTTCATTATTTTGAAACCCTGAATCAGTCACTCAAATGGCAATGGCTGGATAAAGAAACCGCAGCGGCGCAAATGGGAAAACTGCTGGCAACCGGTTCCATCTGTTCTCTTTGCGTTTACGGATTTATCTGGGGTGCTGACCATCTGTTAGGGATGAATTACACCAGCATGTATCTGATCACCTCAGGACTCGCCGTTGCGCTGGTGCTGTATATGATGGTTGCTTTTCCTTTATTCCCCAACCCGGTTGAACAACATAAAAAGCTCATTCTGCGTAAGAAATATTGGCTTTATTACGCGCTGACTTTTATGAGTGGTGCGCGCCGCCAAATTTTTATGGTGTTTGCAGGATTTATGATGGTGGAAAAATTTGGCTACGATGTCGGCGACGTTGCGCTTTTGTATTTAATAAACCACCTGTTTAACTTTTTCTTTGCCGAAAAAATCGGCCGCTGGATCGGCCGTGTGGGTGAGCGCAAAGCGTTGCTGGTAGAATACATCGGACTGGCGCTGGTTTTTAGCGGCTACGCACTGGTTCAGGATCCCTATCACGCCGCTGCACTTTATGTTATTGACCATTTATTTTTTGCCATGGCGATTGCCATTAAAACCTACTTCCAGAAAATTGCCGACACCGAAGATATGGCGGCAACTGCAGCGGTAAGCTTTACCATCAATCACATTGCCGCAGTAGTGATTCCAGTGACTTTTGGTGCTATCTGGTTATTCAATCCGTCACTGGTATTTTTTATTGGCGCAGCAATGGCGTTAATTTCGTTAATGCTCAGTCGATTTATTCCACGTCATCCAACACAAGACAATCGTGTGCAGCAATTTTGGCAAAAGCCCTTAAAAGAGAGTTAGTTAAAGTATTTAGAGAATGTATCAAGATAAGCTTAAAGAGATTACTTCGTCGATTGACGACTCTTTATGGCGAGTTGTGCCTTTCTTTATAATTTCTGTTGGGTTTCACTTCGATCTAACCAACCTGTGAGATCTGCACTCCCCCTTTTTAAGGG
>JBFHVL010000192.1:0-6235 GCA_041589565.1 Kangiellaceae bacterium | reverse complement strand
GCAATGACAGCTGGATTCTGCGGTCAAGTCGCAAAATGACAAGGTCTTCAGTAGCTTCTGTCACCCTGCTATGCGACCGCATGATCTAGTCGTAGTGTGCGCATTTTGCGCACAAAAAATCTATATTCTTTGGTTCGCACGATTCTCGTGCAAACCCTACGAACGAGTAAGTTTGTTTCATCCTGTCGAAAAGCGTTCATCGGTAAACTTAGGGAACGCAGCCATTCATAAAAAATCCTCCCCAACCCTCCTTTGAAAAAGGAGGGGGTATTCCTCCCTTTTTGAAAAAAGGGAGGGTAGGAGGGATTAGAAACTTTCGTCTTATGGATCGCAGCAGACTCTATTTTCTCAACGTGGTGAGTTAGGAACACACCCGGAATCGAAGATATTTTTGTTGATGGAAGCATGGAGTCTACCGAAAATCACGATGTAATCTTAGCCAGTAGCGACAGCTATATCAGGCAAACTCCGACCTATCAATCTACATAACTAACTCTCAAAACTTTCTGAGCGAGTGAGCCAGCTATTTCAGACAACTTAGACTTTATCGAAGAAATGGTAATATACGCTGACGAACCGCCGCTCGCTGGCGTTTTTTATATTCTTCATGTGACGCCAAACCTTCTCTGGAAGAGTGAAAGCTTTGCTCATCCATAAGCTGTATTTCATAAGGAAAAAAGAAGCTGAACTTTTCTCCCTGCTCAGCGTTTACTTTTATTCTTTGACGACAAGTAAGTTGAATGGAATGGTAAGCTGTATTGCTATACGGATTGTCAGATGATATTTGTTCAGATGTAGGAAATTGTTTTTTGTCCATAGCCAAACGTATCGATTCAACAGAGTCTCCTTTATTTAATTGTTTTATAACCCAGTTAAAGTCGATTAGTGTGTTACGGGTACGTGATGGCTTAATATTAGCAAATGCAACAATATGGTGATTACGTAGATAAGCCAATAGATCGAGTGCATCCGCGCGCTTTTTTGTTACAAACCGCAACCCTATCCAGTCGAAGATATCCGCCGCAACGTGCTCTGTTTTATGCATAAGCTTCATCGCAACAGAACGACGTGTTTTTTGTGGCCGCATTTCAAAGTGAACTAACGGAATATCACCAAAACACATGCCATCCATTTCGTAATGTATATGTGGTTGATAGCGAGAAAATATCTGCACTCGTATTTCATGATGATAGAGGTCATTTAAGTGTGAATGACTGTGGGTTAGTGTATGCAGCACTCGCAACATTGCGGCACTCCACAATGCGCTTGCCCTGTGTCTTGGTCGAGATGCTTGCAAAAGATACTGGCGGATGTCTGTTTCTTGCTTTATAGCTTCGGGAATCTCCTCGCCCTCTAACAGCAGCTCCTCTTCTATCAACTCAATGGCTTCTTGTTTAAGCGCAATTAATTCCTGTTGATCGACCGTATCATTAATATCATACCCGTAACTTTCGATAAATCTTTCCGCTTCTTCCAAGGTATGAATATGAATTCGCTTAGCATCAATAAAGGAGCGGCCTTCTAACGCAATTCGAATAAACGAGCTTCGCCATGGGTTAATATTCATATTTCAACTTCTTTATTCATTGGATAACATGGTCGAGTGAAAATTGATTAATATCCTGAAGTGGCATTTGGTAGATACTAATCACTGCTGCTTACGGCTCCCAAATAAACGACAAGTATAAATGCCGACCTTCTGCGGGAATATCATAAACCGGAAAATTTTGGTTTAAATAATTAGACGTCAAATCAGCGGGAAATGATGGATGCTGATAATCTTTATTTAATAAGTTTCTAACTGACATACTGACTCGCCAATCTCCCCAGTACCAATCTCCCAGTTTGGTATTAAGTATGGTTACCGAGGGTAAATATGGTTGCACAGTATAAGGCGTCTTTCGGTCTCCCATATAGAGTAGTTCAGCACTAAAATGTAAATCGTCAATCAATCTTCGAGCGACACCCAACTTTACTTGCTCTTCTGGTGCGTAAAAGGTTCGCACCTGGCCATCATTAGTTTTGGCTTTAGCCAGACTTAAACTAGAAAACACCCGCCAATCGCTACTCCAGTAATTTACTTCCAGTTCCAAACCTTTACCTGAAATACCTTCAACATTGGTAAAGCTGTTGAACTGGTCCGTTCGAATGGTCATATCGGTATCGTATTTAAAAAGTGATGAACTGATAAGCCATTTTGAGCTTAAAGAGTACTGATAGCCAAGTTCGTATTTTTGAATCGTCTCGGCTTTTAAAAAAGAATTTCCATTTAGAAAAAAGCCACCGTTAAGCTCCCAACTGTTGGGCGCTCTAAAGGCTTCCGAAAACTGAAACTTAATCAGACCATGTTCTAAAAGATCATAACTGCTGGCTGCCCGAATACTGTAATAACGTCCAACTGACTTATAATCATCAAAATGCAACCCAAAATCCAGTTTAAACTCGGGTAAAAAACGAACCTCGTGAGTAAAAAATCCGCTACGCACTACTTCATCAGGATTAATGTTATCGTGAATATTTAATTGCACCAGAGGGTCATTCTCTGAAAAAACCACAAAATCGAAACTGTTGTACTTTCGATATTCTATGCCGTAAATGGTTCGTGTATGGGGCCCCCATTCATTTTCAATGAGAATCTCAAATCCCTGATAACTACTTTTTACCCGATTATATTCTGAGGGATAATTTGGACCGCTTTGCTCATTTGGATCTTGTAAAAATAAATAGCGACCGTCAAATTGATAACGATCGTAATACAAGCGTGTACGTACCGTTAAGTATTGGTTAAAAGCATATCGGTAGCTGGCATCAAAATGTTGATTAGTATCCTGAAAAAAAGTATCACTTTGATCAATACGACCGCCATAAATACCTGTAGGCACATATTTGCGTCGCTGATTATGATAAACCTGAAATTTAAGGTCACCATATTGCGCGGTTAACAATCCGTTAGTTAACTGCTCTCGATTAGCAGCACCCGAGGTGTACCCCCCGGTGTTATAAATGGGATCGGTATACTCATCAAAAAATAAATCTTCTTCTTCCCCCGTGGAGTAACTGAAAGAGCCATTAAATTGCCAATCATCCCAGTTCCAGTAACCGCTGCCCTGTATTTTTTGATCATTAAAAGAGCCAAAGTCGACGCCGACCTGGGTAGTTTGATTCTTGGTGATTACATTAATAACTGCATACATGGCATTGGTGCCATAGATCGCCGACCCTGGCCCCCGAACTACTTCAATGCGATCAATATGACTCACATCCACAGTGGCCAACTGGCCATTAAAATAGCCAAAGTTTTCGATCATGCTATGGCCATTGAGCAACAGGAGAATACGTGAGTTTGGATCGTTTCGTTGTGCCGCGCCACGTGCTACAACAAAATCGTAAACACGATCGCTATATACATTGAACCCCGCCAGAGAATTGAGAATATCGGGTAGGTTGCGCCAACCGAATAATCGAATATCATCAGCAGTGATCACAGAGATACTTGCTGTAGATTCGTATAGTTTATCGGACATTTTTCGCGATGTGGTAACTTCAAGGGACAATAGCTCATCCAACTCCATGGAAAACAAATCGCGAGGAGGTTTATCGTCGGCACTTGCTATTAACGCTACGCCGAATGAGCATATTATCAACCTACGTAATAACATCACCTGCAACAGTCTCGTCCGGGCTTTTCTCCGGTTATTATTAGTACGTCTCAGGATATTGGGTTGTAAGTAAACCCATACAATGGAATATGGTAACCATGATAATTCAAGGTTACTATGATCTTTACCGAGTATAGCTCAAAATCTCAATTATGACTTATTCACAAAGTGCTGCGCTCTCACTGCTTCTGCAAGGCCGCTGGGTGGTGCTGACAGGAGCGGGAATCAGCTTGAACTCTGGCATCTCTACCTACAGGGATGATAAAGGAACCTGGCTGCGCAGTGATCCCATCAAACATCAAGAGTTTATAATGCAGTCTGAGAAGCGTAAGCGTTACTGGGCTAGAAGCGCAGTAGGCTGGCCACCGGTCGCGGCTGCCCAACCGAATAGTATTCATCACCAATTGGTAGCCTTGGAGCGAGCAAATCGGGTGATTGGCGTTATTACCCAAAATGTCGACCGACTGCACCAAAAGGCAGGCCATAAACAGGTCATCGACTTACACGGACGTCTCGACCGCGTGCGCTGCCTTGCTTGTGATCACTTCGAAGACAGGCAAGCCTTGCAGCAGCGATTAATCCTCAAGAATCCTTTTCTTAAACACCATACCGCTGAGTTAGCTCCCGATGGCGATGCTCAACTGGAGGATCATATTACCGAACAAATTACGCCAGTGAACTGCGAACGCTGTGATGGACTGTTAATGCCTGATGTGGTCTTTTTTGGGGGAACGGTACCACGCGAGCGCGTAACTTTGGCACAGCAGTGGGTTGATCACTCCGATGGCCTGTTGGTATTAGGCTCATCTTTGATGGTCTATTCGGGATTTCGCTTATGTAAAGCAATAAAAAGCAAGGGTAAGCCTTTGATTATCGTTAACAAAGGAATAACCCGCGCAGATGAGATTGCCGATTTTAAAATAGAAGAAGACTGCGCTACGTTGCTTGAAACACTGATTAAAAGTTTCCAAAATTCTCTTCATTAACAAAGGCCTCCCGAGTTAAAGCTCCGAAAGCTAAATGTTTTGCGTACCGAAAGTTAGTGTATTTCGCCAAACTTTATCCCAGCATTGCCCTCTCAATGTAAAAGACTTTAACCCATTCAGCCCAAGCTTTTCTCGTGATAGAATCCGCGCCTTCGAATTGAGCGACCAGCCACCGATGATCGATACAACTTTATTGCTTTTATTTATCCCCACCTTTATGGTGATTTCAGCCACTCCAGGTATGTGTATGACATTAGCTCTTACTCTGGGCATGAGTCTTGGCGTACGCAAAACTATGTGGATGATGTGGGGAGAGTTAATAGGTGTAGGACTGGTTTCAGTGCTGGCGGTTATTGGCGTTGCCAGCATTATGCTGAACTATCCAGTCGCGTTTTTGATTCTAAAGTATGCAGGCGGCAGCTATTTAATTTATTTAGGTATTCAAATGTGGCGCTCACGTGGTCGCATGGCCATTGACTTTAGTGACGCATCAAAACAAGCCATAGCCGGAAAACAACTCGCCCTACAAGGCTTTGTCACCGCCATCGCTAACCCTAAGGGTTGGGCGTTTACCATTTCACTACTCCCATCATTCATCAATCCCGAATTACCCATGGCACCGCAACTCTCTGTTCTGGTTGCAGTTATACTTTTGTGTGAGTTTTTATTTTTGATGTTGTATGCCACCGGCGGGAAAACCTTAAGAGCTCTACTCGAGACCAGCAGCAATGTTCGATTGATAAATCGAATTTCGGGCAGCTTAATGATGGCAGTAGGTGTTTGGCTTGCGCTGGGCTAGTTGTTTAATCCCCCATAACTTTTAACGCAAAGTAAGGAGCCACACTAAAGATCAGTGTAAAAATCTTGTAGTGACTTAAAAAATCAAAGTACTTTTCAGCCAAGCACTCTTTTTTTACTTTAAATAACTTGGCATGAAGCGAAGACACTGAATTGCCCATTAGTAGTATGACTAAAGTCGCCAATAATAAATAACCAATATTAATAATTGATAGCCAGCCAAAAAATTCTGTAACTCGTGAAATATCCATGAGATAACCTCATTAATTAGTTGATAAACTCTACCTCAATTTCGCATATTGTGGCGATGTCATTTGCCAATTGAAGCACATACTGCCTATCGGCGCTTTCAGCCATAAACAACCTTTGATTGTTAGAGTATAGAATATCGAGACGAAAACTGTCATCCGACTCACTGTCTGTTCGACGTTTGACTCTTACCTTTCTCACCTGACTGATGCGGCACACTTTTCTACCATTGTGAGTGATAACGCCTTTCGCCAGACTGAAAGTATATCTATTCCCTACCGTTAAAGTGGAAATTCCCAGATAGACTCGATGAGAGACTAAAAACGGTGCTAAGTAAAAAATAATAATTAATTTGTTGGATTCAAATTTTTTGTAAAAATCATCTTTAATTGCACTAAAAGATGAAAAATCATCAATCAGTATACAATACCAAAGTGTAAAAAATAAAGTTATCCATATCAGCTCAATGAGCGCTTTAATTTTACAGCGCTCAAGAACAAGTTGATAAGCATTGCTACTTATAACATTAACGTGATTCGATAG
>JBFHVL010000191.1:0-6244 GCA_041589565.1 Kangiellaceae bacterium | reverse complement strand
CGCCAGAATGACCAGAGACCATAGAATAAAAACTCGAATTACTACCCGCTTCATAATTTCATTAACATCCCTTTTAAGTATTCTTTAAAAACTATGGTATTCGGACAAAGTTCATTTAGCTTTTCGATACTTTAAGCATAGTCGAAAATTAATAATCTGCGTGGTTCCAAAGGATTTATACCATTGAGAAAAATTTCATCTGAATAATCAATTAGATACAGTCTTTTCTGTCCCGTTACAAAACAGAGCACCATAAAAAACCCCGCTTAAAGCGGGGTTTGTTGACTCGAGCTTGGTACTGACTAGAACGGAATATCGTCGTCAAAGCCGCCAAAATCGTCGGCTGGGGCCGCTTGTTGCTGTGGAGCCTGTTGAGGTTTATTCTGGCCGTAGCTTTGTTGAGGCGCAGCAGCGTTCTGGTTCTGATTAAAAGAAGCATCGCCGCCACTTCGGGCACCGCCGCCAAGCATTTGCATCACGCCGTTGATATCCACAACTACTTCTGTGGTGTAGCGATCTTGGCCAGACTGATCCTGCCACTTACGCGTTTGCAATTTACCTTCCAAATAAACTTGCGAGCCTTTGCGTAGGTACTCACCAGCAATCTCCGCCAGCTTGCCAAAAATGACCACTCGATGCCATTCGGTTTTTTCTCGTGGCTCGCCAGTGTTACGGTCTTTCCACTGCTCGGAAGTGGCAATGCTTAAGTTCGCAATCGCACCACCGTTCGGCGTATATCGTATTTCAGGATCATTACCCAAATTTCCCACAAGAATGACTTTGTTTATGCCTCTACTGGCCATCGATTTATTCTCCTCCAGGGTGATAAGTCCCTGACTTTACTTAATTTTAAAATTGCTTTTGTTTCAATTGATGTAGCGCCGATTCGTCAAACTGCTGTTTATCCACTTTTAGGTAAACCGCGCCAGCTTCAGGAAGAGCAACTGCTTCAGCAACGCCTTCCATCGCCCGAATATCCTCCAATAAATGGGAGTAGGCATCTTCGTCTGCTATATGATGAACTGTGAAGGTGTATGAGGTCAATCGCGGGGGCGATTTTAAACCCAATCCAGCTACCGCCCAAAGCACAGCCATAAATGCACCAGCAATATAAACACTTGATAATCCATAAGTTTGTGCCAGCCAGCCAGCAATAGGTCCGCCCAGTGCAGCTCCCAAAAATTGACTGGTTGAATAAACTCCCAATGCGGTTCCCTTGGCCGATGCTGGTGCAATGCGCGAAATAAGCGATGGAAAAAGCGCTTCCATCACATTAAATCCCGCGAAAAACATCCCCAGAACCAAAATCAGCAGCCAGATCGGCTCATTCACCTGATCAATTAACAGCTCAAGAGCGGCAACCAGACACATCGTCAGCACCATAACACGTCGATGCTTCCAGCCCTTTTCCGCCCAGATAATAAACGGCACCATCAACACCACTGCAATCGCCATCACCGCCAAATACAGCCAACCACTGTTTGACAGGTCAAAAGACATAGCGGCCAGCTTGACTGGAAAAGCCACAAAAAATGCGGTCAGCAAAAAATGAAGTGCAAAAATTCCTAAATTAAGTCGCCATAATTGAGGATGTCTCAGAATACTGGCAAATTGAGTGTTATCGGCAACCACATCACGCTGTGCGTAGCGATGCAGCGGTGTGGGCGTCCAGAAAAGAATCACCATCGCTGCCAATACCGCAAGCAGAGCCGTCGTCCAGAAGAGTCCGGACAACCCCGCGTAATTAGCCACCATCGGTCCAATAAACATCGCCAGCGTAAAAGCTGCGCCAATACTCATGCCGATCATCGCCATCACTTTACTGCGTTGTTCATCACGAGAGAGGTCAGCCGCCAATGCCATTACCGCACTGGCAATGGCTCCACAGCCCTGAAGCAGCCGACCGATAATGACACCCACTATGTGATCACTTAACGCCGCAATCACACTACCCAAGGCAAACAGAACTAACCCAACTAATATAATTGGCTTACGTCCAAAGCGATCGGACAGTCGACCAAACGGAATTTGAAATATCGCCTGAGTCAGACCATAAGCGCCAATGGCCAGTCCTAATAGCATGGGCGTTGCGCCTTCCAGCTCCTGCCCTAACACGGCAAATACCGGAAGAACCATAAACAGGCCCAGCATGCGCACGGCAAATACCGAACTCAGGGAAAAGGCGGCGCGCTTTTCGATAGCGTTCATGGCACTGGATTGTTGTGTATTTTCCATATTATGATCGGCGGCTTACTCAAAAAGCGGGCACTCCCCTAAACAGGCAATTTTGGTCCGCTAGCTGATTTTATTCGTACAGAGAAGCTGATTTCTCAGACAAAAAGCGGAAAACTGTTTTAAAAGTAAACAGTTAACCGCTCTACTCGCAAAAAGGCGGTCATTATACACGATGGATAACATAGAAGTACGCGGTGCGCGCACCCACAATCTAAAAAACATCAATCTTGAGTTACCTCGTGACAAACTGATTGTAATCACCGGCCTGTCCGGCTCCGGAAAATCGTCTTTGGCTTTCGATACCTTATACGCCGAAGGACAACGACGGTACGTAGAGTCACTCTCTGCCTATGCTCGTCAATTTCTGTCGTTGATGGAAAAGCCGGACGTCGATCATATTGAGGGCCTGTCCCCTGCAATTTCGATTGAACAAAAATCAACCTCTCACAATCCGCGCTCGACGGTGGGCACCATCACCGAAATTTACGATTACCTGCGACTGTTATTTGCTCGCGTGGGTACACCCTTTTGTCCCGATCATCACATAGCGCTGGAAGCACAAACCGTATCGCAAATGGTGGATCAAGTACTGGCGCAGCCGGAAGGCACCAAAGTGATGTTGATGGCACCGGTCGTCCGTAACCGCAAAGGTGAACATGTACAACTGTTTCAGGAACTACAGGCGCAAGGCTTTGTACGCGCACGTGTTAACGGTGAAGTGTATGAGCTTTCTGCTCCGCCAAAACTCGACCTGCATAAAAAGCACACCGTCGAAGTGATTGTGGATCGGTTTAAGGTTCGCAAAGACCTACAACAACGCATCGCTGAATCGTTCGAAACCGCACTCGATCTGGCCGAAGGCTTGGCGATGGTTCACTTTATGGACGGCGACAAAGAGGATTTACTCTTCTCTGCCAAATTTGCCTGTCCGGAGTGTGGACACAGCTTAACTGAACTGGAGCCGCGGCTGTTTTCATTTAACAATCCTGCCGGAGCTTGTCCTTCCTGTGATGGTCTGGGCGTCGATAACTTTTTTGATCCCGAGCGCGTCATTCACAATCCAGAACTTTCGCTTGCAGGCGGAGCCATTCGCGGATGGGATCGACGCAGCGTTTACTATTACCACATGCTGAAATCACTGGCAGAACATTTTGATTTCGATATAGAAGCCCCCTTTGAGTCGCTTCCAGCAAAAATTCAAAAAGTAATTTTGTACGGCAGCGGCAGAACCAGTATTGAGTTCAGCTACGTTAACGATCGGGGTGATATTTATGTGCGCAATCATCCCTTTGAAGGGGTGATTCCCAATATGGAACGACGTTACCGCGAAACCGAATCGCAAGCGGTGCGCGAAGAATTAAGCAAATACATGACGCATCAGGCCTGCCCTTCGTGTGAAGGCACGCGATTACGTCGTGATGCACGTAGTGTACTTATCAAAAAGAAATCCTTGCCCGAAGTCACTCATATGGCTATCGGAGAATGTTTTGATTATTTCTCTCAATTAAAGCTCACGGGTGCCAAAGGAAAAATCGCCGAAAAAATTCTTAAAGAAATTCAGGCGCGCCTTGGTTTTCTGGTTAATGTTGGTCTGGAGTACTTAACGCTGGAACGCAGTGCCGAAACCTTATCCGGTGGTGAAGCGCAACGCATTCGTCTGGCCAGTCAGATTGGTGCTGGCTTGGTCGGTGTTATGTATGTACTGGATGAACCCTCCATTGGTTTGCATCAGCGCGATAACGATCGCCTGTTAAAAACGCTGACTCACCTGCGCGACTTAGGCAATACGGTCATCGTCGTAGAGCATGATGAAGACGCCATTCGTATGGCTGATCATGTCGTCGATATTGGTCCCGGTGCTGGCGTGCATGGTGGCGAGATTGTTGCCCAAGGTAAACTGGCCGATATTCTAAAATCGAAAAAGTCACTGACCGGACAATACCTGTCGGGTAAAAAAGAAATTGCCATCCCCAAACAACGTCATCCATTTGATAAAAACAACACCTTTAAATTGTTTGGCGCTACAGGAAACAATTTAAAAAGTGTCGATCTGGAAATTCCGGTCGGACTTTTAACTTGTGTAACCGGTGTTTCCGGTAGCGGAAAGTCCACTTTGATTAATGATACTTTGTACCCGATTGCTGCGCGCTTGCTCAATGGAGCCGAATCTATTTCGCCGGCCGCTCACTCTCATCACGAAGGTATCGAACATTTCGATAAAGTGGTGGACATTGACCAAAGTCCAATAGGCCGAACACCGCGCTCTAATCCTGCCACCTATACCGGAATTTTCACGCCAATCCGTGAATTATTTTCGGGTACGCAGGAAGCACGTTCACGCGGTTATAAACCGGGACGTTTTAGCTTTAACGTCAAAGGCGGTCGCTGCGAAGCGTGTCAGGGTGATGGCGTGATTAAAGTAGAAATGCACTTTTTACCCGATGTGTATGTGCCCTGTGATGTCTGTAAAGGCAAACGCTACAACCGTGAAACGTTAGAAGTGACTTACAAAGGTAAAAACATTCACGAAGTGCTCGAGCTCACCGTTGAAGATGCGCGCGAATTTTTTGATGCGGTTCCTGCAATCGCTCGCAAATTGCAGACTTTAATGGACGTTGGTTTATCTTATATTCGACTGGGTCAGGCGGCGACGACTCTGTCTGGCGGTGAAGCGCAACGGGTAAAATTGTCACGCGAGCTCAGTAAACGTGATACCGGTAAAACACTGTATATACTTGACGAGCCAACCACCGGATTGCATTTTCACGATGTAAATCAGTTACTATCGGTTCTGCACAAACTGCGTGATCACGGCAATACCATTGTGGTTATCGAGCATAATTTAGATGTCATTAAAACCGCCGACTGGATTATTGATCTGGGGCCTGAAGGTGGTAACAAAGGTGGCCAAATTATCGCAACAGGCACACCCGAAGACATTACAAAATCGAAAGTGTCGCACACAGGGCACTTCTTAAAAACCTTGTTAAAAACTAAAAAATAACACTTAGCAAACTAACCGAATTAAAGACGTAGATATAATGACTATAAAACATTGCTCCATTCATAAAATTCAACGCAACAAACCCGGTAGCGAAGTTACCATTCAACTTCGACCTAATGAGTTAAAGCCTGAAGGCCCGATTGTTTCATTATTCGAACAGCTCAAGCTCAGCTTTCAACGCAGCACCCAAAAAGAGTATGGGTTGTTTAATCCGGAAATGAGCGACAACCCAATTCCGGCTCTGTTGCAAAAAACGCTGGATGAATCCTTGGGCTTTAGTAGTCTGACGCATCAGTTAATGGAGCACTTAAAACTTCAATTCGAAAAGACACAGGAACCTTTTCATTCTCATGTGCTTTTCGTTATGGATGAACTGATTGAGCAGCAGTTCTTTTATGTGTTCTGGATAACCCATACCGATGCTCAGTTTGTAAATACTGATCTGGAAGTGGATACGCTGGAGTATGTCAACCCATCCAAACTCAATTTCGCCTTTAAAATTGATGTTGAACAATGGAAAGTCGAAGGCTGGGATCAATACTTTTCGCATGTTGCTGCGCGCGGAAATAAAGAACTCAGTGAAGCCTTTACTCAGTTCTCTGGCTTTATCTCCAGCGTTGATTTAAAGCAACAAACCGAAAGCTTTCTTGAGGTGGTTGATGATTACATTGATCGTCAGGATCCCGGGATTAGCCAACAATTAAAAAGCAAGATTGTGGAATACTGTATCGATCAGGATATGTCGGGCAGCCCAGTTGATATTGAACAGCTATCGTCTCAGCTAAGCGAAGAAAAACCTGAAGAGTTTGCCAGCTTTGTGATGGAAAAGAAGCCGGAAGTGAAGAAAGAGATTTACACCGATCGTGCCAGCTTAAAAAAATACGTCCGCTTTTTTGGTAGAGATAAAAATTTAAGCATTAGCTTTTCATCGGAAATGTTTGGCGACAATATCATTTTTGACGAAAACGAAGATCAGCTTATCTTGAAGCAAATACCCAAATCGTT
>JBFHVL010000190.1:0-6258 GCA_041589565.1 Kangiellaceae bacterium | reverse complement strand
GTCAATTTGCGCTCTAGAGCAGAAGTGGTTTCAACAGAAACTTGCATTGCAATACTCCAAAAAGTTCTCTTTCACAAATAGCAAAAGGCCGCCAATTTAGCAGCTCATCTCCTATTTCTTGCCTGTTTATTCAGGCTTCCTGTCGTTTTATGTGCGGGAGGTTAGTTCGGCAAGATAAAATCTAGAAAACTGGTGCGAAAGGAGAGACTCGAACTCTCACGCCTCGCGGCACTGGAACCTAAATCCAGCGTGTCTACCAATTCCACCACTTTCGCGTTTTCTGATCTTTGTCCTGATAGGATGTGGTATCGGTCCTAACGCTACACCACCCGACATGCACTCCGAACGAGCTTTGTGTGCGTTCGGCTTTTAAAACTGGGGTGGATGATGGGATTTGAACCCACGACAACCGGAATCACAATCCGGGGCTCTACCAACTGAGCTACACCCACCATAAATCATTATCCAGTGCTACGTTCCGAATTTTCTGCCCGAGTCGCGCCGGCATTTAAAGTCAGAATACTGGCACGCCCGGCAGGATTCGAACCTGCTACCCACGGCTTAGAAGGCCGTTGCTCTATCCAAATGAGCTACGGGCGCTCGATGCCCATATAGCACTGGGTAAAAACTGGTCGGGGAAGAGGGATTCGAACCCCCGACATCCTGCACCCAAAGCAGGCGCGCTACCAGACTGCGCTATTCCCCGATTATCTTGCTGGGCATTGCCCTGCGAAGAGCGCGCATAATACTGATTTCGCCCAAAGCCGTCAATAAGTAATGATGGATTTTTCAGGCTTTCCAGCAGGGCATTTTCTTGAGAAAATATCCGGTTATACGAATCGGTTATTACTCAACCATCAATCTGGATTATACACGAGAATGACAGCCCAAATCATTGATGGCAAAGCCATTGCCAAATCTTTAAGAGAATCCATTGCCCGTCAGGTCACTGAACGTGTCGAGCGCAACCTCTCCCGCCCCGGACTGGCCGTCATACTGGTTGGCGACGATCCGGCCTCATCCATATATGTGAATAAAAAGGTTCAGGCCTGTGAAGAAGTAGGCTTTCATTCACGCAAAATCACTTTACCAGCATCAACCAGCGAAGAGGCACTGTTGAGCACCATTGACGAGCTAAATGCCGATCCCGAAATTCATGGTGTTTTGCTTCAACTCCCGATTCCCGACCATATCGACTCGAATAAGATGCTCGAGCATATAGCACCGGAAAAAGATGTGGATGGTTTTCACGCCTTCAACCTGGGACGACTGGCCCAGAGAAACCCATTGCTTCGCTCCTGTACTCCCAAAGGCATCATTACTCTGCTCGACTCTTTGGAAACCGATATTCGAGGTATGGATGCCTGCATTGTAGGCGCCTCTAATATTGTCGGTCGCCCCATGGCATTAGAATTGTTAATTAAAGGGTGTACTGTTACCGTCACACATCGGTTCACTAAAGACTTGGCCAAACACGTAAGCAACGCCGATCTTGTGGTTGTGGCAGTCGGTAAGCCAGGGATTGTGAAAGGCGAATGGATCAAGCAAGGCGCAATCGTCATTGATGTGGGGATTAACCGCCTGGATAGCGGCAAAATTGTTGGCGATGTTGACTATGACGCTGCCGCAGAACGAGCCTCCTGGATCACACCTGTTCCCGGTGGGGTTGGGCCAATGACAGTAGCGTCTCTATTGGAAAATACTTTAATTGCTGCGGAAATTGCGGGAAACACAAAATAACAGCAAAAAATCACTGGGCCGACATTTTCGCCGGCTTTTGGGTATCCATCATTAATTGACTAGCTTTCCGCGATGGCAAATGCGATAGCCTGCTTTTTCTCATCTGAAATACTAATATGAAGGGTTTTAATACCCATTTGCTCCATCAATTCTTTCGCTTTTCCTGTTACCTGACAAACCGGTTTGCCTTGTTCGTCATTAAGCACAGAGAAGTCGTCAAAACGAATACCACGAGCTAACCCGGTACCTAGCGCTTTCATAATCGCTTCTTTCGCAGCAAATCGTTTAGCCAAATAGTGAACAGGTTGATACTGAAAACTTTTACTCGCCATTTCAGCTTCCGACAAAATGCGGTGAGCGAACCGATCACCAAACTTGCTAAATGACTTTTCGATGCGTTTTATTTCTACAATGTCTGTGCCAATGCCTACAATGGCCATTGTCTTGCCTCAACCATTAGCCGCTTCATTTCCTTCACCGCAGCATCTAATCCGCTGAACACAGCGCGACCTATAATCGCATGACCAATGTTTAACTCGATAATTTCAGGAATCGCAGCAATTGGTTGCACATTGTGATAATGCAATCCATGCCCGGCATTCACCTGAATGCCCATTTCATGAGCGATCTGTGCCCCTTTCTGAATTCTCCGTATCTCATCACTGGCCTGCTGCTCGGATGTCGCGTCAGCATATCCTCCAGTGTGCAATTCTATTAGTGGTGCGCCACACCGTTTTGCCGCTTCTATTTGCGCCTCTTCCGCATCAATAAACAACGAAACCTGAATGCCTGAAGCTTCCATTCTTTCGCAAGCCGCTTTGATCTTGCTTTCATTTGCAACGACATCAAGTCCACCTTCAGTGGTCAACTCTTCGCGCTTTTCCGGCACCAGGCAAACAAAATGGGGTTTGGTTTGCTCGGCGATTTGAAGCATTTCTTCGGTAACGGCCATTTCAAGATTCATCCGTGTTTGCAAAGTTTCTTTCAAAACCCGCACATCGCGGTCGGTAATGTGTCTTCGATCTTCTCGCAGATGAATAGTGATGCCATCAGCACCAGCCTGCTCGGCAATCGCAGCCGCAAGTACAGGCTCGGGATAAATTGTCCCGCGAGCATTTCTTAAAGTGGCAATATGATCAATATTGACGCCCAGTAATATTGGATTTCGCATGGTGTAGTCCGAATTTTTCGATTGAGTTGATTATATGCAACCTGAGAAAGATAAGCCAAAGAATGTCAGTGTCGTCGTCGCCATTGTCGCCATAACTCTCGGCTTCTCAGTGGAGCGCTTCCCAAGTAGGGCGCGAGCAATGTTTGATTAATCACTTTTAGTGCAGACAAAATCGAGGGCGACTCCCAGTCGCCTTTCGCAATCTTAATGATGTCACGACCTGCAAATGAGCTGCCATTTTGATGCTTCAAATTTTCCAAAGCGACGAAGCCCTCTTCTACCCGTAACTCGTATTCTACATCAGCAGCTATCGGGGCCCCATTATATTCACACTCAAAATCAATGGCGGTACCTAATGATTGAAGCAGACACCACTCAAGACGTCGTAAAGATAGAGCTTTTCGATTTGAGTGGTTTAGATTTTGGAACGCTTCAGCAATGGCGTCAAAAACTTCCGGCATCGCATCCCAACTTTGCGTCACTCGAAGCACCAGCTCACTGATGTAACTAGCCATAGCAAACTCTTCACCAACAAAACTCCCAGGAGGACGCACTACATCAAACTGATAAAGTGTTCGCATTTCCGAACGGCCGCTTAAGTTTGCTTCAAGCATAGCACTCATTTGCAATGCCGCGCGTTCACTTCGGCGATTTTGCGCCCGCGCGCCTTTAGCAAGCAAAGGGATACGACCATGATTTTGTGAAAAGGACTCTATGATTAGGCTTGAATCTCGATACGGACGAATATGCAACACAATTAATCGGTCTATTATAGCGGCCATTGCCCTTTAAAACTCAATCAAACTCATTGTATCCGAGCGACTTTAATGCTCGCTCGTCATCGGCCCAACCATCTTTTACTTTAACCCAGGTTTTAAGGAAAACTTTGGCATCAAACATGTGCTCCATTTCCTTTCGAGCATCACGACCTACCACTTTCAACTTCTCACCTTTATTACCGATGACAATTTGCTTTTGACCTTGCCTTTCAACCAGAATTAATCCATGAATATGAATTACGCCTTTGTCATCATATTCAAATTTCTCAACTTCAACCGTAATTGAGTAAGGCAGTTCATTCCCTAAGTTTCGCATAAGTTTTTCGCGAATAATTTCTGCGGCCATAAACCGTTGACTACGATCAGTAACGTAGTCTTCAGGAAAGTAAAATGTTGCTTCAGGCATCATCTCGCGCAGTTTATTCCTTAACAAATCGACATTATCACCTTTCTCTGCAGAGCCGGGAATGACTTCGATGAAGTTGTATTTTGACGATAATTGTTCGAGATGGGGCAATAAAATTGACTTGTCTTTTACATTATCAATTTTATTGACGAAAAGCACTGTCGGTAACTGAGCCTGAGTAATAAACTTTAACGCATGTTCATCATCATCATTCCAAAGAGTACCGTCAACGACCAATACATTGACATCAACTTCCGCTAATGATGAGCTCGCTGCCCGATTCATTAACCTGTTTATCGCACGTGCTTCGTGGACATGCAGCCCCGGAGTATCAACAAAAATAATTTGAGTATTATCTTCTGTGTCGATACCTAAAATACGATGGCGTGTAGTTTGAGGTTTTTTAGAAGTGATGCTTATCTTTTGTCCAAGCATTCTGTTTAACAAGGTCGACTTGCCAACGTTTGGTCGACCGACAATAGCAACGTAACCGCATCGTGTTTTAGTGCTCTCAGACATTTATAAGTTGCTCCATCATTTTTTCTGCGGCTTTTTGCTCTGCCTTACGACGGCTGCTACCATTACCTTCAGTTTTTAAAGAGTAAGATTCCACTTCGCAACTTACCCAGTAAATTTTATTGTGATCCTGTCCTTCTTCTCGAAGAACTTGATAATCTGGCAAGGCTTGTTTTCGACTTTGCAGCCATTCCTGTAGTCGAGTTTTTGGATCTTTGACTGCCTTATCAAGTGACAGGGAATTCATTCGATTTTGATAGAGGTGCTTAATAGTTGCTTTAGCAGATTCAATTCCGCCATCGAGAAAAATGGCGCCTAAAATAGCCTCTACCGCATCCGATAAAATGGAGGCTCGACGGTACCCACCACTCTTTAATTCTCCACCACCTAAACGAAGCAACTCGCCTAACTGCAACTCTTGAGCGATTTCTGCCAGAGTCTTTTCTTTTACTAATTGGGATCTTAATCGAGTTAATTGACCTTCAGTCGCTTTAGGAAATTGTTTAAATAATTGAGAAGCAACAATAAAACCTAAAACACTGTCACCTAAAAACTCAAGGCGCTCATTATGAGCGCCTTTTGCTGAGCGATGTGTCAACGCTTGCTCGAGCAAATCAAGCTTGCTAAATCGATAGAGAAGCGACTCTTGTAATTGCTCTAGCGCATGTGGCTGGCGAATCATTTAAGTTCCTGAGAGATAGCTTAGACTTCTACTTTATTTCGAAACTCGACTAGAAAATACAAGTTACCAAACAAATGAACTCTAACATCATAATCAATCGAGACTTCTCGCTTACCATTTCGCAAAGGCTTAAATTTGATATCCTCTTTTTTAGCCCGAGTCACCTGATCAATCTGAAACTGCGCAAGGATCTTATTGGTTATTTCAGTTTTGCTCATGGAAGAACCCGATGCCTTAACCTTGGTCAATGCTTGCTTTACACTCATACCTTCTAAATAAACAGGTGTAAGCTGTAATCCTGCGAAAAGAAAAAATCCAACCATGCCTCCAACAAATAGCCATTGCCACATGGTCGCGCCTTTTTGTTTTTGATACATGGTTATGCTCCTCTTGGTTACTTTATTATTATCTTAGTGAATCTTATTCAATTGCACCAACGCGGTCAAAATTAATCCCTGTTGGTATATAACTTAAAAAGCCGCTCTCAGCGAGTCCGAACTCAAGATGCAGCCAGATAGCTTCCGCCTTGCCGACCATCATTGATTCAGGAACAAACCCCCAAAACCGAGAATCACTGCTATGGTTTCGATTATCCCCCATAACGAAAAACTCTCCTTCAGGTACTTTTACACCAGACTTCCAGTCATGATAATAAGCGTTAAAGGAAGCAAATAATCTACGACGATCAATGGTTTCCCCCATATTAACTGCGGCCTGGTATCGTTGTTCGAGTTCACTCGAGTAACGGTCAAACCCTATAGCAGAAGGCTCAACCATGATTTGATGTGCAACGCCAGCTATGTTCTCTGAATAAACATTAGCGCCTTCAAAACCACCCGCCAACTCCAGATCTCGCGCAATTCTATTTTTAACGCCACAAGTTAATCCAACGGCTTCAGCTTCATTACGATCATCTGCGGTGGAACAATTAGGAATAATGAAAACCTGCTGATTGGGCGAATAG
>JBFHVL010000189.1:0-6265 GCA_041589565.1 Kangiellaceae bacterium | reverse complement strand
GTACACATCGTGGCGAATACCGGTCATGGTTTTGACTCCTGAGTCAATAACAACCATGGTGACACCATCACCAAAAACGCCTTGCGAATGAAGCTCGTTTGCTCGAGTCATTTGTGCTGCAGAAGCGGGTGAGAAGTGGACCCTTTGTCCCCAAGCTAGCGAGTCTTGTTGAGCGCTAACATTAGAGAAG
This sequence comes from Kangiellaceae bacterium, assembly GCA_041589565.1. Taxonomy (GTDB): domain Bacteria; phylum Pseudomonadota; class Gammaproteobacteria; order Enterobacterales; family Kangiellaceae; genus Pleionea. The sequence continues at coordinate 6,075 of JBFHVL010000189.1, read as the reverse complement.
AGTTTGATCTTGTTAGCGACCAAATATTTAGCTTGCTCTAAGGTTAAATTCGCAGCAATCATATCAATGACAGGTAACTGGTGAGTAATTTCACCGCCGAGATCACGAATCATCGATTGATGTTGCTGGCCTTGGATCAGAAAGCTCTTTGTAGATGCTTGATCCTTATTATGGCCAGAAGAACTTTCCGAAAAAGGAAAGAACATGGCAAACAAGATCCAGGCGCCGGCTAAACCAACCAGCAATACCGCAACTAATGAATTCCGCAATTGATTCATTATCCACCCCTTTTTTGACTGATCATGACCCTTATGAAAGCATATTCAATTGGGTCATAAAGTTAACGTTGTTATTGTTAAATGAGCGACATTGGTTTTGCATTAAGCGTTATTTTTATCGGTCGCGCTATTTAATAGACATCCTCACTAAACACATCTCAAATTAAGATGCTCAGTAATTTTTTGCAATGCTTTTTTGTTTAATCTTTTAATAATAGTCTCAATAGAAGATCTACCACAAAATGGCAATGAATTCGTCCCTAGGGGAGTAGATTGGCGGAATTTGCATAAAGATTGTCGGATCTGAGCTATTGAGTGGCGCACTAGAATGCTATCAATTAGGTTAGCTAGACGCTCAATAGGACCATAACAGGACAGAGAGGACATACCATGATAAAACATAGACCCATAGCGCTGTCGGTAACTTTAGCACTTGCCGGTAGCATTTCGCTTCATGCAGAGCAACACCATCAACCAACATTCAGTGCCAATTCCGATCTACTCAATGTTCACAATCGTTGCATCGTTCGCTTGTCAGACCATATTGATAAGTTTGACGTTGAAGGGCGAGCCCGTGGCATGCTAGCACGAGCACATGCGGCGGGTAACGGACAGGCTGCCATTCAGTACGCCTATAAACATTCAATCAAAGGCTTCACCGTTAACATGGCGTGTGCAGATGCACAAGCGGCTTTTGGCGACGATGCCAGTATCATGCGGTTTACACCAGATGCCTTAGTATCCATCAGTGCGCCGCCTCCCGGTAAAGGGCCTGGTGGCGGTGATAACGGTGGTGGTAGCCAAACTACCCCTTGGAGCGTAACACGCGTTGGTGGTCCAGTTGATGGCTCAGGTTATACAGCCTGGGTATTGGATACCGGTATCGATTTGGATCACGCTGATTTAAACGTTGACACCACCAATGGTTTCTCGGCCTTTAACAAAGGCAAAGATGCTGGCTTTGACGATGGCAACGGTCATGGAACTCATGTAGCGGGAACCATTGGAGCAATTGATAATAATCAAGACGTTGTAGGCGTTGCTGCAAATGCTACCGTTGTCCCGGTTAAAGTTTTGGATTCTCGCGGATCAGGTACTATCTCTGGGGTAATTGCGGGTGTCGATCATGTAGGCGCAAATGCTCAAGCAGGAGATTGCGCTAATATGAGCTTAGGCGGTGGAGCGAATACTGAGCTCGATGACGCGGTTAAAGCTGCAGCGCAAAATTCTGGGGCATTTTTTGTGCTCGCGGCAGGCAATGATGGCAATCATGCCAATAATCATTCTCCAGCCCGAGCCAACGGCAATCGCATTTTTACCATTTCGGCCACAGATTCAAATGATCGAATGGCATCTTGGTCGAATTACGGCAACCCTCCAGTAGATTATGCTGCACCTGGGGTGAGTATTCTTTCTACTCGAAAAGGAGGTGGTACCACCACTATGTCAGGAACGTCTATGGCTTCTCCGGCTGCTTGTGCGGTGATAATGCTGAAAAATGGTAATCCTTCGACTGACGGCAACGCCACTAACGATCCGGATGGCAATCCAGATCCTATTGTTCATCTATGATCTTTTGATAGTAAGTACTCAACCACTTGAGTAAGATAAAAAGCCGGATGAGGTATCCGGCTTTTTTAATAGTCTCGTAAAACGTAACAAAATAATGATAACCTCAATATCTCAAATTTAATTCACCACGGCGTTGTTTACTCTGAAACAGAATAAGTTTACTCATCCAATGCTGCTTCAGAATTGGCCTACGGTTTTGCTTTTGGCCCTATTTCTGTTGATCTCAATGGCGTTTTTATTGTCGATATCGACACAGGAAAACCGCACTTATTTTACCGATTTTATTGCCGATCCCTTAATGCTGAGTTTGGCTTTAACTGGTTTTTTGTGGCGATGGCATCGAGAAAAAGAACACATCAAATCGTTATTTTGGTTATTGATGGTTTTCGCTGTTTCCAGTTGGTTATTGGTTAGTCTCGTTGCTGAACATATCGTGCAATGGGCATCAGGATTTAGCACTGTTGCAGTAGAAAATATCGGTTATTTTTTGTTTTACGCCTTGATGATTGCCGCAATAGAAATGCGCAGTTACCAAAGCCCCCATCAGTTATTGACCCAGCACAGTTTGTTGATTTGGGTGGCTTCTTTGGTTTTTGCATTGGGTAGTTTCAGTTATTTAGTGCTAGTACCATTATCGCAAATTGGTACCGACAGCCATATTTGGTCCAACGCGTTTTTGTTTTATGTATTTATGGATGGATACCTCGGTTGTCGATGGGCCCTTCTGGCGTATCAATGTCGACATTCTCATGGATTGGGTTATGCACTGGCGGCCCTAGCTATGTTCAATTGGATGTTCATCGACTTTTTTGAACTGATAAATGTGTTGCAATGGCATCGGCTCGAATTTGGAATCTTAACCGATCTGTTTTGGCTGACGCCTTATGGATTACTGATGATAGGATTCAGTTTACCTCTCGGCGAAATGAATCAGCAAAATTCAGGAAAGACATTTTCACGAATGTCTCTATTAAACAGTCCGTTGGTCTTTGCATGTTTGGCGTTAGCTCTGCACGGGTTTTCACAATCTCAAGATTGGTTAGATCCAATCCATAAACCGGCGCAAAACAACTTATTTATCACTTGGATATCAATCACCTTTTTACTTGCCATTGCGCAATTAAAATTACTATTAAAGCAAACAGAGCAACTGCGTTTTGGTTTAAAAGAAAGCCATTTTATAAGTGATTCATTGCAGCAACAATTGCAACAACAAACACAGTATCTGCAACAGCAGGCGGATACTTATCGAACCATTTTAGAATCAACCAGTAACGCCATTTTTACCTTGCAGGATAATGGTGAAATTTTAACGGCTAATGCCGCGGCTTATAAAATGTTGGGTTGGGCGAAAAATGATTTGATCGGAAAAAACTTTAAAGAGCTTGTTCAAGAAGGAGAACAATTAGCGCTGTTATTCAGTTATCAGAGTTATCGACAAAAGCTGATGCGACAATCACAAGGGTTGGAATTGGAAGCCAATATCATCACCAAAAATGATGAAGTGCTTGCGGTTCATGCTTCGGTTTCCAAAAGTATCACCGCAGGATTATCCCCTTTTGTTATTTCATTGGCCGATATTAGAGAACAAAAACAGGCGGAAAAAGAAGTATTAAAACTCAAAGATCAGTTTAGCGCGAATATTTCCCACGAGTTTCGAACCCCGCTGACCATTATTAATGGTGTTCTCGACAATCTTCACAAAACCGCAACCAGTGATCAAGCAGCGCAAATTATGACGGCCAAAACCAATGGGTTACGAATGATTCGAATGGTAGAGCAGCTCCTTGAGTTGTCGCGCTCTTCACAAGAGTCGATTCCTATTTCACCGATTAATGCGGGTCAGATTATTCAGTTTGTTTGTCAGTCATTTAACGCCATTGCCCAAGAAAAACAAATTCAGTTTGCCTTTCCGGAACAATCATCGGTATGGATAAAAGGCAATCACCAAGCGTTAGAAAAAGTCATTTTTAATTTGTTGTCGAATGCCTTTAAATACACTCCCGAAGGCGGGAAAGTTGAGCTCAGTCAGAGAGTCCTCGACAATCAATTAACTATAAGCGTTTTGGATACTGGTCAAGGCATTGAAGAAAGTGAACAAAAGAAAGTTTTTCATCGGTTCTATCGCACTTCAGATGCCAGCGCGAGTAATGTTCATGGTGTCGGGATCGGCCTTGCTCTGGTAAAAGAATTGTGTACCCGTATGGATTGGGAGGTTTTATTAAATTCTGAAGTAGGAAAAGGAACCCAGATTATGGTGAAAGCAACTCTGGTTGCCGATCACGAGATCACAGATGATGCCGCTTTTCGAGTTGAGACTCATCCGCCCTTACTGCCTTCAATTCAATCTGAACTGTTCGATACAAAAGTTGCCAAGCTCCAGTCGGTGGCGTCCAAATCAAGGTTTTTGGTGATGGTGGTCGAAGATAATGTCGACATGCAAAATCATTTAAGCCAAATCCTCACGCCCTATCATCAATGTTTAATAGCCTCCGATGGCGCAGAAGGCTTGCGCTTAGCGCTCGATTATATCCCCGATATCATTATCTCGGATGTGATGATGCCGAAGATGAACGGTTTTGCGATGTTAAAATCATTGCGAAGCAATGAACTAACTGCCCATATTCCCGTGATTATGTTGACCGCTCGGGTCGATACCGAAAGTAGGATAGAAGGATTAGAAGCCGAAGCAGACGATTACTTGAATAAACCGTTTAACGCTCAAGAATTGCTCCTTCGGGTTACCAATCAAATCAAGTCTCGGACTAAGTTGCAGCAAAAACTGACACGGCAGTGGCATTTCAGTCTTTCGAAACAAGGAAAAAAAGAATCCGTCAGTGTTGAAGATAAGTTTATGCAAAAACTTAATGGGGTATTCCTAAAACACTTTGCTGATCCCGATGTACCTATGAGCTTTATCGCATCTGAATTGGCCATGAGCGAACGTCAACTCCAACGCAAAGTTAAATCGCTGTTAGGGGTTTCGCCCTTAGAGGCATTACGACAATTTAGGCTTGAACAGGCCAAGGAATTGCTGCAACAACAGCAACAAGTCGGGCTTGCAGCACAAGCTTGTGGATTTTCATCGCAATCGCATTTTGGTCGTTGTTTCAAAGACTATGTGGGAATGCCTCCGAGCGAGTATCAAAAACAATTTTCGGCCTCTGTATAGCCGGTTTTCTCTATTTTTGTCGGTTTCAACCTAAATTTTGTCGGTTTCTAACTATCTCTAAAAGTCAGTTTTGGTGAAAGATGGACTCAGGATCAAGGTACCTTTGATTCTGTTAAAGGACCTTACTTGCTCCCCGAGGACGACACCGGGACATAAAAAAAATAACCGAAAACCAGCATTAACTCGATTTTCAGGAGCTTTATTAATGAGAAAAATGAACACAATTTCAGCAGTCACCCTGCTAGCACTTTCGGCGACAAGCGCATTGGCCGATGATGACCGCTATATCATACAAGTCGACAATGATAAAAAGGGCGTGGTAAAAGCCTTGGCCAAACAACTTGGTGGCGATATTCACGTCGATGCTAATGGATTCTTTGCTGCAAGTTTTAGTGGTAAGTCGCTCGAGGATGTTAGAGGGTTAATGAACAATCCTCATATTAAGCTGATCGAAGCGGATACCCGTCGATATCCGATGGCATTGTATAACGATGACGCAGGCAACCCTACCACTCAACAATTAACGCCTTACGCTATTTATCAATCGCAAGCGAATCAAGTAGCGTTGCAAATGAATAATGCAAAAAAAGTGTGCGTCATTGACTCAGGCATCGCTCGCGAACAAGGCGAAACGGGCGGTCATAATGCAGATTTTGATTGGACCAACATTACCGGTAACAGCGACTCTGGCACCGGCGACTGGTTTCGCGATGGTGGTCCTCATGGTACCCACGTAGCAGGAACCATTGCTGCTGCAAATAACGGATTTGGTGTGGTTGGGATGGCGCCAGGTAATCCATTACATATTATAAAAGTATTTAATGATGCAGGCTGGGGTTATTCTTCCGACTTGGCGCATGCGGCAAATCTATGTGCCGCTGCAGGTTCAAAAATCATCAGCATGAGCTTAGGCGGTGGTGGAGCCAACAGTACAGAAGAAAACGCGTTTGATTCATTTACTAACAACGGTGGTTTGGTTCTCGCGGCTGCTGGAAATGATGGTAACAGCGTTCGCTCTTATCCAGCAGGTTACAAATCGGTGATGATGATTGG
>JBFHVL010000188.1:0-6322 GCA_041589565.1 Kangiellaceae bacterium | reverse complement strand
TTTTGTATTTAATAAACCACCTGTTTAACTTTTTCTTTGCCGAAAAAATCGGCCGCTGGATCGGCCGTGTGGGTGAGCGCAAAGCGTTGCTGGTAGAATACATCGGACTGGCGCTGGTTTTTACCGGCTACGCACTGGTTCAGGATCCCTATCACGCCGCTGCACTCTATGTCATTGATCATTTATTTTTTGCCATGGCCATTGCCATTAAAACCTACTTCCAGAAAATTGCTGACACCGAAGATATGGCGGCAACTGCAGCGGTAAGCTTTACCATCAATCACATTGCCGCAGTAGTAATTCCAGTGACTTTTGGTGCTATCTGGTTATTCAATCCGCCACTGGTATTTTTCATTGGCGCAGCAATGGCGTTAATTTCATTAATGCTCAGTCGATTTATTCCACGACATCCTACGCAAACGAATCGAGTACAAAACTTCTGGCGTAAGCCAGTCCATGAGAGTTAGCGCCTGTAAGCAATGGAAAACAAACTCTACAAAAGGTTATTTTCCTTGCTGACTTTGCTTTTTAAACATATTTTCATTTATAAGTTTCAACTCATCTGCTTCTGACAAGTGCGGAATTGGCTGACCAAAAGAAGATGCTCTCAATATTTGGCCTTTTCGAACATAGAATAGATATTTATATGACTCAAGTATATTAATTCGAGTGTTCAAAATTGGTACATTGCAACTGATAGTTATTGTTTCGTTAGACTCTTCTTTCCAATACAAATCCTTGTAATACTTTCCCTTTAATACTTGGTCGAGAGATACTTCTACGTTATAAAAGGAAGTGTCACCTTCAATTTTTTCTTTAATATTTTTGACAGTTGCCACAAAAATCAGATCTGACGTAATAGCCACCTTCTTGACGAACTCGACTTCTAATCTTAACTCTTCTTCCGCAAGTTCCTTCATTGCCTCATAAGGTAGAATTCTACATGCCATAGCGTTCATTGAATTTAAGGCGACGATGATTGCAATGAATTTAATCATGTAGTTCCCTTGTATAACAGAATGTTGTGTTCTCGAAAGCTTAAATTAAGCGCCCTCGCCATTCAACCGAAAATGTAAACCTTTCACAGCGAAGGCTATGAGGGATTGTCTATATGCTTTAGTTTATTGCGAGTCACAATGCACCGCGGCATTCTCACTTTAAAACTCTGGAGATTAATTTTCATTACTTGTCGACACAACTTATAAGGTGTCGAAGGCGACCAATTTAAACAGTCATCAACCCCACCTAACCTCCCCTTAACAAGGGGAGGAACTTTATTTGTTAACTCCGAACGATATTGTAACTCTTTTCACTCTCCCCCTTTTTAAGGGGGAGCAGGAGGGGGTTAAGTCCCTTCCTTTTTTCTAAAAGGGAGGATTTATTTGTCTTATTAATTAGTAACAGAAGTTGTTTAGACAAATTAATGGGATTAACTCGACCAAAAACAATTCGAACGTTCAAATAAAAACCACTTGTATCGACAACATAAAATTTATTTTTATTATAATTTTTTAATTGTACCTCTCTATACATCTTGTCGAAAAATCGCAATTGTTATTTCAAATCACAATATCTTTTTAAATAAATAGCGCTTATTGAAATATTTATTAACAATCGTGTTGCAGATATTTTTCTGAGCGACATACTTTTGGTTCTGAGTAATTTACTCAGCCAATGTCTACAATAAAATGGAGCAGCTAATGACTATTAAACAAAGTAATAAGCGCGAATCCATAACACATTGGTTAACGTCGATTTTGGTCTGTTCTTCGTTAACGCTGTCGAGTGTTGATGCCAACGCTAAAAAACGAAACGATTCCCCTTCCTTTGAAAACCAGCACGAACTCATTGTTAAATTCCGCTCCAGCAGCGGTAAACAATTATCGTCGACTGCATTTAAACAGCAGTTATCTCAATTTAATAAAACTCACGGTACCGCGCTAAAAGTAAAACGCGCGCTGGCTACCGGAGCGCACTTAGTTGCGTTTGAGCCCGATGGTTCTGCTGATAAAAGTCAGCGACTGGTGACTCAATTATCCAAAAGCAATAACGTAGAATACGCCGTGCCAAACTATCGTTTGTATCCCATGGCAACGCCCAACGATACACGCTACAACGAACAGTGGCATTATTTCGAATCCACTGGTGGTATTAATGCACCGGCGGCGTGGGATCTTACCGAAGGGTCTGGCGCAGTAGTCGCTGTTGTCGATACTGGTTATCGTCCGCATGTTGATTTGGCACCCAACATTATTGGCGGATACGATTTTATTTCTGATTCGGGTACTGCGCGCGACGGTGATGGTCGCGATCCCGACGCCAGTGACGAAGGCGACTGGTTCGGATTTTTCGAGTGCCCCGGTGCGCCCTTTAATTCCATGAACAGTAGCTGGCACGGCACGCACGTTGCTGGAACGGTTGCTGCCGTCTCTAACAACGGACAGGGTGTTGCCGGTATAGCCGGACAGGCAAAAGTGGTTCCGGTGCGCGTCCTCGGTAAATGTGGCGGAACCCTCGCCGACATTCAGGAAGGTATGTTATGGGCTGCTGGGATCAGTGTTTCCGGTGTTCCCGAAAACGCCAACCCAGCGCAGGTAATAAACCTGTCGCTCGGCGGTGGAGCCGCCTGTGACGCCGCCATGCAGGATGCGGTGAATCAAATTACTGCCGCAGGCACTTTGGTCGTCGCCGCAGCGGGTAACAGTAATGCCGATGCTTCTGGCTTTACCCCTGCCAGTTGCGACAATGTGCTCACCATTGCTTCCACCAATCGCAGTGGTAGCAAAGCCAGTTACTCCAACTACGGTGCCGTGGTTGAAGTCGCCGCGCCCGGTGGTGAAACCTCTGGCGGATCAGCCAATGGCGTTTTGTCGACTTTGAATACCGGAACGCAAGGTCCGGCTAACGACAGCTATGCCTTTTATCAGGGCACGTCGATGGCCGCCCCACACGCCGCCGGTGTTGCTGCGTTACTCTACGCTTACAAGCCTTCAACGACCCCCGCTGAAGTCACACAGGTACTGATTGATACAGCGCGTCCCTTTCCCGCTACCTGTAACCAATGTGGCGCGGGCATCATTGATGCTCATGCAGCGTTACTGGCCATTGATGATGGTGGTAATCAACCGCCACAATCGAGCTTTACCTTTAGCGCTACCAACCTTGCGGTGAGCTTTACCGACACCAGCAGCGATAGCGATGGCAGCGTGGTGAGCTGGAGTTGGGACTTTGGCGATGGCAACAGCAGCAGCGCGCAAAATCCGTCGCACACTTATGCCGCCGATGGTAACTACACCGTCACCTTAACCGTGACTGATGATCAAGGTGCCAGTGACAGCAGTTCGCAAACGGTTTCGGTAACCGATGGAAGTAATCAACCACCGCAATCGAGCTTTAGTTATAGCGCAACGGATTTATCGGTAAGCTTTACCGATACCAGTAGCGACAGCGACGGTTCAATTGCCAGCTGGAGCTGGGACTTTGGTGATGGCAACAGCAGCAGCTCGCAAAACCCCAGTCATACTTACGGCGCAGCAGGCACTTATACCGTGACCCTAACCGTTACCGATAACGACGGTGCCAGTCACAGCAGTTCACAACAGGTTACGGTTACCGAGCCTCCGGTAGGCAACATTAACCTGTCGGCCTCGGTCAGCTCCTTCTGGTTTATTCATACCATTACGTTAAGTTGGGATGGTGCGACTGGCAGTAATGTGGACATTTACCGCAATGGATCATTACTTACCACTACGGCGAACGACGGCGTTTGGTCTGAAACTCGATACTTCTCGGGTAGCGGCACCTACAAAGTTTGTGAAGCTGGAAGCAGTAATTGTTCCGATGACGTTACCGTAAATTACTAAAACGATAACTCATAAACACAAAGAGCGGACTTAGGTCCGCTCTTTTTATTTCGTTTTATCGTTTTTATTTCCATCGTATCTAACCTGCCAACAATAGTTAGCAGCCAGATTCAATAAAGACCTATGCAGCCGCCAGATACCTCAATAAACCTGCCACTTGCCCTAATACAAAAACAAACTGTGTCCACATAAATATTTTCCAGCGTGAACGAGAGTTTCTAAGTCTTTTGCTAATTTGAAAAAGGCCAACAATTATTGCCGCCGGTATTAACGAGCCAACCATACCGCCAAGGCCTCCTACAACACCCATTGCAGCAGACTGTTTTATGAACATGATCCCCGCTAATATCGCAGAAAATATAATTGCGAAAAGAATAACAATAGCGCTCGGCTTATTGGATTGCTCAGTCTCTATATTAGACGCTGGTGCTTCATATACATTTTGTTCGCTCACACTCATACTCCTTTTTCTATTTTGATAGATTAACCATTCACTTGACTATAGTTATATGGCTTATGTTCAACAAAGGTTGCTTTCACTCTTTTAGATACCAGCATGTAAGGCACCCAAATCACCGCGGCAACAACTGTTTTCAAAAATTCTTTCATAGTATCTGGATCAAACATGGGCTCATCTGGAAAAACGAAGGTTACTAACCATGCATCGAACGGAATAAAAATTAAGGACGCTACAACAATGCCAATGTAGACCTTTGGAAATAAGTAATGTTTAGAGAAGTATAAGTAGACCAGATAAGCTGAAGCTAAAAACATCAGGCCGTTAAAACACATTTCACCAATAATTAGAGTGTCAAAATACGGCGCGAAGTGCTGTGAGCTCGGAGTGGTTAATGCTTCCCAGGAGCCATCGCTAAACAAGGGACGATATAAAGAAACCGAAGTTATCAGTAACCTAAAGGGACTAATAACTATCCCAATACCTACTAAAATTAGCCATCCACCTAGACCTTTATAATCATTATTATCGGTCATTTTTTGTCCTCTTTAATATAGTTAACTTATTATTATGTAATCAATATCTGCATATTATGGTTGCGACAGGAATGTGTCAAACTTCGAACATTGGCAATATTTCATCCTTCTTAATTTAATCGCCATCACACTCACTACCCAATCTACGAGCTTAAATGCCAGTCGCGGAACCTGGTATTTCAGCGTTAGAGCGTATTCGAGCTTCTCGGGTGTTGATATTTCGGGTGAAGCGAATTAGTTAAAAGCTGATAGTTAAAACACAAAGAGCGGACCTAAGTCCGCTCTTTTTGATTCCCTTATTATAATTCGTTATGCTTCGCTACACGCAGCTACCTTAATTCCATCAATCGTATGAATTCGGTTGTAAATGTACCGTCCAAACCAGCGGATTTCTGAGTCAAACATTATGGCTTCAACGGTTGCGAAGGCATCGGTTCTTAACGCAAATGATTGATTAAGCGCCGTACAAAAGTCTCCCAATGCATCAATCAACTCTACAGGTTGGTAATTCATCGAATTAATCAGAGAATCGATCTTATCAAGGCTTGTGTTAACCAAAGTCAATAATGCTTTTTGCTTTTGGTCCCTTTCGCCTTCTAGTCTTTTATCAATTGCCTTTGTCATCTTGGTGTAGGAGTCGGTCGTACCCCACCAGTGTTTCACGCCTTCACTTGTTAACGCAAAAGGCCTTAAGTTTGATGGTAAACCATTGTCAACATCTAAGTCCTTGGCACTTAAAAAGTATTCGCTTTTCGAAGAAGCTGTGTTTTGATCCAACAATATTATCAGTACACCTTCGTTGACTGCTTGTGTACTCGCGCAGGAAGAAAGAAGGAACGTAAAAAATACTAACGTGGGCTTCAGCCAAACGGCTTTCGTTAAACATCTATTATTTTTACTTACTTTCATTATCAGATTCGCTTTTCTTACTTCGTCTATCATACCTAATCTGCCACCAATAGCTCGCAGCAATAATCAATAAACAGATAACGTTAAACCAAATCATGAATCGACTCTGCTCATTAAAATCTCTCTCTGACAAAAAGAGTTCAATCGTAAAAAACAAGAAAACCCAAATACAAATAAAGGTCGTTCGTTCTCGAAACTGATGCAGTAGAAAATAGTCTCTTAAATCAGATCGGCTATTTATTTGAATACGACCACGAAGTTGGGTTAAGCCGGTAAGAAAATCGATACCAAGCGCCATGACTATTGTAATGGCACTTATAAAGACCATTTTGTACTTCCAATCAAATATACCAGGAAACAACCCCAGTTTTATTGCTGTGACTAATAGCAATGGAGCAAGTAACAATACCAAGCCTATTAACTTTGCTTTACTCTTCTTTTTAACTTTTGCTTCATTTAACGAATTAGACACATTAGTTCTTTAGCTGCTTCTTAAAGCAGTCATAATAGACTTCATAGTCCACATAAGTTAAACCTTCTACCTCAGGCATTGGCTC
>JBFHVL010000187.1:0-6396 GCA_041589565.1 Kangiellaceae bacterium | reverse complement strand
TCGATGCCTTCGCTTTGATACAGCTCTATCAGCCGCAGTGCTTTGTTGACCGTTGCCTCGGTATCAAATGACAAGCGCGCATCCACTTCGGTAGAGTTACGACCCGGTATTAATGACAGCAGCTTTTTGCCCACCAGTACACTTAAATAATCACTGGCATCAATGATCTGTTGCTGCTTGTCATTACTTTGCTGTCGAGCAAATGCCAGGGCCTGCTCAATCGTACCTTTGTACTCACTTTGCTCAGCCGCCTTAAGCAACAAGGATGGATTAGTCGTGGTGTCTTGCGGAGCGAAGTCTTTAATTGCGGTAAAGTCTCCAGTATCGGCTACCACGGTGGTAAATTGCTTGAGCTGTTCAAGTTGATTCATATTGTCCTCGGTACTACTTTTTATTCCATCAAACTAAGACTCTAAAGTTTCCGTATAATAACGTCAAATAGCTTTAATACCCGGACACTATATCCATGCAGCTACCCTTTATAGCGATTCCATTAGCCCCGCTGTTACTCGCACAGGGAATTTACGTTAGGCGTGTTACGCCTAGACTGCCTGAAGCTGAAGGCGAACGACAGGGCTGTTCTGGCGAAGGTAAGCCATTAAGTTTGATGATACTGGGCGACTCTGCCGCCGCAGGTGTGGGGGTAGAAAATCAGTCAGAGGCTCTCGCAGGGAAATTGACGTCACACTTGGCGAGAGGACATAGAGTATCCTGGCAGCTTAAGGCGAATAATGGCAAAACCTCTAGCGAGCTTTGCCAGGAAATCAAGCATTATCCGAAGCAAGCAATTGACTGGGTATTAATTTCGATAGGAGTTAACGATGTTACTGGAATGACTTCGCGAAGAGAGTGGCGTAACAATCTGACGTCTATCGCTTATGAACTAAAGCATCGATTGAATAATCCCAAAATTATCTGGACTTCGCTGCCACCGATGCATTTATTTCCTGCTCTACCGCAACCCTTACGGCATTGTTTGGGATTAAGAGCCAGACAGTTAGCCGAGGATTTAAAGGAAAAAACTAAAGCCTTAGAGAATAATTTTTTACTCACGTTGAATGCGCCCATTGAACGCGACTTTATCGCGAAAGATGGCTTTCATCCCAGTGCAAAAACCTATCAACTTTGGGCAAGCGAGGCTGCAAAAATAATTACCGCTCGGTAATTACTTTAAGACTTGAGAGCTCACCGATGAAGAAACAATACCGACACGATCCCAGCGTTGCCATTGCAACTCTTCACGGCGCACCATGCGTTTTAAACTTCTCACCAACGCCTGAAACTCCACCACATCCACACAGTAGAAAAAAATCCAGGCCACCGGGGCAACAACCAGCAAATTTAAATGGAAGCGCGCTTTAGGATCACACATCACCTGAAACACCACCATCGAAGCAAAAATCAACATAGTAAACAGCAGTGGCAGGTAGTCCATCGCCATCACCATGTAGGTAATGAACAAGGATAAAATGACGCCTTCAAATAACAACAGTAATTCGCCATACACCGATAAAGGTAATACAAACCAGGTTAAATAAATACCGTGTGATTTGTCACGACTGAAGAACAAATCATGATGTTTTAAAAAGGTCAGCAGCCGGCCGTGTTTCCAACGTAAGCGTTGACGGCATAATGAAGCAAAGTCACTTGGCCCTTCGGTATAGACTACCGCATCGTGAGCATAGCGTGTGACAAAACCGTGTTTTAACAACCGAGTAGAGAGTTCAATGTCTTCGGTAATAATAGATTCATCAAATCCGCCGATAGCTTCCAATGCCGATTTACGATACGCCGCAGCTGCCCCACCAATAATAAACAACGAGCCCATCACCGAGTCGGCACGCTTGAAGAAGAAGCCCACCAAGTACTCCAATTGCTGCATCAGCTCAATCGGTTTGTAACGGTTAGCGATCACCACGTTACCCGCAACACCAGCTACTTTATCGTTATCGAAACGTTTCACCATCCGCTCAATAGTCATAGGATCCATCACACTGTCGGCATCGATGGTAATCACAAACTCACCGCTCGCCACATTTAGTCCTTGATTCATAGCTTTGGCTTTACCGCCATTGGGCAAGCGCAGATATTTAATCGGAATGTGGTTGCGGCTACTTTGCTCATGCTGTTGAATAAAATCACTCACCAGCGAATGCGTTTTATCGGTAGAACCGTCGTTAATAACAACCACTTCAAAATTAGGATAGCGCGCCGCTAACACTGAACGAATAGTTTTTAAAATTCCCACTTCTTCGTTCCACGCCGGGATCAAAACGCTTACTTTGGGCGCTGACTGGGTAGACACATCGGCGCGTTGTGCACGATCAAGCAAGGGATAAAACAGGGCCGCCATCAACTGAATAATAAATTTAACCAACAGCGGCCAAATGAGTACAAATAGAACTATTTTAAGGTTGAGAAGATTGCCGGTGATGTCCGGTCGCGAATTAAATGCAAACGACACCACAATTGCCGCCAGCATATAGAAAAGAGAAATGGCCAGCACACACTGAACCAGTGATTTAACTTTAGATTGCATGAGTGCAAGCTTCCCCGAAAAATTTATTGTTGTTCTTTCAATGTCGAATCTGATGAGCCTTTAGGCTCATTCAGCCAACTGTGGGAGTCCAACAATGCATCAGGGTGACTCCTACCTACTTTCAGTTGTTATTATTTTAAATATCTATCTTTTCAGTTTGGCTGGCATTGCCGTCGATCAGTTTTCCAGCACCTACTGACTATATTCTGTCTAAATTTTGTGCGGATTATGCCACTGGTACGACTTTTTAAAAAGGATCTTTTTATACCTTTTTGAACTAGCTCACAGAATCTCAGACCGCATTGCACAAGGTGAAATACTGGACAAAATGGGCGAAATCGCTGTATAACGCGGGGTATGAGACCTTCTCACCTGAACAACAAATCTTCTGGCGCTATCTTTGCCAGTCGTCGCGGCTGTAAATCTGTCGCTATATAGTCCTGTCCGCCTAATAATCGTTTTACTTTAGTTGCGGTGCATACCGCCGTTTTAGCTACACTGAATCAACCTTTTGAACACTGAACAATGGAGATCCGATCCATGTCCGATAATCAACGTATCGACTCACAGAAAGCCCCCGAGCCTGTTGGCCTGTACCCACATGCCCGTCGCGTTGGCAATCTACTGTTTTTATCCGGCGTAGGCCCGCGCCAACGTGGCAGCAAAGACATCCCTGGTGTTACTCTGGACGCCGACGGCAATATTGTGAATTACGACATTGCCAAGCAATGTCGCAGCGTGTTCGACAATGTACGATGGATTCTGGAAGAGTCGGGATCCAGTTGGGATCAACTGGTGGACGTGACGGTCTTTTTGACCAACATGAAAGACGACTTTAAAACCTATAACGAAATTTACGCCGAATACTTTAAAGACAACCAACCCTGTCGTACTACAGTGGAAATAAGCTCTTTGCCAACCCCCATTGCCATTGAGCTTAAGTGCATCGCCACCATCGACTAACTCGCGGACAGGAAAGGAGGACGCCATGAGCGCACCCATGCAGGTAATCAACTTTCAAAAGTGGATTGATGACAACCGGGACAAACTGAAGCCACCGGTTTGCAACAAAGAAGTTTATCGTGAAGGCGATATGATCATTATGGTGGTGGGCGGCCCAAATGGCCGTAAAGATTTCCATTACAACGAAGGACCGGAGTTTTTCTACCAGCTCGAAGGTGAAATGCTGCTGCGTACTCAGCAAGATGGCAAGGTGGTCGAGTATCCCATCAAAGCTGGTGAGATATTTTTGCTACCACCTAAAGTGCCTCATTCGCCGGTGCGATTTGCCAATTCCATAGGACTGGTGATCGAACAGGTGCGGCGTCCGGAAGATACCGATGCGCTGATGTGGTTCTGCGAAGAATGCAATCACAAACTCTACGAAGAGTTCTTCCCCTTGCGCGATATCGAAAACGATTTTGGTGCTGTCTTTAATCGCTTTTTATCGAGCGAAGAGCTGCGCACCTGCAACAACTGTGGTCATGTCATGCCACACAACAAGTACGAGTTCGAATCATGAAGCTCACATTGGAACTGAATGGTGAAAGTTATCGCGTCGCAGCCGATCAGCCGCATAGCCTTGCGATCCCTTTGCACTTTAACGGTCCACAACCCAATCACTTTGGTGCCGCGCAGGCCACGGCTCAAGTACTGGAAGGCGGCGGTTTTGTCGGCGATACCTCGCGCGGCGGCAGTTGCAATGTAAAAACGGTCACCTTGGTGCCACATTGTAATGGCACCCATACCGAATCTGTGTCGCATATTGTGGATGAGTCGGTCGCGGTTGGTGAGCTGGCACAATCACTCATTCCCGCCACACTGATTACGGTAATGCCAGAACATGGCGCAGTAACGCACGACCATTACGCACCCGAGCTGGAAGAAAACGATAAAGTTATTTCCAAGGCTCAACTCGCTGCCGAGCTTTCTGCCATCGATAACGCCTTGTGCGAGGCCTTGATTGTACGCACTCTGCCTAATCCGCAAGTGAAAATGCGTGCCGAGTATAACGAGAGTCATCAACCGCCATTTTTTACCCGCGACGCACTGGAGTATCTGGTAGCCAAGGGTGTGCAACATTTACTGGTAGACTTTCCTTCCATCGACAAAATGTACGATGAAGGATTGCTCACCAATCACCATATTTTCTGGCAGGTGGAAGAAAAAACACATTACCTGAACGACAACACTCAACAACACAAAACCGTGACCGAAATGGTTTACATCAGTGATGCCATCAACGACGGACACTACCTGCTGAGTTTAAACATTGCCCCATTTCAATCGGACGCTGCACCGAGTCGTCCGTTGCTTTATCCACTGGAGAAACTGTGAATGAGCACCATTATGAATTTTGAAAACAGTCTAGAATTTGCAAAGAAAATGGATGCCGATGATCCACTGGCAGCCATGCGTAATGAGTTTCATATTCCCAAACAGGCCAATGGCGAAGATGAAATTTATTTTTGCGGTAACTCGTTAGGGTTACAGCCTCAACGCACCCAGGAATATTTAAACTATGAATTGTCTCAATGGCAAAAACTCGGCGTTAAAGGCCACTTTTCTGGTGACTTTCCGTGGATGCCCTATCACGAATTTTTAACCGAAGGCTTTGCCGATCTGGTCGGGGCTAAAAACAGTGAAGTGGTTGCTATGAACTCGCTGACCGCCAATTTGCATTTTATGATGGTGAGTTTTTACCGCCCGACCAAAGAGCGCTATAAAATTTTAATTGAAGACCACGCATTCCCTTCTGATCACTACGCAGTGGAATCGCAAGTAAAGTTTCATGGTTTCGATCCCGATGACGCCATGCTACTGATCAAACCGCGCGAAGGTGAAGCCACTTTCCGCACCGAAGACATCTTAAAAGTCATCGAAGAGCAGGGAGACTCCATTGCATTAATCATGCTACCGGGTGTTCAGTACTACACTGGACAGGTTTTCGATATGAAAGCCATCACCGCAGCCGGACACGCCAAAGGCTGTAACGTTGGTTTCGATCTGGCACACGCAACGGGTAACATCGCCATGGAATTACACGACTGGAATGTGGATTTTGCCTGTTGGTGTACCTACAAATATTTAAATTCCGGTGCGGGCTCGGTTGCGGGATGTTTTGTGCATGAAAAGCATCATAAGAATAAAGACCTGCCGCGCTTTGCCGGATGGTGGGGGCACAACAAAGACACCCGCTTTAAAATGGAAAACCGTTTCGAGCCCATCGAAAGCGTCGAAGCCTGGCAATTATCCAATCCTCCGATTTTGTCCCTGGCCGCTATTCGCGCGTCACTCGATACCATTAAGCAGGCAGGTGGCATAAAAGCGCTGCGTGAAAAATCGCTTAAGCTCACTGGCTACCTGCGCTTTTTGTTGAATGACGAGCTGGGTGACGATATTAAAATATTAACGCCGGAAGATGACGCTGCGCACGGTTGTCAATTAAGCCTGACGGTCGATACCCATGGCATCGACGGTAAAGTGGTGTTTGAGCGTATTGAAGCGGCCGGTGTTACCGGCGACTGGCGTTACCCCAATGTTATTCGGGTAGCTCCGGTGCCACAATACAACAGCTTCGAAGACTGCTACCGCTTTGTACAAATTTTAAAACAGAGCCTTGAGCGCTAGGAGGCAGCCATGAACAACGATAATTCAAAAACCGCCGCGAGCGAATTGAATGCAAAACACATTACGTTGATTGGTGCTGGACTGGTCGGCAGTTTATGCGCAGTTTTTCTGGCACGTCGTGGCTATGAGGTCGAGGTGTTTGAACGTCGCCCCGATATGCGCAAAGAAAATATTTCTGCCGGTCGATCCATCAACCTGGCGCTGGCCAATCGCGGCATTTACCCATT
>JBFHVL010000186.1:0-6439 GCA_041589565.1 Kangiellaceae bacterium | reverse complement strand
TTTCCAAAGTCAAAATGTGCGCGACGGCTTGCTCGGCTTCAGCTTTGGAGAAACTACGTATCACTTTTTTCACCTTTGGCAAAGCGTGGGCATTCATACTTAATCCTTGATAACCCAATCCCAACAAAATGACCGTAGCCAGAGGATCACCAGCCATCTCACCACACACATTAAACGCAATTTGCTCGGATTCACACGTACACTTGATTTGATGCAAAGCAGAGATCAATGCAGGGTGGTAGTTACTGAACAACGACGAAACGCGCGAATTATTACGATCGACGGCTAATAGATATTGAGTTAAATCGTTGCTCCCTACCGATATAAAATCCACGCGTTTTGCAATAAAAGGAAGTTGATAAATTGCCGAAGGAACTTCCAGTATAATTCCTATTTCTGGCATTTCTCGTTCTGAGCCTTCTTCTTCTTTTACTTCGTAAAATGCCTGTTGCAATAACCTTAAACTTTCGTCCACTTCTTCAACGCTGGAAATCATTGGCAGAGAAATTCGAATACCTGGAAAATCTTTTGACGCTTTAAAAATAGCACGAGCCTGTACTAAAAATATTTCTGGATGGTCGAGTGTTACGCGAATGCCGCGCCAACCCAGAAACGGATTATCTTCGTTAATTGGAAAGTAAGGCAGCTGCTTATCTCCACCAATATCCAAAGTTCTAAAATTTACCGCTTTGCCTTTAAATGCTTCCAAGGCTGAGCGATATATTTTTATTTGCTCTTCTTCTCCCGGAAAATGTTCGCGCAGCAAAAAAGGAATTTCAGTACGGTATAGCCCAACACCGTCGGCACCTACATGCAAACTTTTTTCGAAGTCAGCCATAAGTCCGGTGTTAACCAACAAGGGAATATGAATTCCATCCTGAGTAACCGCCGGCTCATTGACGTGGCGTTCCAGTTCACTGACTAATTGACGCTCTTCTTCAATTAGGCGTCGGTAGCGCAACTTAAGACTATCTCCGGGCGCTAAGAATAATAGCCCTTGATAACCATCGACTATCAACTCCTGACCTTCAAAACGATTAATCGGAACATCGTCAAAACCAGAAACGGCAGGAATTCCCAATGCTTTCGCTAAGATAGCGGCGTGCGATGTGGGAGAACCGCGCATAGAGACCATTCCTAGAATATTCTCTATCGGTAACTCAGCTAACATTGATGCAGTAATTTCTTCAGCAACCAAAACAGCCGGCTTGGTTAGCTTCGGCCTTGTAGCCTGATCGTTTTCTAAAAACATCAAAACTCGGCGCGCCAGGTCCATCAGATCGGTCGAACGCTCTCGAAAATAGGGATCGTCCATCGCTTCAAAAACGCGCATGTGTTTTTCAACCGCGCGACGCAAAGCACCCGGCGCCCATTGTCCCGTTTCTACTTCAACAATGACATCGCGCATGAGCCCATTTTTATCAAGAATTTTTAAGTAAGCATCAAACAAACTCAACTCATCTTCACCAAGTGAGTTTTCCATGCGCGTTTTCATTGCGGCAATTTCATTGGATGCCTGCTGAAATGCTCTCTCAATTTTTTTTAGTTCATGAGCAATACTGGTTGCAGGCTTATCTGGAATCCCAGTTAGCTCAGCGGGCGGAAAAAACACCACGGCCGAGCCGATCGCAATTCCACTGGCGGCAGGAAATCCTTTTAATTGTCGGATCAATCCTGAATCAGGAGCCACAACATTAACTTGATCGCGACTTTCCGAACTGGAGAGTAATCCGGCCAATTGTGCTGATAAAGTCACCAGAAAATTCTCTTCGTCAGCCAAAAACTTTCTCGGTTGCTTTTGCTGAACAACCAGCACGCCCAACACCTTTCGTTGATGAATGATGGGAACGCCTAAAAAGGCATGAAACTTTTCTTCTGCGGCTTCGGGAAAATAACGAAAGTTTGGATGACCAGGAGCATCTTCAAGGTTAATGGGCTCTTCACGCTGCGCAACCAGCCCAACAATCCCTTCCTGAAAACCCAGTTGCAACACGCCAACCACCTTCGGATTCAACCCTTGAGTGGCCATTAAAACCAGTTGCTGGGAGCTGTAGTCTGCAAGATAAACGGAACAGACTTCGACATTGAGGGCCTCGCAAATGCGATTAACCAATAGCTTGAGCGACGATTGCGTATCGGTAGCAGAATGTACTTCTTGCGTAATCTGTCGTAAACGCTCAAGCAATGGGCGACCCTCCGGTTGAATTTGAGTTCATTTCGTTGGGGATCTTTAGTATTTTCCCCGTAATATCAGGACAAACGAATATTCAAGCCCATCGTTATTAACAACGAGCTCAAATGGAAATACCCTTTTTAATGAACTGCAGACAATGGTCGGTTCGACGCGTTAGCCGTTTTTACTGCGATGCTGATGACGACGTCGCGCACGCCGTTGTCGCTGAAACCTCTGCTGTTCATGCATTAGGGGTAACAACTCCAGCAACGCCTGACGATACACTTCGCGTTTAAAAGACACCACCTGACGAATGGGATACCAATACCCCACCCACATAAAATCATCAAACTCAGGATGATTGGTGGTTTCAAAGTTGAGACGACTTTCATCGCTGATCAACTTAAGCAAATACCATTTCTGTTTCTGGCCGATACATAAGGGCACACTGTCATGACGGATATAGCGACTGGGCAGTCGATAGCGCAACCAATTTTTGGTTGAACCCAAAATCTTTACATCTTGTCGGGAAAGCCCAATCTCTTCGTACAGCTCGCGATACATCGTATCGTCAGCTGACTCACCTTCATTTACTCCGCCTTGCGGAAACTGCCAGGAGTTCTGTCCGGCACGTCGTGTCCAAAGTAACTGACCAGATTCATTACAGACGATTATGCCAACATTGGCACGAAAGCCTTCTGAATCAATCACTTATACTTACCAATTAATTTTTTCTTAAAGTCATTCAACCACAAGTTGACTCATTCAGCAAACAAAAATGTGACTTCAATTTCACATTGAGCTAACCAAGCAGTAGAGTAAAATAGCCACCTAATCAAAAACTTAGAGAATTTCATGGCGCTGGCACTTTTCGATTTAGACCACACCTTGCTGGAAGGCGACTGCGACCAGCTATGGGGCGACTTTTTAGCCCACCAAGAACTGGTCGATGCGCAGTTTTATCAGCAACAGAAAAACCAGTACTATCAAGATTACCTTGATGGTTGCCTTGATATGCAGGCATTCCTTAGCTTTTGCGCCTCTGCCCTGACCCAGTTTTCGCCAGACATGCTAACGACATTAGGTAATGAATTTGCAAACGAATGGTTAGAGCCTCGCTTGCGCCAGAAAGGCATTGAGGCGCTAAATTACCATCGACACCAAGGAGATACTTTATTAGTGATCACCGCTACAAACCGATTTTTAGCGTCACAGGCAACTGAACTCATAAGCGTTGAACACTTAATTGCCAGTGATTTAGAAGTCATTGAAGATCGATATACCGGGAAAGCGTTAGGTACACCATCCTATCGCGAAGGAAAAATCAAACGACTCGAGACATGGCTATCCATGCACCCTTTTGACTTATCCGAGGCAACTTTTTATTCTGACTCTCACAACGATTTACCGCTGCTCAATAAAGTGGGGCGCCCCATTGCCGTTAATCCCGATGAATTATTAATGCAGCATGCCCTTGAACACCACTGGACCGTATTAGACTGGAGCCAACCTTGAGCTTGTCACCTTTAAATCCCATCACCTTAACAGGTCATCATGTTCTACTGGAGCCACTGCAACCCGCACACAGAGAGTCACTGGTGCAAGCTGCCAGCGATGGCGCACTATGGCGACTCTGGTACACCGGAGTGCCATCACCAGAAGGCGCTGAAGGATATATAGAAAAAGCGTTGGCGCAACAAGCCGAAGGCAAAGCCTTACCTTTTGTTGTGCGCGACAAATTGAGTCAACAAATTATCGGCTCAACTCGCTTTTGCAATGCCGATTTAATCAACCGACGTCTGGAAATTGGCTACACCTGGTATGCTCAAAGCTCTCAACGAACGGCAACCAATAGCGAGTGCAAGTTCCTGTTGTTGCAATACGCCTTTGAGCAGCTTGGCTGTATTGCCGTTGAGTTTCGAACTCATTGGCTAAATCATCGCTCACGCAATGCCATCGCTCGTCTAGGCGCGAAACAGGATGGGGTTTTGCGTAATCATGTCATCATGCCCGATGGTAGTTATCGCGACACGGTTGTTTTTTCAATTATTGAAAGCGAATGGCCTATGGTAAAGCAACACCTTAGTTTTATTTTAAGTCGCTAACCAGTTATGCCCAACACCTCGCCACCAATGAGTATCGAAGAATTGCTGCAGCGAGCTGAAGCGCTTGCTGGGTTTTCTTTGGGCGAGTTAGCCGACCACAATAAAGCTAACTTACCTCCTAACCTGTTAACTGAAAAAGGCTGGGTAGGACAATTTTTTGAGCACCTGCTTGGCGCAACCGCCGGTTCACTACCCGAACCCGATTTTCCGCATCTTGGTGTGGAGTTGAAAAGCATCCCCATTAATGAACAGGGCAAACCGCTCGAGTCGACATTCGTCAGTGTGGTTTACCTGATGAATCAGCAACACGAAACCTGGGAAACCAGTCTGGTGAAAAAAAAACTGAGTCGTGTGCTGTGGATACCGGTACTCGCACCGCGTTCGTTACCGATTACACAGCGCCGTGTAGGCATGCCGCTACTGTGGCAACCCACTCCAGAGCAAGAGTCCATTCTACGTTGTGATTGGGAAGAAACTATGGAAAAGGTGTGTATGGGTAAACTCGGCGAACTCAACTCACGCTTTGGTCAAGCGCTTCAAGTAAGACCCAAAGCGGCTAACTCGAAAGTGCTTACAGAAGCCATCGGTCCTGATGGTGAAATTATTAAAACACTCCCCCGCGGATTCTATTTACGCAGTAGCTTTACCCAACAAGTTTTAAAAAGTTTGAGTTACTAGTCGTACATCAAAGTCGGACCAATCGCAGCTATCCACTTTATTCAAAACTGAGGCTAAGTGATAAACCCCATTTAATTGAAGGCTGCGTTAACACACTGAACTAAACATAAAGGGGAATGTTATGGCTCAGAAAAACAGAGTAAGCTTTTTAGGAACTCATTTAATAACGTTTACTCTCGGCGTATTGACAAGTGGTTTCGTTACTTTTGCACTTATTTCACCAAATGAAAATTCTTACGCAAACATTGACTCCACTTATACACAATTAAGTGAGAGCAAGGCACTACCCTCAGAACAATATTCGTTAGATACAAAAGCCGAGCTCGAAAAGCGACAAGCACAAAGAGTTAACACATCAAAAATTAATCTTATCGCAGAAGAGAATGATGCTGAAAACATTCATTCAAGTCGCGAAGAAAATTTAAGTCCAAACATTAAGGAACGTTTAAACGAAAATTCTACCAAAGCATTAAATATAGATGAAGTAAGAGAAAAAGCTCGCAAACAAGCTCAACAAATTTTCAAAAATTCGGTGATCAGTATTGACCCCGACAAAGCGAGCATGATGGATCGTGGCATTAACGACAATACTAATCTTGACGAAAGAGCGTTAACTTATCAAAGATTACTACAGGACTTTCTTGATGCTAACTTAGCAGAACCACATTATCTACAGGATTTGCGTTGCAATGAAAACCTCTGCCGAATAGCTGCAATTTCGGCAGAGCCAGACGATCTTCAGTCAATTCTTTTAACTATGACCAATGAAAGCTGGTACAACAGTTTAATATTTAAATCACCAAACACTGCAGATACCGATTTCCACATTTATTATCTGCCATTTATTGCAAACAGCTAGCGAGTTCAATATAAAAGCCTAGGACCATACAGGCCTTGGCTTTTTATATTGATGGCAGCATTTAAAAGTCATTCTTGGACATTAAAACTAGCACTGGCTATAAACTGATTACTATTGTTGATTAAAAACTCGGGGTGAATATCTCTTAGCGATGCTCCGGCTTTTAATTGGTAGCTCCCTGCACCTAAAAGATCAGCGTTAAAATTTAAACTAAAGATTTTAGTTTGATTGGCTGCAATTACTACATCGCTAATGGCCTGAGTGTAAACAAATAACGCATCGATATTAAGCCTCACCTCATCGTTTTCGGTAACGACTGACGACATTCGTTGCCCAGAACTAAAAGTTATTTTTATATCGCGACTGGTCAGGTTAGTAAGTCGGTATTCAAGAGTGATAACTTCGGTACTATTAAATAAACTGGATGGCTGCCGAAAACTGTCGAGTAAAGCAACTTCGGCCTGAAAAGTTCCGCTGGCATAATCTGTCGATGAGTTCACTTTAATGTCGTCCTCTTTATTGGTT
This sequence comes from Kangiellaceae bacterium, assembly GCA_041589565.1. GTDB lineage: Bacteria > Pseudomonadota > Gammaproteobacteria > Enterobacterales > Kangiellaceae > Pleionea. The sequence goes on along the minus strand of JBFHVL010000186.1, from coordinate 99 downwards.
AATTCCAGTCGACAGCCAGAAAGCAGAACTCCAGCGGCTAACATTAAAGTGAAGTATAACAAGTAACGAACCATCATCAACTCCCGTAAGCATGGTTGG
>JBFHVL010000185.1:0-6448 GCA_041589565.1 Kangiellaceae bacterium | reverse complement strand
TCCAACCACACTGGTTGAAGATGTGAACATCAGTAAGTGGCGCAAAGGTACTGACTCGCTAGCACGCTACATTCGAGCTTTATGCTACGCTTCACGAATTGAGCCAGCGTTGAATGCCTGGTTTGATGGCGACAACATGGAGCGCTTACTGCATCCTAATGTGAACGTGGGTATCGCTGTTGATACGCCTGACGGGTTATATGTACCTGTCGTACACAATGCCGACCAGATGAACATGGGTGAGTCTCGTGCGCGCGTTCAGGAGTTACGCGACAAAATATCAAACAAAGCTATCAAGCCAGATGATTTGGCCAACGCCACTATCACTCTGTCAAACTTCGGCTCAATTGCCGGACGTTACGGTACACCGGTAGTGTCGCCGCCACAAGTTGCGATATTAGGTACCGGTCGTTTCCGCAACGAGCTACAGCTAACCGATCGTGGTGTTGAAAGTCAGCGCATGCTACCACTTTCTTTAACCTTTGATCACCGAGCTTGTACTGGCGGAGAAGCGGCTCGCTTTCTTGCTGCGGTGATGGAAGATTTAGCTAAAGCCGAGTAAGCAACGTAAAAGAACAAAAAGCCCTCGAGTAAAATTGAGGGCTTTTTTTTTTGGAAATTTGATGAGTTGTCGTTACTGTTACTGGTTTTATGGACCACTAAAAGTGACTTCGTAAGATGTAAATTTTCGGATATTAATCACACCGGTATCGAGCAACAAGTATTGACCTTTAATCCCTTGTAAAACACCTTCAACCAGAGGGTTTTTATCCAGATTGTGCGATACGATTTTTTTAGGAAACTCCAGAACGGGATATTCAATTTCGGTCACAGCTTCATCACTCAATAATTGAATGTCATGATCCCCATGTTGCAGAATAATTTTATCCAGCTGCTGGTTTAACTTATCAGCCAATTGCTGAGCTTCAACTTTAAGATCCATAGGTTCAGCGTTTCCTTTAAGCATGGCTCGCCAGTTGGTTTTATCCGCAATTAAATCTTTAAACGCCATTTCGACAAAACCCGATTGCTGTCGTGTCGCTACTTGAAAAACTTTTAATGCCTGAGTCGCTCCTTGATCGATCCAGCGTGTAGGCACTTGTGAATGACGAGTAATACCAACTTTTAAACCGCTGGTGTTGGAAAGATAAACAAAATGAGGAATAAAACAGTGCGTTTCTCCCCACTCTGGCTCTCGACAGGTGCCTTCATGATAGTGACAGGTTTCGGGTTTCATGATGCACATATCGCATCGCGCTAACTTCTTCATACAAGGATAACAATACCCTTGAGAAAAACTTTTTTTGGTTTGACTTCCGCAATGAGCGCAAACAATTTTACCAGTAAATTGGAGCGATATTTTCTTACCCAACAATGGGTTTAACGGCACTCGTTCTTCCCCAACAGGAAGTGCATACTCCACAGGTGAGGTTAAGTTGGATTTTAGTTTTACTAGTGTGCCTGTGATCATAAACAGTCTGATAGTTGAAGTAATTAAAGCCGACTAGTTTGACAAACTTGAGATTGAAAAGAAAGGAGATAATCTGGACACCGGCTCAATCGCGGTGTTTACCGGTGACCAGATTACTAAATGAAGGCTTATTAAAATTAAATTGCCAGAGCGAGTTCTGTACCCTGCCGAATAGCGCGCTTAGCATCCAGTTCTGCTGCTACATCGGCACCACCAATCAAATGCACCGGAATGCCCTTGGTTTCCAGGCCTTGTTGTAACTCTCGTAGCGGCTCCTGCCCAGCACATAACACAACGTTATCGACTTCAAGTAACTGCTCTTTTCCCTCGACTTCAATAAGGAGTCCGCGATCATCTATTTTTTTGTAACTGGCACCGATTACCATTTTTACTTTCTTGTGCTTAAGTGCCGTTCGATGGATCCAGCCGGTTGTTTTACCCAGACCTTTACCCATTTTAGTGGACTTCCGTTGCAGCATAATCACTTCACGGGGCGAAGGTTCAATAACCGGTTGCGCTAATAAGCCGCCGCGCTCGCGGTACTCTTTATCAACGCCCCACTCTTTAAGCCAGCTTTCGGGCCGTAATGTTGGTGACTGTCCTGAATGAGTCAGATACTCAGCCACATCAAAGCCGATCCCTCCTGCACCGATAATCGCTACGCGCTCACCAACTGGTTTCTTATGTTTAAGTACATCGATGTACGAAAGTACTTTTGGATGATCGACCCCCTCAATTGGTGGAGTACGAGGAACAACCCCGGTCGCCAGAATAACCTCGTCAAAACCGCCTTCCGTTAATAGCTCTTCGGTTGCTCGTGTATTCAAACGAACTTCTATATCTGATTTTTCAATTTGGCGGGTAAAATAAGCCAACATGCTATCAAATTCTTCTTTGCCAGGAATTTGGTTAGCGATGTTGAACTGGCCACCTAAACGATCGCCCTTTTCAAACAGAACAACCTGATGCCCTCGTTGCTGTGCTTCTAACGCAAACGCCATACCCGAAGGCCCAGCGCCAACAACCGCCAGGCGTTTTGCTTTCTCTAACGGCTTGGCAACCAACTCGGTTTCATAACAAGCACGAGGATTGACCAGGCAAGTCGCGCGCTTTTGCTGGAATACATGATCCAGACAGGCCTGATTACAGCCAATACAAATGTTGATGTCTTCTGAGCGACCTTCAGCGGCTTTAACGACAAAATCCGGATCCGCCAGAAAGGGCCGTGCCATCGACACCATATCGGCATCGCCCTGCAATAAAACACTTTCGGCAACTTCAGGAGTGTTAATTCGATTGGTGGTGATCAGAGGGACTTTAACGTGATCTTTTAGACGTTTGGTGACCCAGGTAAAGGCTCCCCGAGGAACAGACGTAGCGATGGTAGGTACGCGCGCTTCATGCCAGCCGATACCAGTGTTAATGATGGTCGCTCCGGCTGCTTCTATCGCTTGAGCCAGTTCGACAATTTCTTCCCAGGTAGAGCCATCATCCACCAAATCGAGCATTGAAAGGCGGTAAATAATAATGAAGTTTTCACCGACGGCTTCGCGCATTTGGCGAACAATCTCTATGGGAAAGCGAATACGATTTTGATAACTGCCGCCCCATTCATCGGTACGCTTGTTAGTACGAGAACAGATAAACTGATTTATTAGATAGCCTTCCGACCCCATGACTTCAACGCCATCATAACCGGCTTGCTGGGCCAGCTTGGCACAACGCACATAATGCTTAATGGTGGTTTTAACACCGCGAGAACTTAGCTCCTTCGGCTTAAAAGGAGTGATAGGAGCCTTAATGGCACTAGGCGCACAATTAAGTGGGTGGTAGGAATAACGCCCACCGTGCAATATTTGCAGAGCAATTTTTCCGCCTTCGGCATGTACCGCGTCAGTAATTATTTTGTGCTTGCGGACCTGAAATCGATTAGACAATTGCGAGGAATGCGGAGCAAGGCGGCCTCTAAAGTTAGGCGAAATCCCGCCAGTCACCATTAAACCCACGCCTCCACGAGCTCTGGCAGCAAAGTAAGCCGCCATCTTTTCAAAACCGCCCTTTTCTTCTTCCAGGCCGGTGTGCATTGACCCCATCAATACACGGTTTTTTAATTGGGTAAACCCTAAATCGAGCGGTTCCAACAATTTCGGAAAATAGGCATTCTGCTGCGACATCGAACTATATCCTTTCTGGTCATACCACTTAGCTTTAATGAGCTATAAGTTAACAGCGGATTAAAGATAAATCCACCCTTACATTTGATTACACTTTGAAAATGACAATTGCTGTAAGAAATTCAAAAATAACAATACTTTAATGTCCATTGATTCTACTCGATTTGCCGAGTGGTGTTATTTTAAAATCATATTTAACTTTAAATATATGCTTTAACCTGTTGTATTTTAACTACTTTAGGGAGTTAACGTGGATAAACCAAACAGTACCGTTGGTCGCATTTTCTACTACATCTGGACTGGCTTTAAGGTCAATGCTGTAGTGGTCTTTGGGATTTTCGCTTTAATTATTTCGATCAGTTTTTTAATCAGCATTTTTTCCGGCGGTGATAAAGTTAAGGTACCGGAAGGTGCTGCGCTTGTTTTTGCGCCTTCTGGAATTATTACCGAGCAGCCCAAATGGGTTGACCCTATCTCCGAAGCCATGGGTGATGCTCTTGGTAATGGGGATCCAAAAGAAGAGAGTGTTTATGACCTTCTGGAAGTATTACGCAATGCTAAAGAAGACGATCGTATTACGACATTGGTTATAGCGCCTCAAGGTATTGTAAGCGTTGGTCCTGCTATGTTGGAAATGCTGCGCGATGGTATTGCTGACTTTAAAGAAAGCGGTAAAAAGGTTATCGCGATGGGAGACTTCTACTCTCAAGCACAATACCACATCGCCGCACAGGCCGACGAAGTCTACGTTCATCCGCACGGTGGTGTCCTTCTTGAAGGATACAGCCGTGTACGGACCTACTACGCCGCCATGCTGGAAAAGCTGATGGTAACGCCGAACGTATTTAAAGTGGGCAAATACAAGAGCGCAATCGAGCCCTACTTGCGAAACGATATGTCTGAATACGCAAAAGAAGCCAACCGCGCTTTCTTAGGAGACATGTGGGAAGCTTACAAACAGGACATCGCTGCTGCGCGCGGAATTGATGCTTCAGAAATTGATCAGCGAATTAACAATTATCCTGAATCTATAAAAGCAGCCAACGGCAACTTTGCCAAGCTAGCTTTAGAACACAAACTGGTGGATGGACTTAAGTCACGCCCAGAGTTTCGTGAAATGATGATAGAGCTAGTGGGTGAAAACGAGAAGAAAACATCGTATAAGCACATTAGCCACACTCAATACCTTAAAGCAATCAAGCCTCCAATCGACTTTGTTAATCCAAACAGCAAAAAAGTAGCGGTTATTGTCGCTAAGGGCGCGATTGTAGACGGCAACCAAAAAGAAGGCATGATTGGTGGTGATACTGTGGCTTACAAAATTCGCCGTGCCCGCACTAACGAAAACACGGCTGCTATCGTGCTTCGTGTTGATAGCCCCGGAGGCAGTGCCTTTGCTTCTGAAATCATTCGCGAAGAACTGATTAAAGCAAAAGAACAAGGCTTACCGATTGTTGTTTCCATGGGTACTTACGCAGCGTCTGGCGGCTACTGGATCTCTGCTAATGCCGATGAAATTTGGGCACGTCCCACGACCATTACCGGCTCTATTGGTATCTTCGGATTTATTCCTACCTTTGAGCGTACTTTAGATTGGGCAGGTATCCATCGTGATGGTGTGGGAACAACCGAAATGGCAGGTGTGTTCGATACCGGTCGTGCACTACCCCAGTCAGTTAAGGACATCATTCAGGCCAATATCGAAAACGGTTATGATCGCTTCCTTAAGCTTGTTGCCGACGGACGAAACATGACGGTTGAGCAGGTTGATGAAATTGCCCAAGGTCGAGTCTGGTCCGGTGCTAAAGCCAAAGAACTTGGTTTAGTGGATAACTTGGGCACCTACAAAGACGCTATTAAAGCGGCTGCCAAGCGTGCGAATCTGGAAGACGGTAAATACGACGTTTGGTGGGTGAAGCGTGAGCTGAGCAAAAACGAACAGCTGATCAAACAATTACTGGACTCTGAATCTGAAGCAACTGACGAGTCTTTTGAAGCACTGCCTAAAGGTGATACGCCCGCCGCAGAGCTGATGAGAAAAGTTCAGCTTGAAATGGAAAAAGTTAAACAGTTTAACGATCCAAATCACGCTTACGTACACTGTAACTGTGTGCTCTACTAAGCTTAGACGTTAAACGATTAAGGGCGAACCATGTTCGCCCTTTTTTATTACTAAGCTTTATATTTTTTGTTTCTTTACAGTGCGTCAATCGGCGAACTTAAACTCCAGTGTATATCTCATATCTTTCTGAACTACCGGTACACCATTTTCATATTTTGGTTTAAATTTCCATTGTTCAATTGACGCTAATGCATGCCTTTCAAAAACACCTTCGGGCTCACTTTTTAATACACGAATGTTTTGTGGATTCCCTTCTGAGTCAATATCAAACACAAATAAAACAAAGCCTTCTATATGATTCTGCGCGGCATACAAGGGATAACGAGGATTAACGATCTTTATTGGAACAGCTTCGTCTATAGCTGCCAACTCTTCAGAAGTCATAGTATTTTTGGACACGGTACCTACTGGCGCACAAGCGGCTAAACTTACAATGACCATTAATATTAAGATACGCATTTTTACTCCGTGGGGTTAGTATTGCTTTCGATATTAAAGGATTTATTAAAGCTTATTTAAAAAACCATTAAACAATTGGGTGACTCCTTCCATCGACGAATTGAGCCGGTGATCACCATTAATTAAATGCAAAGAAGACTTTGTCTGGTGCGCGTATTTAATTGAGTTTTCTGGAGGAATCACATCGTCCGACCAACCATGAACAATTTCAACAACCGTGTT
>JBFHVL010000184.1:0-6481 GCA_041589565.1 Kangiellaceae bacterium | reverse complement strand
GGCGCCGCAGTTTCAACATCTTGACGCTTGATTCGTGAACCTGTGATAACAACTTTTTCACCTTCGTCTTCTGCAGCGTATACAGAAGGCATAGCCAGAGCAGCTGCGGTACCTGCTAATAAAGCGGTACGTACTGCTTTAGCAATGGGATTGCTATTTAGAGTACTCAATTTCTTTCTCCCTGGTTGTTACATTGATTGTTTTAGAATTATCAGCTTTTAATGTCGACGTTATGCTCGTCAATCACTTCGAAGCTATATAATGAGGCAGTAAGCCTCAGATAATCACGCCCGATACTAACCATTTTCAGTTTGCAAGGTCAATGCTTTTTTTAACAAAAAGTAACAATTGCTGATAAATGTTTAATTCGTGTGCAAAGGCTTTAAAACACTGAATTTTTATTTAATTTTCAATAACCTATTGACAATAATGTAGCTCATTGAAAATGCCATTAAAAATACAACGAATATACTGATGCTATTCCATTTTTTAAAAAAAGAGGAATGATTTTTAAGAGCAAATTTACCCGATAAACTTTGCTCTTGAAATTGGGGTGCTTTACCCAACTCTTTTCCTTGGTAATCAACAACAGAAGTTATTCCTGTATTGGTAGCACGTAAAAGAGGCAGGCCATATTCAACAGCCCGAGCACGCGCAATTTGAAAGTGTTGATGGGGGCCCCAGGAGCGACCGAACCAAGCGTCGTTGCTGATGGTTAAAATAACACTAACCTTTTGATTTTCAATGTCATTTAAAAAGTTATCGAACAGGGTTGTATAGGCAACTTCGTAGCAAATTGCCGGTAAAATATTAACTTTTTGGGTCTCCAAAGGCTTTTGCTCGACACTTCCGGGGGTCATCGCCGACATAGGTAAATCGAAGAATTCTATCAGTCCTCGCAATACAGACTCGAAAGGAACAAATTCACCAAAAGGAACTAAATACTGCTTGTCGTAGCGTTGATGAAAGTCACCCAGCGTGATCATTGAGGCGAAAACTTTTCGTTTTTCCATATCCAAAATAGGTATTCCAAGCACCAGCGTGGAGCCCGATTCACGAGCTTTTTGATTCCAGTGGTCTAACCAGCTTTCGACACGGTGTTTGAAAGCCGGAATCGCCGCCTCAGGCCATACGATTAAATCCGCCCCCCAATGTGGTTCGGTCATTTCGTCGTATCTTTTGAGATAGGTCATCAGGTTTTCGGGGCGCCACTTTTCATCTTGCGGAATATTGGGCTGGATTAATGCAACACTAAGGGTTTCGGATTGCTTTTCGCTTCTTTCGGCCCAGCTCCAATAGCCTTGACTGGTAGTAATAAGCAACAGCCAAAGAGCGATAAGCACAGGAGTTGCAAATTGACGGCCGGTAGACGCTGTTAATACCACATAACTCAGGGAAACTGCCCAAACAAGCACAAAACCTGCTCCCAAGGCGCCTGACAGCGCTAGCCAGGCTGACAGCCAGCTATCAACCAGACCATGACCTAAATAAAGCCATGGAAAGCCGGTAAGAAAGTTCCCTTGAATCCATTCACTCATCAGCCAAATTGATGGAAAGCCCATTGAAAGTCCAATAAGCCGCCACCGCTTTTGGCAGTAAGCGACTGCCAACCCAATTGATGCTTTAAACAAGGCAAGGAAAAGGATAAACAAAAGCGTTAGGAAGATGCTAAGCGGTAATGGCGCATTGCCAAATTGATGGATACTCACATGCACCCAACTGGCTCCGACACCGTAAAATCCGACGCCATAGCAATAAGCTATTCGAAAACCAGCTTTAAGGTTTTGTCCATCCAATAACCACAGTAAGCCAGCAACCGAGATAAATAAAACAGGCCACCAGGATAATGGCGCTAGCCCGAGAGGGTAAACGGCTCCAAAAATTAAAGCAGCAAGATAAAGAAAACGCCCTTCCGGGCGCTTTATAGAGATGTCGTTGTTCATTTTATCGTTTTCTTTCTAATTTGAAGTCGCAGCCTCGAGCTGTTCCTGTTTTTCTATCATCCGCAGTAACCGAACTCGACGAGTATCCGCCGATAAAACGGTAAACTCAAAACGATCCAAGCTCACTTTTTCATCTTTGGTGGGTACGTGACCAAAAGCTTGAATAATTAAGCCACCTATAGTGTCAAACTCTTCATCACTGAGCTGGCAATTAAAGTATTCGTTAAACTCATCTATCGGCGTTTGTGCTTTAATCACAAACTCATTTTCACCGTGTGGCTTGATAAGATCATCTTCATCATCAAAATCGTGCTCATCTTCGATTTCACCGACAATCTGCTCCAGCACATCTTCAATGGTTACCAAGCCGGCAACACCACCATACTCATCAACCACAATGGCCATATGATTTCGGTTTACTCGAAAATCCTTTAGCAGCACATCAAGTCGTTTGCTTTCTGGAACTATAACGGCTGGCCGGAGTATATCTTTGAGATTAAAGCGGACGCTGCCATCGTTTTGTGCCATTTCGAGTAAAACAGGAAGTAAGTCTTTAGCTAAAAGAATTCCCTCGAGATCATCTCGATTATCACCAATCACCGGGAAGCGAGAGTGCGCCGACTCAATGACGATAGGCAGAATTTGCTCGACGGTCATCTGCTCTTCGATGACCACCATCTGGCTACGAGGGATCATGATGTCACGTACCTGCATTTCAGATACCTGAAGCACCCCTTCAAGCATGGCGAAGACATCGGAGTTAATTAAGGCATTTTGTTGCGCGGTACTGAGTATATCAACGATATCAGCCCGGTCTTTGGGCTCAGATTGAAATAATTGTGCTAATCGTTCTAACCAGGACCGCGAGGGAGGTTGGTCGTCCATAGATGGCTTTAGTCTCTCTGTTCTATCAACTGAATCAGTTTAGCAAAGCTTATGTTAAAAAACTACGCTAGCGTTAGTGTAAAAAATTAACCCTTAGTCATTGATTTCGTAAGGATTTGCGATATTCATCTGCGCCAGTATGTCAACTTCTAGCTGCTCCATTTGTTGCGCATCATCCGGATTAATATGGTCATAACCGAGTAAATGCAAACAGCCGTGTATCGTCATATGGGCCCAGTGGTTAAGTACTGGCTTATTTTGCTCCGTCGCTTCGCGCGCCACAACGGGCGCACAAATAACCAGATCCCCCAATAACGAAGATTCGACATAATCAGGAATTTCCGCAGGAAAAGACAGTACGTTTGTAGGGTTATCTCTGTTGCGGTACTGATTATTCAGCTCTCGACTAACTGCGTCGGATACTACCATAATAGAAAGTTCAGCATCTCGATCGGGCCAAACTTTTGCCAGGACTAATTTTACCCACTGCTCAAACTGCTCTGCTGAAGGTGTTTCGCCGAGGCCTTCGGCAATATCGATATCCAGCTCCAGATTCATCGCTGACTATCCTTTTGAGTAGCTGCATCGAACTTTTCGTAGGCCTGAACCACGCGCTGAACGACCGGATGGCGTACCACATCAGTCGACTGGAAAAAGGTAAAACTAATGTCCTTAATGTCTCTCAGCACTTCGATGGCCTGTCGAAGCCCCGACTTGGTGCCACGGGGCAGGTCAATTTGGGTAATATCACCGGTGATCACAGCGCGAGAACCAAAGCCAATTCGGGTAAGCAGCATTTTCATTTGCTCTGCGGTAGTATTCTGACTTTCATCTAAAATGATAAATGCTTCGTTTAAGGTGCGCCCTCGCATATAAGCAAGTGGAGCAACTTCAATAACATTCCGCTCCATTAACTTAGCTACCCGTTCAAAACCAAGCATCTCATATAAAGCGTCATATAACGGACGTAAATAAGGATCGACTTTCTGATTTAGGTCACCGGGCAGAAAGCCCAGCCTCTCTCCGGCTTCTACAGCAGGCCGCGTCAGAATAATGCGGCGAACTTCCTGACGCTCCAGGGCATCAACAGCAGTAGCGACGGCCAGATAGGTTTTGCCTGTTCCCGCAGGACCGATTCCAAAACTGATGTCGTTTGCCAGTATACGCTCAACATACTTGGCCTGATTGGCACCACGAGGTCGAATTAACCCTCGCTTGGTCGTAATCACCACTTCCGACTGTTTGGCCGACTCTTTCTCCTGCTTTAATGCACTTGCTCGCGACTGAATCACCAAATGTACAGTGTCAGCCTTTAACGAAGCGTTCGCACCGGTTTCTCGATAAAGCTCTTCCAATACATCACGACCCGCTTGCACGTTATCGAGCTCGCCGATCAACTGGAAGCTATTTCCGCGATTGTTTACCTCAATCCCTAACCGGCGCTCAATCAGTCGAAAGTTTTCGTCAAGATGTCCGCACAAGTTCGCCAACCGCTCGTTATCGGCAGGCTCTAAAACGAACTGAATACTCGTGGTTTCGCTCAAATGAAAGGTTTTCCTATTTCAGCAATTCTATAACTTAAGACTGCATTAATTCCGCGCGCAACGAATTGGGCAAAGCTTCAGTGATCATAACTTCGGCAAATTGGCCTATCAGTTTATGTGATCCCGTAAAATTAACGACACGATTACATTCGGTTCTACCACTCAATTGCATAATGTCTTTTTTACTTGGCCCCTCTACCAGCACACGTTGGCGAGTACCTACGAGTCTACGACTGATAGCCTGAGTCTGCTGGTTAATTCGTTGTTGCAACAGCTGCAATCGATGCTTTTTCACATCCATCGGTGTGTCATCGCTTAAATCGGCGGCTGGCGTACCGGGACGTGAACTATAAATAAAGCTGAAACTGTAGTCATAACCAATTTCGGCAATCAAATCCATGGTGTCCTGAAAGTCTTCATCGGTCTCACCGGGGAACCCGACTATAAAGTCCGATGACAAACTGATCCCAGGACGAATAGCCTTTAAACGATTGATTTTATCGATGTATTCTTGGCGAGAGTGTCCTCGCTTCATGGCTGCTAAAATACGATCAGAGCCACTTTGAACGGGCAGATGCAGATGGCTGACCAATTCGGGCACTTCGCCATACACTTCAATCAGGCGATCAGAAAACTCAACAGGATGAGAAGTGGTAAAACGAATGCGGTCGATTCCATCAACAGCAGCAACAAAAGTAATCAGCTCGGCCAGATCAGCAATACGGCCATCATGAGTTTCACCACGATACGCATTTACATTTTGACCTAACAAATTAATTTCTCGAACGCCCTGTTCGGCCAACTCGACCACTTCAGCAATAACATCATCGAATGGACGACTGACTTCTTCACCTCGGGTATAAGGCACAACGCAGAAGGTACAGTATTTACTGCACCCTTCCATCACAGAAACAAAGGCTGTCACTCCATCGGCTTTTGGCTCAGGAAGTCGGTCAAATTTTTCAATTTCGGGGAAACTAATATCAACAACTGCGGCGTTCTTGGTTTTCACCGTCTCCATCATCTCAGGGATGCGATGCAGAGTTTGGGGACCAAACACCATATCCACATGGGGCGCCCGACTACGGATAGCGTCACCTTCTTGACTGGCAACACAACCTCCAACGCCAATCACCAGATCTGGGTTCTTTTCTTTGAAGTTCTTCCACTGACCCAGCTGCGAAAACACCTTTTCCTGGGCTTTTTCCCGGATGGAGCAGGTATTTAACAGGAGAACATCCGCTTCTTCAGGATTATCGGTCAGCTCCAGTTCGTGAGTGTCGTTCAATAGATCGGCCATGCGAGACGAATCGTACTCATTCATCTGACAGCCCCAGGTTTTGATATACAGCTTTTTACTCATTGACCTCACACCTTGCCAACGCTAATAGTCGACATGAATATCATCGGGAGCCGAATGAAAATACTATCAGCCCCAAAAACAGGGGCGCGATTATATCAAAGGTTAAATTACGAACACCAGTGGAATCGGGAATTGGTGTATTTGGAAGGCGTTCAGTCACCAATAGAGCGGATCAGTGTTTGCTCAATCATATCGAGCTCTTCATCAAAGGAGTCAAAATCATCTAAATCAGGGGTATCATTAAGCGCCTCTTTCACCTCTTCCTTCGGCTCGGGCGCCACTTTTGCTTCTGGTGTTTTCTGAGACTTGGAAATGTCACCTAATTGCGCACGAGCAGATTCCGCCGCGCGTCGCATCATTTCTTTATTCAAATCAGAAATACCAGCCATTAAAATCGCCAGTTGGCGACTTTCTCGGTCATCATCTAAGGGCACCTGATTGATTTTCTTCAATAAATCAGCACAGGGCTTTTTTATCCAGTTCGCCATGCATACCTCAATTGGGCAAAATCAGCTACTCTTAGCATAGTTTTAAATCCATTAACTTTCCAGCCCTACTAAAATGAACTATTTAGCGCATGCCGCCTTATCACAGATGCTCCCCGAGATTACTCTGGGCAACCTGATTGCCGATCATGTGCGAGGACCGAACCTGTCTTATTTGCCTGATGACATTGCAATGGGCGTCAGGCTGCACCGCCATATTGACAGCTACTTCGATAACCATCCCAAAATCATAGCGTTACG
>JBFHVL010000183.1:0-6595 GCA_041589565.1 Kangiellaceae bacterium | reverse complement strand
TCCGAACCGTTTTGCTTCATAACAACGCTTTGCGCGGCATCAACATCAATACCACGAACCCCCGGCTTCATCGCGTTAAACGCAGCTTTTCCACCGTTACGAGCGCTTTCCCAGTAGAACTGAATATCCTGCGGTGCCTGCGTTTCATCCGGCTTTAACACATAGGCAAAACGTTGAATGTCGGTAACCCAGCGGTCAAAAACTTTAATACCAAAATCAATTTGAATCACATCGCCCGGCATTATGACTTTATCGGTCGCATGAGAATGTCCTCGATCAGCACCAGAATTTACGTTTGGATTTTGATCCGGTGCCCAGGCATCACCCACACCATATAGCTTCATCTTTTGCTTTAAAAAGCGTGCAACATCAGCATCGGTTGTTTTACCGGGAATCACCTGTTGATAGGCTTCCAGTTGCCATTGCGCGGTTAGCTCTGCGGCTTTTCGCATAATATCTACCTCAGCCGGCAACTTAATGGATAACCATTCATAAACCAGGCTTTCAGAAGATACCAGTCGTTTAGACAAGGCGCTGCCCAGTGCCTTTTCAAGATCCAGTCGTTGGGTATAACTGAGTCCGTCCGCTTGCGCGTTGTTGCGAGATGAGTTTATGGCAATAGTTTTGAAGTCATATTCTTTAATAAACTGTGCCGCTGCTGCTAAAGCCGACTCGCCACGTGGCACCGAAACCACGCGCTCAAGAATATTCAATTCGGCTAGAGCGGTCGACTCACTGGAAGGCGAAAAAGCAACCGAACCAAAGCCCTTATCATTGCGATAAAACACAAACACCGCCGTCGAACCGGCATTTTCGCAGCCCACGTGATCGGCCAAAGGATCATTGTTATTTTCGCGGCATACTATGATCCACGCATCGACCTCGGCTGTACTCATCGCATTAGGCAGCAACTGTTGAATCCGTTGCTTGCGGATCTCTGGCCAGGGACTACTACCGATAAATGGATTTTCCTCACCACTGGAAGCGAAGCCATCAGCCGAATAAATGATAATGCTAGACAGAACAAAAGCCATCAAGCCAGATAATTTCATTTTCTTCTCTTTATTGGATACTTAATTTATGTGGCGTTCAGTCTAAAACTGTCGCATAGGATCTGACAAGGTGAGTTGAATAATTAACACTATTAGGCCCAATTAGTTAAAGTCCACCGCAGCGACTTTTAATTGGAAAGGACCTTCCATTTTGTCAGCAATCATAAATCCCATTTGCTGGATATCGTCGAAGCTAAATTTGGGGGCATTGGTCACACGGTATCCACGATAAAGTGCAGCAAATTCTTCTTCAGCAAAAGAAAATGTTAACGTCTTATCTTTCACAGTTTCAAAGCTAACACTGTAGGCCACGCCATCAAATCCGCGATTAGTACGAAACCGTAATTGATACGCTCTACCGTCGCCCGTAACGGTCAATTGTACTCTATGAATGTCTTTATCAAATCTTGGTTCAATCACCGCCCGAGTCGAAGCGAAACCACCGTTATTCCGTAGCGATAATTCGCCCGAAAATACCAACTGGTTGTCTTGCCAGCCAACCTGACTGGTGGAAACACCGCCCATAACCGTATCGTTAATTATAAACCAGCGGTCCAACGCATAATCCTGAGCAGTGGAAAGGACCGGCAGCATAGTCATAACTATTAACCATGTTTTATAGATAATTTTCATACGTATTGATACGTGCTAAATAACCGTTTGGATAAAATCGACTATTGCTTATAAACTTCCACTCGATTTCGACCTTGCTCCTTGGCTTTATACAAAGCTTGATCCGCTTCACGATACGCTTTTTTAGATGACGACAATTTACTGGCAATACACACTCCCGCAGAAATCGAGCAGGCAAATTCATACTGCTGTTGCCAATGTTGATTAACCGACTGAGTGACCTGAGTGATTTGTCCCAGCGATGCATCGACATTATCCGTTGTAAGAATCACAGCAAACTCATCGCCGCCCAGTCGAAAGCAAAAATCGGAAGGACGCTGAAAGTGTTGTTTTAATTGTTTGGCAAAGTCGATAAGTAACTCATCACCCATCACATGGCCAAATTTATCATTGAAGGTTTTAAATTTATCCAGGTCAAATAAGACAAAAATCAGATGTTTTTTATCTCGTCGTGCCCGTCGTCGCTCACTGGTAAAACACTCGTCGAGATAACGTCGATTATACAGATCGGTTAACGCGTCATGGTTAGCCTGATGCTCCATTTTTTTCATGTGGGTTATATCAAAAGATACGGAACAGGTACCAATTAGCCGTCCGTTATCATCTTCCAGTCGAAACTTACAGGTATGGTAAATGTGTTTGGTTCCATCGGCATGGAATACTTCTTCCTGAGCAATAATAGGTGTTGCCGACATTTGAGCTTTTAGGTCGTTTGCCCAAAGTTGCTCTGCAATGTCTTTCGGAAATAAATCAAACACATTACGGTTCACGTATTCATGCGGTGCCGGTCCGTCGAGCACCGAAAATGATTCACTGGTAAATAGTATATTACCCTGCCTATCTTTGGCGGATATTAAGACGGGGGCGTGCTTAAGAATCGCTCTCAACAAACGATTATCAAGATCAATCCCTTCAGGCTCTAAATGAGTGTTTTTGTCGGGCATCAAGTAATTATCCGGTTGACTCAAGAAGTATAGTTCAGGCGCCTCAAAAATGCGTATTATTACATGCCTTAATGCCTGAAAATTTGTACTATACTTTGCTAAATCTCTTAAATTTATAAAAAAGCATGCTATTAGCCGCTCAGCGACTTTGCTTATTGATTCTGGAAAACAACCGTTTCTGCTCTATCAGGCTGTAGCAGGTGACTTAGTTTTTATGGAATATACTCGAACTTGTTTACAACGGATTTTGCTACTGCTGACACTGAGCAGCTTACTTGCTACAGCAAAAACCACGTCGGAAATGGAGCTCACTAAGGACGAGCAGCTCTGGCTGCAGCAACACAGTAGTATTGTGGTTCAAAATGAAGCCAACTTTCCTCCTTTTAACTTTAACAACGGTGCTCCTGCCGGCTTCTCAGTCGACTACATCAAGTTACTCGGTAGCAAACTTGGACTAAAGGTACGCTTTATTGAAAACGTAACCTGGTCACAAGGGCTCGATTTATTCAATCAACGTAAACTCGATGTAATTGCTAATATCAGTTACTCCAAAGAGCGGGCAAAAACTATGTTGTTTACTAAGCCCAGTCTCACGACCTTTAGCGCCATCTATGTACCTATTAATGGAGATAGTTACCCTTCTCCAGCATCATTAGTCGGAAAAACAGTGGCTGTGCCTAAAGGCTATCTAATGGAAGACCTGTTACGAAGATACTATCCAGATATTAACCTGCTACCAACTAAAGACACCATAACTTCGATTCAGGCGGTGCTAGATGGCAAGGCCGTAGCAACTATGAATGAAAATGCTCACTTTTCGTATCTTTTAAGAGAAAACAAAATAAATGGGCTTCGATTAGGCGCCATGATTGAAGATAAACGCTTTTCTAACTCTTTATATTTTGCTGTACACGAAGACAACAATGTTCTCAGGAATCTATTGAACAAGGCCATTGATTCAGTCACTGATGAAGAATACCGGGAAATTTATGAACGGTGGATCAGCAGCCGACCCATGGATAACTGGCATCAGAAATACTTAACACTGGAGGAAAGGCAATGGCTTGAGCATCATAAAGTTTGGCGTGTTGGTGTAGATCCAGAGTCTCAACCATTGGATTTCTTTGATGCCAGCGGACGCCATGCAGGCCTTGCATCTGATTATATTAAATTTATCGCTAATGCTCTCGATGTTGAACTCGTCTATCAGCCTGACCTCAGTTGGAGTGAAACAATCGACAGAATAAAACAACAACAACTAGATGTATTAGCAATGGCAGGAAAGACAAGCCAACGAGAAAACTTCCTAGGTTTTACCGATCCCTACATTCGTTTTCCTATTGTAATAATTACACGCATCGATAATGCAACAATTAAATCTCAAGACGATCTTTCCGGTAAAAGAATTGCGTTAGTTAATAGCTATCCTGTCACTGAGATTATTATCAATAGCGACTTAAACTTTCGCACTATACCCAGCAGTACGATTGAAGAAGCACTCAAAAATGTGTCAAATAACAAGGCAGATGCAGCAATAATTGATATAGCTACTGCCAGTTATAAAATGAACCAGTTGAACCTCAATAACTTAATGATTGCTGCTTACAGTAACTATCAAGCACCGGACTTTTCTGTCGCGGTTCGTAAAGATTGGCAGCCTCTAGTTCCTATTATAAATAAAGTTCTGGCAACTATTTCCATTGATCAAAAATTAATGTTTAGCAATCACTGGTTTAGTCTTTCTCCTAATATTGAAGGCAATCAAAATTTCCACAGAGTATCGTATCAGACGACTGAGTGGATGAGCGGCTATGTTATTGCCTTAACTCTGTTATTACTTGCAATGCTGGTTTCACTTTGTCGATATGTCTTTATATCAAAAGAGTATGAGAACTTCAGAAGCTTTAATCGTTCAAAAATTATAAAAGTAGCAATAGCTTTCAATGGAATACTGATAAGCTTAGTCACCCTGATGGCATGGTATGCTCTCGCAGAAATTAAATCTCATGTCCTACAGCAAAGCCAAGAATCCTTGCAAACGATTTTAAAAACAACAAATCGATCTTTAACTATCTGGATACAAAATCAGAAAAAGCAAATTAAGAATTTAAGTGCAAGCACACCAATAATTGAGCTAGCTAAGCAACAGATAAAAAGCCGTGAAAGCGAAACTGACTGGCAGCAAAGCAATGCGCTTCACAATTTGCGTCAGCGTTTTTCTCAACTTAGTCGCATTTCTGGACATCAGGGTTTCTTTATTATTAGTCCAGAAGGATATAACCTCGCTTCTATGCGAGATTTTAATCTAGGTAAACAGAACATTATATATCAGCAACAACCTGAACTTTTCTTCCGCGCTTTACAAGGTGAGACCATTTGGGTGCCACCAGTCGCTTCAGATCTCAATTCAACCAATGAATATGAGAATGACATAGGTATTACACAATCCACCATGTTTGTTATGACTCCGCTTCTAGATGAACGAGGAAAGGTATTTGCGCTGTTGACTCTGCGTTTTGATCCCTATGGAGAATTTCGTGAAACATTGGAGTTAGGTCAAATTAGTAATAGTGGCGAAACATTCGTTTTCGATAGAACCGCACGCCTGTTATCACCAAGTCGATTTGAGAAGCAGTTGATAGACATGGGTTTAATCAATGATGAGCAACAAAGTATTCTAAATATTCAGCTCGTAGTGCCTGATAGCGCGACCCAAAAGGCCGGCGATAAGCATAGCGCAATCCTTACCGTTTTAGCGCAGCATGGCGTCAATCAGCAATTCGGTTACGACATGAGAGGATATACTAATTATCGCGGAAAAACCGTTATAGGAGCGTGGCAATGGAATAGTGAATTTAACGTAGGACTGGCTACAGAAATGGAGCTAAAAGAAGCGCTTGAGCCCTATTTGAATGCACGATACTTCTTTTTACTCATTCTGATGATCACTTTACTTGTTGCAGCAACATTATCGACATTTATAGTCATTTTAGGAGCTCGAACGACCCAACAAATGCGTAAGACCAATGAGCTACTCGAACTTAAAGTTGAAAAGCGTACAAGAGATTTAAAAGATAAAGAAGCGCGCCTTCGCAGTTTGTTTGAGTCATCCGGTGAGGCCATTGTAATTTTTGACGGCACTAAATTGATCGATGTCAATCGAGCGGCATTAGCTCTGTTTGAAGTACAAGATAAAAAGTCATTAGTTGTTAATGGCGTAAACAAATTTATTATTAATAATAGTGACCAAAGTACCGAGCAATATTTAGACGAGAATCTAAAGAGAACACTCAAGAAATCTATCGTGCGACTCGAGGCTTGGTTAAAAACTTATAATGACCGAGCTTTTGAAGCGGAAATTATATTTACTCTGGTACCGCTTGATGAGGGTCATTTAATCCAGGCGATTATTCGCGATATATCAAAACAAAAAGAATATGAAGCTAGTCTGGAGCACGCAAGAGAGCAAGCAGAAAGTGCAAATATAGCCAAAAGTCGTTTTTTGGCTAACATGAGTCATGAAATAAGAACGCCCATGAACGGTGTCTTGTCATTAGCTCGTCTGATGAGAGAGACGCCACTTAACGATGAGCAAAAAAACTATATTAAGACCATAGAGCAATGCGGAAAAAGTTTATTGATGATAATAAATTCCATTCTCGATTTTTCAAAAATTGAGGCGGGAAAACTTGAATTGAGTGAGAATAACTTTGATTTACTTAACTTTTCTCGCAATATACACGATATGTTTTCCATTGATGCGGAACAAAAGTTTTTAGACTTAATACTAGATACCAAAGATATACACTCTAAAGATCTAATAGGCGATGAGCTGCGGCTAAGTCAAATTTTAATTAACCTGATTGGCAACGCGATTAAATTTACTAACAAAGGTCGAGTTACGATTCGCATTCACCAACAAGCAGTAATTAACAATACCGTTAATTGTATCTTTGAGGTTATTGA
>JBFHVL010000182.1:0-6601 GCA_041589565.1 Kangiellaceae bacterium | reverse complement strand
CACCTGACTGATGCGGCACACTTTTCTACCATTGTGAGTGATAACGCCTTTCGCCAGACTGAAAGTATATCTATTCCCTACCGTTAAAGTGGAAATTCCCAGATAGATTCGATGAGAGACTAATAAAGGTGCGAAGTAAAAAATAACAATTAATTTGTTGGATTCAAATTTTTTGTAAAAATCATCTTTAATTGCACTAAAGGATGAAAAATCATCAATCAGTATGCAATACCAAAGTGTAAAAAATAAAGTTATCCATATCAGCTCAATGAGCGCTTTAATTTTACAGCGCTCAAGAACAAGTTGATAAGCATTGCTACTTATAACATTAACGTGATTCGATAGTCCCATAGCACATACCAACACACAAACCTACAAAATTCACTTCGCCAGCACCGATGTAAATGCGACACCTCTTAATTAACAACTTAATTAGCTATGACCAATGAATTCTCCATATTTTCCATTTCCCCTCAATTTTCTTCAGTACAATGGTTTCCATGCCTTTACGATCGATTTCTTTTCCTTTGAAGTTGCCTTTAGAGTGTGTTCGAGAATTAGAGATTGCAATAGTCCCTTCAATAAATACCTGATGCTCCAGCACTTCAGTAGAAAGTACAGAGACAAAGGCCATATCCGACAACATATGGTGCGACGCATACTCTTCGGCCGAACGCTCTACTCCACCACCCTCATAAATGAGGACATCATCGGCCAGAAGACTACGTGCAACTTCTTTGCTCTGTTCTTTTAATGCTTTATGAAACTGTGAAACAACTTTACCTGGCTCACTATCGACACCAACGAAATATTGCTGTTGACTTTTTTTATCACCATGCGCATAGGCAGCGTTAACTATGCTAAAAGCCAATAGTACTGTAGTTATTTTTATTAAGTTCATTATTACTCCTAATGTAATGGGCTGACTAAGGTTGTGAAAACTGAAGTGACGACTAAGACGAACGACGCAATAACCATCTCTACCCCAATGGAACGACGCAACTTTTGTTTGCTCATAATAAAATCGTCTTGATCGCCGCCGCTCAACTTGGGAACCAGACTCAACTTATGCCTGGCAGCCAGTAATAACAATGCTAAGACAAGAAACAGTTTTATTAAAAAGATAATGCCATAAGGTTGCAACAATGCCTCCATTGAAAACTCGCTAATGATATAGAAAAGGACAAATCCCGCCAGTATGAGCAGGCTTACTATTACACTGGCGGATCTACCAAAACGATGCATCAACCTGTAAAGCTCATTAGGCTTGAGACGTTCACAGGATCGGTACAGTGGCCACAATGCCCCCATCCACCATGCCATTGCCGTAATATGAACCATAAGCATAAGTTTAATTGACCAAGAAAGTTCAGCAGTGTGTCCAAATAGAGTAAAACTAAAAGCGAGTCCTAAAATAGAAAACAATAATGCAATCGTAGAACAGCTGCAAATAACCCTTGAGTTATTCAGTTTGTAACTTAAAACAATAGCTACAAGAGCAATAAACAATAATATGGCTCTGAGTAAAGAGGCATCTCCAACCCCTGATTCCCAAATAAGCTGAAGATAAAGTTTATCAAACATCCCTCCCCAGCCGCTTTCAGCAAAAGCGCCGACTTGCGCAAAAAAGAAAATCACTGTTCCAATAATACCCAGTATAAGAGTCAACGTTAGAAATCGACCATACTGTCTGATTATTGGAAAAGGATAACCTCGAACCCCACGTTCTAAGATGCAGATAGACAAAGTACCCACTAGAGATGATATCGCAATATAAAACAGCACCTTGCCAACAACTTGAGCGATTTCGAATAGGGTAATCATGAATTCCTCAGTAACCATCAAATAACTTAAAGTCTATTCGGTTTTAGCCAGAGTAAATTTGATAATACCCTTCATCTTATGGCCATCTTTTCCCATGCCGACCCAATGAATGTCATAATCACCTTCCTGCAGCTCGGAACTCAATGGAATGGAGTAGTTCGCTTTGGCTTTTAATGAAGGAATAAACTTAACTTTCATCGCTTCACTGCTTCCCTTCAGTTCAACTTTCACCAGTTTCACGCCTTGATTAAACTTAAGAGAAAGCTCTTTTGGCGACTCACTGATCACAGATTGATGCTCAGGGTGGGAGCTTATAAGTTTCGCATGTGCGGCCAATTTATTCGCAAAAAAGAGTAAAGTAATAGTAACTATTAAAGTCGTGGTAGATTTCATAAACATGTTATTCCTCTCTTATGAAGCTTTGATCGTACGGCAACGCCAAAGGTAAAAAATGACCGGCAATATCAGTAGTGTCAGGATCAAACTACTCACCATTCCACCAACCATAGGTGCAGCTATTCGGCTCATCACCTCTGCGCCAGTACCGCCACCGTACATTACGGGAAGTAAGCCTACAATAATTGAAATCGATGTCATCATCACCGGACGAATACGCATGCCAGCGCCTTGCATAATGGAAGACTTTAACGCTTCCGTAGTCAAAGACTTGCCCGCCACTTTTGCGCTTTCAATCGCTGCACGATAGGCCTGATTTAAATAGACCAACATAATCACACCAATCTCCACTGCTACGCCAGCCAGTGCAATAAAACCTACCCCTACTGCTACGGAAAAATTAAATCCTTCCAGATACATCAGCCACACACTGCCCACCATAGCTAAGGGTAATGTTCCCATAATAATGGTGACTTCGGTGAAGCTCCTAAAACTCATATAAAGGAGCACAATGATAATTGCTAAGGTTAACGGAATGATGTAACTCAACTTTTCCTTAGCGCGGAGCATATATTCGTATTGACCTGACCAGTTAATCGAATATCCCACCGGTAAATCGAGCTGCTCTTTAACGACCTGTTGCGCATTTTTCACATAAGTTCCTACATCAACATCTTCTATGTCGATGTAAACCCAACCATTAATACGCGCATTCTCGCTTTTAATACCGGGAGGACCATCTTCAATCATGATTGAAGCTACATCCGACAGACTGATGCGTTGTCCCATGGAGGTCACTATGGGCAGTCGTCCCATTTGCTCAGGCGAGTTTCGGTAATCTTGAGGATAGCGAAGGTTTACCGGGTAACGTTCAAGCCCTTCAACGGTTTGCGTAATATTCATTCCACCAATGGCCGTAGCAATAACCTGTTGCACATCGGCAATATTTAACCCGTAACGTGCGGCTCGCTCGCGATTAATATCCACTTTAATATAGCGACCACCCGCAACACGCTCAGAATAAACCGAAGCTGTTCCGGGAACCTCTTTTAAGATCTGTTCTAGTTGTTGCCCCAGATCCTGTATTACCGATAATTCCGGCCCAGCGATTTTAATTCCTGCTGGTGTTTTCATTCCGGTTGCCAACATATCGATGCGCGTTTTGATTGGCATAACCCACGCATTCGTTACACCGGGTAACTTTACTAAAGAATCCAGTTCTTTAATCAGCTTTTCAGTGGTCATGCCTTCGCGCCACTGGTCGCGAGGCTTTAACTGAATAAAACTTTCGATCATGGTGAGCGGCGCAGGATCCGTTGCGGTTTCAGCGCGACCGATCTTTCCGAGTACTCGCTCTACTTCGGGAACGGTCTTAATTAGTTTATCGGTTTGCTGCAACAATTCGCGCGCTTTTCCTATAGAAATGCCAGGGTAAGTCGTCGGCATATACATAAGATCGCCTTCATCCAATGGTGGAATAAATTCGCTACCAATTTTATTGATCGGATAAGCACCAATGATAAGAATGATTAATCCACCGACCAACGTAAGTTTGGGATGAGTCAAAACCGTATTGAGTACTGGGGTATAAACTTTCGATAATATATTGTTTATTGGATTTTTATGCTCGGGTAAAACTTTGCCACGAATAAAGTAGCCCATTAATACCGGCACCAATGTAACGGCTAATGCCGCAGCAGCCGCCATGGCATAAGTTTTGGTATATGCCAAAGGTGAAAATAATCTCCCTTCTTGGGCCTCTAAAGTAAATACGGGAATAAAACTTACGGTAATGATCAATAAACTAAAGAATAATGCTGGACCTACTTCTGCTGCCGAGTCGGCGACTATACGCCAGCGATTTTCATTTGTCAGTGGCGTCCTCTCCATATGCTTGTGCATATTCTCAATTAACACGATGGCACCATCAACCATAGTTCCAATAGCAATGGCGATTCCGCCTAATGACATAATGTTAGCATTGAGTCCTTGCCAGTGCATGACGATAAACGCCGTTAAAATTCCAACAGGTAAACTAATAACGGCAACCAATGATGAACGCACATGAAACAGAAATACTACGCAAACCAGAGCAACGACTAGCAATTCCTCCAAGAGTTTGCTCCATAAGTTTTCAACGGCACGCTCTATCAATGCGCTTCGATCATAAACCGTAACCACCTCAACACCCTCGGGCAGTCCAGCTTTTAAGCTTTCCAATTTCGCCTTAACGCCTTCAATCGTTTTTTGCGCGTTTTCTCCAAATCGCATCACGACAATGCCACCGACAACTTCGCCTTCACCATTAAGCTCGGCGATTCCGCGACGCATTTGTGGTCCAACGGAAATCTCGGCCACATGCTTTAATAACAACGGCGTTCCATTATCACTTAGTCCCAAAGGCAAGTTACCAATATCATCAATGCTTTTTAAATAGCCAGTAGCTCGAACCATATATTCCGCTTCTGCCATTTCAATGACCGAGGCACCGATTTCCTGATTACCGCGATTCAACACGGTTTGAATATGTGATAACGGAATACCAAATGCTCGTAAACGATCGGGATCAACCTGTACCTGATACTGCTTTACCATGCCCCCTAAAGGAGCAACTTCTGAAACACCGGGTACAGTTTGCAGTTCATACTTTAAAAACCAATCCTGAATACTGCGAAGCTGACTGATATCGTGTTGACCCGTTCGATCTACCAATGCATAAAGATAAATCCAGCCGACACCGGTTGCATCGGGTCCCAGTTGAGCGCGAGCGTTGTCGGGTAACGATGGTGCAACCTGACTTAAGTACTCCAATACTCGACTACGTGCCCAATAAAGATCGGTATTTTCATCAAAAATCACATAAACGTATGAATCACCAAAGAAGGAATAACCGCGAACAGTAACAGCACCAGGAACCGAAAGCATCGCCGTAGTTAATGGATAAGTAACCTGATCCTGAACCACCTGCGGCGCCTGCCCGGGATAGCTGGTTTTAATAATCACCTGAACATCGGATAAATCAGGGATGGCATCGACCGGCGTATTTTTTATTGAGTAACTACCAAGTCCAATTAATATCAGCGTCGCCAGCAACACAAAGAAACGATTGCCCACTGACCAACGAATAATGGCTTCTATCATGGTCCTGCTCTCCTAGTGATGCGCGCTATCGTTATTATTTTCTTGATTGTGCAGCTTGGTTATCACAAATTCACCGTCTCTTATTTCGAATGTAATACGAATTCTTTGCCCTTCTTTAAGTGAGTGAACAATCGACTCAGGATCACTTTTGAATTCAATGGTTGCCGGACCGCGTCCCCATTTTTCAATCGCACCACGATGAATCGTCGCAATGCCTGATGCATGATTAATGGATTTCACTTCGCCATCAACGGTTGCCGATTGCACCGAAGACTTATGCTCTCCCGCAGACATAATATGAACACTCGTAATGACATATTCTCCATCGTCCTGTTTGCTGATTTGCATATGTAACTCGGTTCCTGACGAAAGCGAAGAGACGTCAACTGACTCATCTACTTTAAAGTCCATGGTCATCGCAGGCCACTCCCAAACATCGATTGGATCATGATCGGCATTTACTTTTCGTTCACCCGAAGACACCGAGTTTATTTTTCCAGCGACCCAAACTTGATTCGGTTTGTTATCGAGTTGACTCATTCGCATAAAGTCGGAGGTTTTACTTGATTCGGAATCAATCAAAAACTGTGCAGAAACCACAATTTTTTCGCCTTCGTTTAATCCATCGAGTACCTCAAAATAGTCTCGTGTTTTTCGTCCAAGCGTCACCGCCACTGATTTAAAACTTCCCTCATCTAAAGCCAACACCACACGATCCTGATTACCAGTTCGTATAACCGCTTCTCTTGGCACAACCAATGCAGCAGCATCGAGCTGAGGCTTAATCACCAACTGCGCAAACATATTAGGCTTTAACTGCATCTCTTTATTGTTAAACTCCACTCTTACTCGTACCGTTCGAGTTTTAGGATCCAACGTTGGATAGATATAATTAACTTTACCCAACCATTTTTTCCCCGGATGAAAATCTAACGTCATTAACACTTGGTCACCCAAAGCAATTACATTGGCATCACTCTCAAATACTTCACCTTCGACCCAAACGCTGGATAGGTCACCAATCGAAATTAATGTATTGCCAGGTTGAACAAACATGCCTTCGCGAATATTAAGTTGTTCAACCACACCCGACTGCGGTGCATAAAAGGTTACTTGAGGACTAACGATACGAGAACGCTTGAGCTGTTCTATAAAACGGGAGGGGACTTTTAAAGCGGCCAATTTAGTCAAAGCAGCTTCGGCAATGCGGTCATTATTCTGCCGCAATGCCAGTACATAT
>JBFHVL010000181.1:0-6674 GCA_041589565.1 Kangiellaceae bacterium | reverse complement strand
TTCAATCGCAGGCGCAGCAGGCACTGGCGATCGCACCCATGGTCAAAGTCATTCGTCAGGTATGGTTGGATAGTGAATGGCGAATGCGCACATGGGTACACCGAATTGCGCCGGAGCGGGGCGATCTTCACGTAAGTGTTCTACAACTCAGTTTCGAGCGCGTTATTTCCGCAAATTATCTTCCGGATGATGCAGCCATTAAAGTGCATATACCTTCAGGTGTGCAGGAAATATTTTGGGATTCCATTATTGATCGAAAAGAACAGTTGGAGTTTATTGCTGCAAACTCAGCCCACTATGTAGAAGAATGGCGCTTTCATATCTCCCACCAATGGCGAACGGAGTTTTCCGGTGTTCCATCGGTATGGCCTGAATCTTTTGCCGAAGATGACCATTGGACTTTTCGCTATCTTCCTTGGGCAGGGGAGCAGTTAGCGGTTTCGGTGCAATCACCAACTCCGGTGAAAGGGTTTAGTCAGAGCTTCGATCAGGTAAACCTAAGAGTTACAGCAGGCGATCAACAACGTCGAGTCGAGCTAGAAGCAAAGTATCGAAGTAGCCGGGGCGGGCAGAGTCATATTGAAGTTGGTGAAGGTCATCACCTTAATGCTCTTATCGATGGAAGAAAAACTCATCTGCAAATTCAGGATGAGAAAATTAACTATACCGTAGCTCCCGGCGAGCACAATTTGTCGTTTGACTGGAAAGAGTCATTAGCTCTGGGTTTTAGAAGTCAATTGCCACAGGTGAATCTAAATGCACCGATCAGCAATGTCGCTATTCAATGGCAAGTTCCGGAAAATCGCTGGGTGCTTTGGACCTCGGGACCGGTCATTGGCCCAGCTATTATTTATTGGGGAGAGCTTTTGGCGTTTCTGTTGTTGGCAGCAATAGTATGGCGCAGTCAGCTGTTACCTATTAAGCCCTATCATTGGTTGTTGTTAGGGCTGGGATTAAGCACACAAAGCTGGTGGCTTCTGGTGTTTATTACGCTTTGGTTTATCGTGCTATCGGTACATCAAAAGTACGCGGAGAAACAATCGGACACTCTGTTTAATGTTGTACAAATCATGCTGGCGATTTTTTCAGTTTTCGTTTTGCTCTCGCTAATCGCCAGTATTCCTATGAGCCTGATGAGTCGACCCGATATGGGTATCGTCGGTAACCAGTCGAATGGGTATATCTTGAAGTGGTATCTGGACGCTGCGATTAATACCACACCTGAAGTGGTCATCTATTCGCTACCCATGTGGGTGTATAAGTTGGCTATGCTGAGTTGGGCACTGTGGCTGGCCTTTGCCTTGGTGTCCTGGGCGCGCTGGGGGTGGCAGACTTTGAATGACAAGGGATTTTGGCGACAATCTGGATCGATTATTCCATCATCCAAACCAAGTGCAGAATCTTCAAAAGCACCTGAATGAAAATAATTCTTTGCTGAAGTTTAGGTGGAGTCTTGAGTTATCGCGCTCAAGACTCCAACCACTTAAAACCCCCAGCTTCGTTGCTGGTTATTTTTAAGGCAATGCCATGACGGCTCAAAGATTGCTCAAGCAAACGGATCGATTCGAGCGGTATCTGGTTTTGGTGCAGTATGAGAATGCGAGTATTGTGAGGGAAAACTTCGGCCAGTTGTTGAGCCGCGGAATATTGTTCAGTGTCTTTGAGTTGGTAGCTCGCCTGGCGAATATCCGAAACAATTGTCCAGCAGTTATAGTCATTGCAGCTGTTTCGCACTTGCGGGATCGATTCGGCGAGTTCAGAAAGGCTCAAACACCCGACATGATGAACGTCAATACAATTTCGTAACCCATTGAAATCTATAGAATAACCCACTAACAATTCCTTAACCGTCAACAGACGTAAGCTTAGCACAATATTGGAGCGTAAAAGAGGCTGGATTCCACAGTGAGTTGGTTGCTTCTTGGCCATGACCTGCGTATAATTCCGCGCTCGTTTTATCTGGCTTGTTGTTCGTGGTCAGGTAAAGGTTTTACAATTTGGTTTACTCCTTGTCATCACTGTTTGACTGCCAGGTCGGATGGGGGGTGGCTGGAATCCAAAAGGAGAGTTAAATGAATCACTACGAAATCGTATTCATGGTGCATCCTGATCAGAGCGACCAAGTACCTGCAATGATCGAGCGTTACACCAATATCGTTAAAGAAGCTGGTGGTAAGGTTCACCGTCTAGAAGACTGGGGCCGTCGTCAACTGGCTTACGCCATCGAGAATGTTCACAAAGCTCACTACGTGATGATGAATCTGGAATGTGAGTTTTCTGCGGTTGAAGAAATCGAGAATATTTTCCGCTTTAACGACGCAGTATTGCGCCATATGACCATCCGACGCAAAAAAGCCATCACTGAGCCTTCGCCTCTAGCGAAAGACGACTCTAAAGAGTCTGCTCCGGCTGCGAAAGATTCATCAGATGCTTCTGACAAAGAAGAAGCTACTGAAACTGCAGAATAATAGGAGGATATGAACATGTCTCGTTTTTCTCGTCGTCGTAAGTTCTGCCGTTTCAGTGCAGAAAATATTACCGAAATCGATTACAAAGATTTGGCAACTTTAAAAAGCTACATCACTGAAACGGGTAAAATCGTTCCTAGCCGTATTACTGGAACCAGCTCCAAGTACCAACGTCAGTTGGCACGAGCTGTAAAACGTGCTCGTTTTCTGGCTCTGTTGCCTTACAGTGACTCTCACAAGTAAGAGTCCTGCGCAACAGCGTCCAATAGCGACTCAATTAATTGAGTCATCGTTGTCAGATTTGAATTAAGAGGAAAGACTGATGGAAGTCATTCTGCTGGAGAAAATCCGTAACCTGGGTGACCTGGGTGACAAAGTTAAGGTAGCTAACGGTTACGGCCGTAACTTCCTGGTGCCACACGGCAAAGCCGTACCGGCCACCAAAGAAAATGTAGAACAGTTTGAAGCGC
Organism: Kangiellaceae bacterium; assembly: GCA_041589565.1. Lineage (GTDB taxonomy): Bacteria > Pseudomonadota > Gammaproteobacteria > Enterobacterales > Kangiellaceae > Pleionea. The sequence goes on along the minus strand of JBFHVL010000181.1, from coordinate 3,736 downwards.
GTCGTGCTGAACTTGAGAAGCAAGCTGCTGAGCAGTTGGCTGCGGCTCAAGCACGAGCAGACAAGTTGAACGAATTAACCGTAACCATCGCTGCAAATGCGGGTGATGAGGGTAAATTGTTCGGCTCTATTGGTACTCGTGATGTCGCTGATGCTGTGACTGCGGCTGGCGTTGAAGTGACTAAAGCTGAAGTAAAAATGCCTCATGGTGTTATTCGCAATACTGGCGAATACCAGCTGGAAGTAATTTTACACTCAGACGTTTCTGCGACCATCACTGTTAACGTGGTACCAGAAGACGCCTAAGCTGTTGTCTTAATAAGAAAAAGGGGATTCGGGCAACCGTCTCCCCTTTTTTGTTGTCTGGGAGTTGAGCCTGGTTCTGTCCTTAAATTCAGGTTCGGCACCAGATTCCTGAAAAGTTGGCTTCTCCGACTTTCGATATTTGGCTACAATGGCTGGCCAACTAGAATTAAGTGCGTTTAATAGAAGTCGGTGACCAGGCAGTTGCTGATAATCAAGCCCAAGAATTAAAGAGTTTTCATGGCCGAACGAGATCCTGCAACATCACAACTTAAAATTCCTCCTCATTCCATTGAAGCTGAGCAGTCGGTGCTGGGCGGACTCATGCTGGATAACGATGCCTGGGAAAAAGTCAGCGATAAGCTGGTGGCCGACGATTTCTATACTAAAGAGCATCGAGCTATTTTTCGTGCCATTTATTATCTGGCTGAAAACAATCAGCCGATGGATGTAATCACTCTGCATGAGTTTTTGGAGCGTGAAGGAGAGTCCGATAACGTGGGTGGCTTGGCTTATTTGGGTGAGCTCGCAAAAAATACTCCCAGCGCTGCCAATATTGAAGCTTATGCAAAGATTGTTCGCGAGCGAGCGGTATTGCGAGAGCTGATTTCGGTGTCCAATGAGATTGCCGACTCGGCCTACTACCCCAAAGGGCGTAAGCCGGATGAGTTGCTCGATTTTGCCGAAGCCAAAGTTTTTAAAATTGCCGAGCAACGCGAAACCAATGATGCCGGTTTAAAAATCGCCTCGACCTTTTTGCAAGAAACACTGGATCGCATTCAATATGCGGTCGATTCAAAAGGCGGAATTACCGGGCTATCAAGTGGATTTGCCGATCTCGACAAGATGACCAATGGCCTGCAAAAAACCGATTTAGTGATTGTTGCGGGACGTCCGGCAATGGGTAAAACCACCTTTGCCATGAACATTGCCGAGCATGCTTCGATTCATAGCGGTAAACCGGTATTAGTGTTCAGTATGGAGATGCCGGCCAATCAATTGTTAATGCGTTCTTTTGCGTCGATAGGAGGTGTTGATGCGACGCGGTTGCGCACCGGTCATCTGGATGATAAAGACTGGGATAACCTGATGGTGGCCACCAATATCTTAAAAAATAACTGTAAGATGTTTATTGATGATTCGCCCGGTCTTTCGCCGTCCGAGTTGCGTTCTCGTTCACGACGAGTGGCTCGTGAACATGGCGACATTGGCCTTATCGTGGTCGATTATCTTCAGTTGATGCAGGTTCCGGGTATGTCTGACAATCGGACCCTGGAGATCTCGGAAATATCACGCTCGCTTAAAGCTTTGGCAAAGGAACTGAAAGTCCCTGTCATTGCCTTATCGCAGCTCAATCGCTCTTTGGAACAACGCGCCGATCGTCGTCCGGTTATGTCAGACTTGCGTGAGTCGGGAGCCATCGAGCAGGACGCCGACATCATTATGTTTGTGTATCGCGATGAGGTGTATAACAAGGATACCGAAGCCAAGGGGCAGGCTGAAATTATTATTGGTAAGCAGCGTAATGGTCCTATTGGCACCGTACATTTGGCTTTCCAGGGCCACTATAACCGTTTTGCCAACCTTGCGCGTAATTTTGACGATGAAGGTTACTGATGCGACCCACCAAGGCCGTAATCCATCTTGATGCTATCAAGCACAACTTAACACTGATCAAGCAAATGGCTCCCTCCAGCCAGATTATGGCGGTGGTCAAGGCCGATGCTTATGGTCATGGGCTGGTTCCCGTTGCGCGATGTCTGGGCCAGGCCGACGCCTTTGCGGTGGCTTGTATTGAAGAAGCGATAGAGCTCAGGGAAGGCGGTATTGAGTCTCCAATTGTGCTACTCGAAGGCTTTTTTGAAGCCAATGAGCTTCCTTTAATTGATCAGTACCAATTACAAACTGTCATTCACCACGAATATCAACTGCAGCTTTTGGAACAGGTTAAGCTGGAAAATCCGCTGGTTGTTTGGCTAAAACTGGATTCAGAAATGAATCGACTCGGCTTTGCGCCCCAAGACTATCTTGCCGCCCATCAACGATTATCACTGTTAAAGCAGGTTGCTGACATACGCCTGATGACCCATTTTGCCTGCGCTGATGACGTTGAAAATCCTAAAACCGAGGATCAGGTAAAGCTGTTTAGAAAACTGATCAACGATTTAAGCGGTGAGCGCTCTGCGGCTAATTCGGCGGCGGTATTGGCCTGGCCGGAAAGTCACTTTGAATGGGTACGACCAGGACTTATGCTTTATGGATGTTCACCACTTGTCGATAAAGTAGGGCATGATCATCAACTGCAACCTGCCATGACTTTGGAGTCAAAGGTTATCGCGGTTAAAAACATCGAGGCCGGGCAAAGTGTCGGTTATGGTGCGCACTGGGTAGCCGATAAAAATACCAAACTGGGCATTGTCGCTATTGGCTATGGTGACGGTTATCCCCGCCATGCTCAAAATGGAACGCCAGTATGGATTAATGGACGGCATTGCCCTATGGCTGGAAGAGTCTCGATGGATATGATAGCAGTGGATCTGGGGCCAGAAGCATCCGATGAAGTGGGTGATCGAGTCGTACTATGGGGACCTGAACTTGCCGTTGAAGAAGTAGCCAAGTTTGCCGATACCATCGCCTACACTTTGCTTTGCGGCGTTACGACTCGGGTGAAGTTTGAGTGGCGAGGTGGAGACCATGGTTGAAGTTGTTGAAATTCAAACAGTGGGTCAAGGTTTAACGGAAATTACAGATTCGATAGCGCAATTGGCTCAGCGGGAAGGATTGGAACAAGGCCTGTGTACACTGTTTATTCGACATACTTCGTGCAGTTTAATCATTCAGGAAAATGCGGATCCTTCAGCGAAACGAGATTTGGAAAACTGGCTTAACCGACTGGTTCCAGAACATGATCCCCTTTACACCCATACCTTTGAAGGCCCTGATGATATGCCTGCGCATATTAAAGCTGCACTCACCGCAACATCGCTTTCCATACCCGTAATTAAGGGTCAGTTGGCGCTTGGAACCTGGCAGGGTATTTACCTTTGGGAACATCGGCATCAGGCTCACAGACGGCAAGTAGTAGTGCATTTAGGGAGGTAATTACTCCAAGTTATTTAAAACAGACTGTTAATAACGATTCGATCCAGTAATTCTAGACCTTATTCCAAATAAGTAAATAAATCGCCGTCTGTTATTATCGCGGTAAGAGAATAAAGCGAATAATTCGACTCTAAGCTTGTGTTTTTAATCAAAAATTGGCTAAATTGTGACAGAAGCACTGTTCGGGCAGACTCTAAGATGTCTCAAGGTGCTCAAAGCCAATCTGAGTAGTATGGCTTCCAACTATTAAAAAGAATTATTAAATGGGAGTACTATCTATGAGAAACACTGTGTCAAAACGACATCCGTTCTGGATGAAATCTACCGCACTT
>JBFHVL010000180.1:0-6869 GCA_041589565.1 Kangiellaceae bacterium | reverse complement strand
GATAGAAATACAGCGGCTATTAGCCACTGTATTCTAGACACTTTATTTACCGCTTATTTATTTTTCCCTGAACATTATTCATTGATAAACCACCGCTTCCTGCTTCGATGATGGTGACGCCATCCGCTAGATCTTCCAAATCGATGCCGCCAGAGCCATCATCAATGCTCACGTGACCTTTTGCACCTTTCACTAAAATACTGCCAGATCCGTCTTCAATGTTTACGCTGGAAGCTACATCCACAATATTCATTCCACCGGAACCGTCATCAATTGCAATTTCTCCAGTAACTTCACGAATATCAATGCTGCCAGAGCCATCGTCAATGGTTAGCGAACCACGAATATTTTCTATTTCAATGCTTCCTGAACCATCGTTAATCACTGTGTTACCACCAATGTTGGCAACTTCCATAGAGCCTGAACCATCCTTAATACTCAAATCACCATTGAAATCGGTAACCGTTAAAGAACCTGAACCATCAGTGACTTTAAGCTCCACATCGGCAGGTAGACTTACTGTTAAATCAATCTTAGGACCGTCACCGAACCAGTTGCTCTCATTATTGGTATTGGCATCAGCAACCAGGCGAGCTTCATTTCCGGAAACTTCCAGTGTTAGCTCAAAATTGCCTTCATCCACCTGCATATCCGCATCAACACGAATTTCCGAAGCACCCGAGTCTCCTTTCACGACCAAAAAGCCAGCACCGGCTTTTATAGTGACTACTTTCACGCCGGAGGCACTCTCTGTAAAAGTACGCTTCTCTTCAATATCAAATGCGATTGCCGAAGTCGTGGTTAACAACCCACTCAGCATAAGCCCCGCAAACGAAAATGGTCGTTTAGTGTTCATCTTGATTTCCCTCTGTTTATGTAAGACATGTCGACTAAGAGAGCAAGCTATGTGCCAACTTCTCAAATTACCGATTTATGCAGCTTTGACGTCCAATCAGTCAAAAAGGTTTAAATAATATTTAGGAGATTTGACTAACACTTGAAGAAAATGACTAAATTTAGAAGTGACTTTCGACATACTATAAAGTTTTTTAATCAAGAACTTACGAGTACCTATACAATCCAGTTATGAGGAGTTTAAGATTCATTGATCATTTTCAAGAATGTTGAAATTAATGGATCTTGCTTTCGTTTATTTAAACACACCACGCCTAACTCAAACGGTCGGGGTATGGTAGATACCGGTAGCACCTTAATTTTATCTTTAACCGGACTATGCTCCAGCACCGGTTCTGGCACCACTGCGACACCACATCCTAAAGCAACCATACTGACGATGGCTTCGTGCCCAGCTACCTGCGCGTACACTTTAGGCTTTATATTCATACGAGTTAACCAGTCCTGCGTGTGCTTTTTAGCAGGCCCAGACTCAGGCATAACGAAGGGTATTGCCGAAAAATCAATCTTTGTAGCTGTTAGCTGACTTGAAAAGCTTGTTGCACTAGTCGGAGCAATCACCTTTAGTGGAATGGTATCAACAAATTGAAAACTGAACTTTTTCGCAAGATGCTCCGTAGCCACCGCGAACGCAATATCAACCTGCTGCTCACCCACTTTTTGATAGGCCGAGGCCACATCACCAGTTTCAAGTATGATCTCAACTTTGGGATGCTGTTGCCGATATGTCTCAAGCAGTCCAGCCAAGTACAAATGTGCAGCCGTAACGGTACAGTAAATACTAAGCTGCCCCCTGAGCTGTTCAGCCGCAGGATCTAAATCAACTCTTAAAGTATGCCAGGAAGTAATCACCTCGCGAGCAAACTGCTCAAAACGCTTACCCTGAGGAGTCAGCTCCACACGTCGATTATCCCGCTCAAAAAACGTTTGACCAAACTCATCTTCTAGCCGTTGCATCATTCGACTAAGCGTAGAAGTGCTTACATGAATGTGCTCTGCGGTTTGAGAAAAATGTAGCGATTCGCTTAATCGTACAAATGCCTGTAGCTCTCGAATATTCACTTAATGCCCTCGTTGCGATTTATGCAATATATACTTGCATATATATCATTTTACGCAACACATTTTCCAGAGTAATGTTTGAACAACCATAGCGATAGGCTATATGCCCCGTTTTAGAATTGCGGAATAAATAGCAAAAGCAGTTCCGATTAAATAGATGCAGGATTCAGGTTATGCCAAATTACTTTAATTCATTGAACTTAAGAGACAAGCTGGCACAGTTGGCACAATGTCGATTCATGGATCGCAGTGAATTTGCCAACGGCTGTAATTATTTAAAGGGCAAACACATTGTAATCCTGGGCTGTGGAGCGCAAGGATTAAACCAGGGACTTAACATGCGAGACTCCGGACTTGATGTGTCCTATGCCTTACGCAAAGAAGCTATCGAAAATGAACGAGAGTCGTATAAGCGTGCGAACAACAATGGTTTTAATGTTGGCACCATTGAAGATCTCGTTCCAACTGCCGACCTGGTTTATAACCTGACGCCCGATAAACAACACGCCAAAGTAATTGAAACCATCATGCCTTTGATGAAGCAAGGCTCAGTACTGGGTTACTCCCACGGTTTCAATATTGTTGAAGAAGGCCAACAAGTTCGTAAAGACATCACCGTCGTCATGTGTGCCCCAAAATGTCCCGGTACCGAAGTGCGCGAAGAATATAAGCGAGGTTTTGGCGTACCAACCCTTATTGCCGTACATCCAGAAAACGATCCCAATGGAGATGGCTTTGAGATCGCCAAGGCATTGGCTTCAGCCACCGGAGGAGATCGCGCTGGCGTGTTAGCGTCGTCATTTGTTGCTGAAGTAAAGTCAGATTTAATGGGAGAACAAACCATTCTGTGTGGCATGTTACAAACCGCGGCTATCTTAGCGTTCGAAAAAATGACCGAAGAAGGATTAGAGGCCGGGTTTGCTGCAAAGCTGATTCAACAAGGATTGGAAACCGTCACCGAAGCGTTAAAAATAGGCGGTATCACTCAGATGATGGATCGCTTATCGAACCCTGCAAAACTAAAAGCCTTTGATCTCGCTGAGCAAGCGAAAACCCTTTTGCGACCTCTATTTGCCAAACATATGGACAATATCATTTCCGGTGAGTTTTCCCGCACCATGATGGAAGACTGGAACAATGATGATACAAACTTACTTAAGTGGCGTGAAGAAACTGGCAAAACAGCTTTTGAGCAAGCCCCCTATTCCGATGAATATATTTGCGAACAAGATTATTTCGATAAAGGCATCTTATTAGTTGCGCTTATTAAAGCAGGTGTAGAGTTAGCTTTCGATCTTATGGTTGAAGCCGGAATACTACCAGAGTCAGCGTATTACGAGTCGCTGCACGAAACGCCATTAATTGCTAATACTATAGCTCGTAAACGTCTGTACGAAATGAATGTTGTGATTTCCGATACCGCTGAATATGGTAATTACTTGTTTGCTAATGCCGCAGTTCCTTTACTAAAAGAAAAGCTGATGCCGCAGATTAATATTGACCTAATCGGCCGAGGCTTGCAATTAGAGTCATACAGCGTCGATAACAAACAGTTAGTCGAGGTTAATGAAGCTATTCGTAATCATCCGGTTGAGTTAGTCGGTAAGAAATTGCGCGCTTATATGAAAGAGATGAAGACGATAGTTGAAAGTTCAAAAAGATAAACTGAGCTTTAATCGATCATTTAATTTTTCAATACCATTCAATTTCTTGCTTAACAAGTTGCTATTGAGAATAAAATAAATCCACTTTCCCCTTCATGTTTGAAGGGACATTTTTTTGATATGTAACCATGACAAAGTTATCCAAACAGCCCGTTAAATATCAAGAACAACTTCCGTTGATGTCTGGTGCAGAGATGGTTATTCGTGCTTTATCTGCTCTTGGTGTTGAGTTTGTATTTGGATATCCCGGTGGAGCTGTTCTAGATATTTATGACGCATTGTTTCAACACAATGCGACAAAAAATAGTTTAAAGCATATATTGGTCCGCCATGAGCAAGCTGCCGTACATGCCGCCGATGGCTACGCTCGCTCCACAGGCAAAGTTGGCACCGTGCTGGTCACTTCTGGACCTGGAGCTACCAACACAATCACCGGAATTGCTACTGCTTATATGGATTCGATTCCATTGGTAGTTATCTCGGGGCAAGTTCCCACTTCGGTAATTGGTGAAGATGCGTTTCAAGAAACCGATATGGTAGGTTGTTCGCGCCCCATCGTTAAACACAGTTTTTTATGTACCCGAACGGAAGATATTCCTTCAACAATCGCTAAAGCCTTTCACATAGCCAAAACTGGGAGACCCGGTCCAGTCGTCGTTGACTTGCCAAAAGACATTGTAAGCCCACTGAAAAAAGCGCCCTATCGATTTCCTAAAGAACTTAAACTGAGATCCTATAACCCCAACATCAAGGGTCATCCTCGCCAACTAAAAAAAGCTATCCTTGCGTTTACCGATGCTAAACGCCCTGTCTTTTATATAGGCGGAGGTGTGATTGCTGCCAATGCTTCACAACAGCTAATTCAACTGGCTGAACGCTTAGAAGTCCCCGTTACCAGTACTCTCATGGGGTTAGGCGCTTTTCCTGGCGATCATCCTCAGTTTTTAGGCATGTTGGGAATGCATGGAACACTCGAAGCTAACCGGGCTATGGCAAACGCCGATGTTATCGTTTGTTTTGGCGCGCGATTCGATGATCGCGTCACTAACAATCCGGACTTATTTTGTAAAAACGCGACTATTATTCATATTGATATAGATCCTGCTTCCATTTCAAAAACCATTTTCGCTCACATTCCTATTGTAGGTAGTTGCGATGTCGTGATTAAGCAGTTTTCCGATCTCATGGATCGCGCCGAGTTAAAACACAATCGCGCCGCGATGGAACAGTGGTGGAAAGAAATAAATAGCTGGCGTGAACAGAAGTGCCTTCAATTTGAAGCCGACGCAAAAATAATTAAACCACAGCAGGTCATTGAAACGCTTTATAAAGTCACTCAGGGTAATGCATTCATTACATCGGATGTGGGACAACATCAGATGTTTTCGGCGCTTTATTATCCATTTAAAAAGCCGAGGCAATGGATAAACTCTGGTGGATTGGGCACGATGGGTTTTGGTTTTCCGGCTGCTATGGGTGTAAAGCTCGCCCATCCTGAAGATGATGTTATTTGTATCAGTGGTGATGGATCCATTCAAATGAATATTCAGGAGATGTCTACCTGCCTGCAGTATCAGATCCCGGTGAAAATCATTTCGTTGAATAACGGTTCACTTGGCATGGTTCGACAATGGCAAGACATGATCTATGGAGGTCGCCATTCTCACTCTTATATGGAGTCTTTACCTGACTTTGTAAAATTGACCGAAGCCTACGGCCATATTGGCTTTCGCGTTGAAAACCCCAATGATTTAGAAGATGTACTGGTCGAAGTTCTTAACATGAAAGACCGACTGGTTTTTGTCGATGTCATAGTGGATCCCCTCGAGCATGTATACCCAATGCAAGTTAAAGGCGGTCCTATAGACGCTATGTGGTTAAAAAAAGGTGTTAAAGCGTGAAACACATTTTAACCATTTTATTAGAAAACGAACCTGGAGCCTTGTCTCGTATTACGGGCCTGTTCTCTCAACGCGGCTACAATATCGATAGTTTAAATGTTGCCAAGACCGAAGACTCAACCTTGTCACGAGTTACAATCACTACCTCTGGTGATGAAAAAGTGTTAGAGCAAATAACGAAACAAGTGAATAAACTAGTTGATGTTTTAAAAGTGATGAACATAACAGAAAAGGAGCATTTAGAACGCGAACTTATTTTGATAAAAGCACAAGCCCTATCTTCACGTGTGCGTTCTGAAATAAAAAGAACTGCCGATATCTTTAGAGCACAGATAGTGGATGTCAGCAGTTATAGCTATACGGTACAAATGGTAGGACCAACTTCAAAGAATAAAGCTTTTATAAAAGCCATTCAGGAAGAAACTGAAATATTGGAGGTGGCTCGATCCGGTGCGGTTGGTATACTAAGAGGCAAAAAGGCATTGCGAGCAAATTAATACGTTTAAATAAGTCACTTGCCTTTCTGTCACCGTTAAGTTTTAGCAGCTTCCTGCTGGTTTTCTGGTTGGTTCTGCTCAAGCTTCGCAAGCTTTAAGCCAACTCTTTCAGCTCGTTTTTTCCATTGTCGACGCGCTAGATGCTGCATGTCTTCAATGGTATCTACTTCATCCATAATCTCAGTCCCTAAAATCGTTTCTACGACATCTTCCATTGTAACAATGCCGATAAGTCCACCGTATTCGTCAACAAGTACTGCGATGTGCTCTTTTCTTTCGATCAAGTCTTCAAAAAGTGGCTTTAATAAAATGGTATCGAGCGCAACATAAATAGTACGCTTTAGTGACTCAATCTTTGTATCTGAATTGCCTTTTGCAGCTTCCATTAAAATATCATGTTTAAGCACATACCCTATGAGGTCTTCCTTGTGTTTGCCATAAATAGGAAGCCGTGAAAACGGAATGTTTTCCAGCTCCTCAATAACTTCACCTACCGTTTTGTTGGCATCGAGAGTAACCACTACAGGTCTAGGTGTCATTACATCTTTAGCCTGAAGTGAATAAAAGAAAACCATATTTTTAAATGCCATGGCCTCTTTATCTTCGAAAATACCTTCTTCAACGCCCCGTTCAGCCATGGCAGCAAATTCTTCTCGTGAAAACGTCATTCCATGACCTGAGCCACCAATGAGTTTGGTGATTTGCTTACAAAACCAAACCAGGGGGTACAAGCCGATGATCAATACTTGCAATAATTTGGTTGCCGGGTAGGTAAGATGACGCCAAAAACGGGCACCTAAGGTTTTGGGAATAATTTCCGAAAACACGAG
>JBFHVL010000179.1:0-6899 GCA_041589565.1 Kangiellaceae bacterium | reverse complement strand
GCTGCCGAATTCTTGATTCAGGAAAAATATACCAGCAATGATCACCTGGCAATTCAAGGCGGGTCAAACGGTGGACTGTTAGTTGGTGCCGTGATGACTCAACGTCCCGACCTGGTGAAGGTTGCGCTTCCCGCAGTTGGTGTACTCGATATGCTTCGCTATCACACTTTTACTGCTGGAGCCGGTTGGGCGTACGATTACGGTACAGCGGAAGACAACAAAGAGATGTTTGAATATCTCAAAGGCTACTCTCCGGTTCACAATGTTAAACCAGGTGTCGAATACCCGGCGACTTTGATCACCACCGGCGATCACGACGACCGAGTGGTTCCAGCGCACTCATTTAAGTTTGCGGCCGAACTTCAGTCGAAACAGGCGGGTAACAATCCAACTTTAATTCGCATCGAAACCAAAGCAGGTCACGGTGCAGGCACTCCAACAGCGAAAATCATTGAGCAGGTGGCAGATATTTACGCCTTTACCCTGTTCAATATGGGGTATAAGGAACTTCCTTAATCCATCCACGACTTAAAAGCCGGCAAATTGCCGGCTTTTTTTTGCCTAATTATCTGAGTTTTCTTTAATTTATGTCAGTTGGTCTATACTGATTAGCAAAACAGAAATAACAAGTAGAATGTAACTTGCCATGCGACCGCTATGGACTTTTTTGAGAACAGCCCAATTCACATTATTTTTTGCCATCAGCTTGCTGATGTTCAGCAAAAGCCTACTCGCGTCTTTTCCTGAACAAAAAGTCAAACAACTACCTCATCAATCGCTGTTTCAGCACGAGTATATTAATCATATAGCGCCACTGGACAATGGGCTCTTAGTCTTTTCAACACAGTCAGGTGTTCGTTTATTTGATGGGTACGAATTCATTCCGTTAGTTCCAGAAGCTAAATATTCAACTTCCGCTTTAGACACAGCCACCGAAGCAAGCTTGCAAGACACTCATGGAAACTTTTGGCTGGCTACCAGCCTAGGCCTGTATCGTCTTGATGTCAGATCTCAAGAGCTCAAAAATATGAACGAAGAACTATTTGGTTCTTCTGAAATCAGTAATCTCCTCGTCAAAGAAATATATGAAGACTCCCACGGACGCCTTTGGTTTGGGTTGCTCAACGGCATTGCTATTTACAACCCAAGCTCACGCAATTTCGACATTCACACTCAAGCACATAACTCAAATAAAAACATTGGACGTATATTTACCATTATTGAAGAGTCAAAAACCAAAGTATGGCTTGGCTCAAATACTGGGCTTTATTACGCTGAACTTATCCATAATCAGTGGCAGGTAGAGCAGGTCTTAAGTCCCGAATACATCACTTCCAGTATCCGATACAATCATAATGAAATTTGGTTTGGTTCTGATCATAATGGAATCATTCGGTTAAATTTGAGTACTGGTGATATTAGAAATATTGACAATTACCCAGTACCAGGAGTTTCTTTGATCTCTCCTCATGTATGGGGACTTCATCAAAATAGTAACGGAATACTTTGGGTGAGCTACTGGGATGAGGGAGTTAGTATTTTTGATTTTTCAAATCATCAACATATTCGTTTATTACATAGAGCAAAAGATAGAGCCGCACTTCCAGGACATTCTGTTGAGCACATCAGCGAAGATAATAATGGAAATATCTGGATTGCGACCACCGAAGGAGCCGCTGTTTTTGATCCAGATTGGCTTACTCTTCAATATTTAAGGGAAAGCTCTTTCAGCCATAAGATGTCGAATTTAGTCTTTATAAATGACATCCACGAAGATAGCCAGGGTCGCATCTGGATTGCAACTGAGCGCAGCCTCGAGCTTTGGCAACCAGAAACAGGAGACAACAAATCTTTTTCGTTACCTCAGTCAGAATCACCAACTGATCATGACATCTGGAAAATAACAGGCATTGACGACAGCTTACTACTTCTTGCAACCAGTTCAGGTGCATGGGTGTTCAACACAAAAAAAGAACTTTTTTCAAAACTAACAGCAGCGACTAAAAATATAAAAGACACCAACCAACTCTCTTTTTATGCTTTGTCAGAAGCAAAACCAGAACACTTTTATATGGCAAATAGCGCACTAGACATTTTTCTAGTTTCTCCGCAAGAAAATTCGGCCGAATTAATATTAGAAGCTCGTTCTCATCCAGTCTCTTCGCATGTTGAGTATTTTAATCGATTAATGCTGGACTCAAAGGGTAGACTTTGGATGGCAACGCCCACCGGCATATTTTGGTTCAATTTATCCACCGAAAGCTTCCAAGGCCTTAGCGCCACAGATGGCACTCCAAAGCTCAGCAGCAATATCGTATATGATGTTTTAGAAGATCCTACTGGAAATATTTGGCTAGCTACAGATAGCGGCGGTTTAAATAAGATCCAGTTTAAGAATGAAAACCAAGTCCAAGTCACTGTAATTAATGAGAGTCAAGGGTTACCTGCTAATGAAATACTTAATCTTATTCCAGGTAACGATGATTACTTCTGGTTTTCAACTCGTACCCAGGTAGGGAGATTTCACTACCAAAGCCAAGCCGTCGAACTATTTCCTCAAATCAGCAACGATGAGCTCAAGTTCAATGCCAACTGCTGGTCAAAATCAAACAATGGATTTATTACCTTGTGTGGTAGTGAGGTTGTTCGATTTCATCCAGATTCAGTGAAACCTTTACAATTACATAATAAGGTTACCTTGGCTGCCGTTTACCGCCTTCATCAAGCAGACAATATTTTTTCGCCGCTGCAACCAAAAGCCAACCTGACTCTTAATCCAGATGATTATCTGGTAACGTTTAAATTTAGCGCATTAGAGCTAGCCTATTCCGAGTTCATTCAATACCAATATCAGCTTACCGGACATGATAAAACATGGTTTTCACCTGGAACACAAAACTCTGCAACTTATACTAACCTTCCCTCAGGACGCTTTCGCTTACAGGTAAAAACATCGGTTGATGGCATACATTGGAGTAAACCGGTTGAACTAATAGACGTTGAAGTGTTACCGCCATGGTGGCGAACCAATATCGCCTATTTGTTTTACACTCTGAGTTTTTTATTTGTAATTGGAGTGATTTACACTGATAGGAGACAGAAACGACAGAAAGAAATCGCCGCACTTCAAGCGATTACTCAAAGTGAAGAGCGATTACGTGATGTTCTGTGGGGCAGTGGCGATCAACTTTGGCGATGGGATTTGACTAGCAACCTGATGTTTCGAACCGAAAAAATCACCCTGCATGAACTTCCACGAGAAAGCATTTACGATTGGGATGATGTATTTGCAAGAATCCATGCCGAAGACCGAGCGCTGGTGAGTGAAATGATCCAGCAACATTTAGCCGGCGATACCGAGTACTATGAAGCTCAGTTTCGATTAATGAAAGATCCGGGGCATGCCTGGGAATGGATGCTGATGAAAGGTCGCGTTGTAGAACGCGATGAAAACAAAAAACCAACCATGCTAGCAGGTACCCTTAAGAATATAGACGATCTTAAACAAACCGAAGAACAACTGAGGTACCTCGCCAATTATGATCAACTGACGGAATTACCCAACCGTTCAATGTTTTTGCAACAGATGACCCATGCTATTCAGCTCGCCAAACGATTTAATGAGAAAGTCGCATTGCTATTTTTTGATCTGGATGGATTTAAAATTATTAATGACTCATTAGGCCACGCCATTGGCGATCAGCTACTTAGAGCAGTTGCACAGCGGCTAACTTTAATTCTTCGAGAAACTGACCGTGTTGCTCGCTTAGGAGGCGATGAATTCACTGTAATTATTGAGCGCGTACACTCAGCAGAAAATATTATTCCAACGCTGGAGCGAATCAATCACGAACTTGATCAGCCCTTTGATCTTGGAACACAAACTGTCATGACAGCCGCAAGTATCGGCATCGCACTTTATCCCGAACATGGCAAAACAGCAGAAACTTTACTTAAACATGCCGATATTGCCATGTACGAAGCCAAACGTAGCGAACAAATGAAGTACTGCTTTTTTGAAGAGCAGATGAACGCCTTACTGGTGCGCAGATTAGATATTGAGAAACAACTGGAACAAGCCATTACTAATGATGAATTCGTAACTTTTTTCCAACCTCGGGTAAGAGTTACAGATAATAAAGTCAGTGGGTTTGAAGCACTGATTCGTTGGCACCACCCCGAAAAAGGATTGGTTTCTCCGGCAGAGTTTATTCCTGTTGCTGAAGATAGCGGGCAAATTATTTATTTAGGCAGCTGGATACTCTTCGATGCCTGTAAGCAGTGTGCCAAATGGCACCAACAAGGTCACCCAATAACGGTATCGGTCAATATTGCCGCGCTTCAGTTTCAACAGTCGGATCTAATCAACGTCGTTAAAAAAGCATTAAGTGCATCTAACTTGCAACCTGAGTATCTAGAGCTTGAGATTACTGAAGGTACGTTAATTCATAATCTGGAGCATACTCGGCGAGTGCTTTACGAGTTAAAGCAACTGGGAATTAAAATCGCTCTTGATGACTTTGGAACAGGCTATTCTTCGCTGTCCTATTTACAGCAGCTTCCAATAGATATATTAAAAATTGATCGTTCGTTCATTATTCAATTATCACAATCTAAAAAATCGGCCATGCTGTGCCAGGCCATAATCAATATGGCTCACAGTTTAGGGCTTGAGGTAGTTGCCGAAGGTATCGAAACTCAGGAACAGCTAGCATTTTTACATACCTCCGGATGCGAAGAATATCAGGGTTATCTGTTCGGCAAACCCATACCGGCAAATGAAATCACCTTTTAAAAAACGCGACACATGAATGATTGGCTCGAATATTCAGAATACTGTCCATACTGTGGAGAAAAAATCACTCTGTTAGTTGACTGCAGTCAGCCAGAACAAACTTATGTGGAGGATTGCGAAGTCTGTTGTCGACCGATTCAAGTAACCATTAGCTTTAGCGGCATCAAAGATGTCGATATTGTCTTAAAACACGAAAATGAAGTTTAACGCTTTTTGTTTCCCACCCGTGGATGAATCCTCTCCGAATATTTGTTATCCTTTGACCACCGTTGTATCAATCAATAGCCCACAATGCTTGCAGTTATTTCGCCCGCGAAAAGCCTGGATTTTGAATGTCCTTTAGCCACAAAAACCTATTCACAACCTCAATTTCTGGATCAGGCCAAGTTATTAATCGAAGAGTTAAAACAGCTTAGCCTGCAAGATGTAGCGGGCTTGATGAAATTGAGTGACAAGCTCGCTGAGCTCAATGTGCACCGCTTTCAATCCTTTGATACTCCCTTTACCCCGGATAATGCACGACAGGCTGTTCTGGCGTTTCGTGGCGATGTGTACCAGGGATTAGACGCCGACACGTTAAAACAAAAAGACTTTAAATACGCACAACAACACCTAAGAATTCTTTCAGGTCTTTATGGACTGCTTAAACCGCTCGACTTGATTCAGCCCTACCGACTGGAAATGGGTACGCCATTTGGTAATCAACGAGGTAAAAACCTGTATCAATTTTGGGGAGATCGCGTGCATAACGCCTTGGCCGCCGAGCTGGAGCAACAAAACACTGCCTTTTTGATTAACCTGGCCTCCAATGAGTACTTTAAAGTGGTGCAAGACAAAAAGCTGCCCTACGAGGTGATCACGCCAGTGTTCAAAGACTGTAAAAATGGTCAATTTAAAGTGATTAGCTTTTTTGCCAAACGTGCCCGCGGCATGATGGCTCGCTATATGATAGAAAACCGAATTGATACGCCCGATGGTTTAAAAGATTTTGCCGTGGATGGTTACTATTTTGACAAAAACTCGAGCAGCTCTAAGGAGCTGGTGTTCTTACGTAACGAGCAATAATACGGCCCATCGCCTCCTGCTCTGTTACTCATCAAATGGTCGATATCGGGAAGTCGCTTCCCGATTTCGTCACATTCAACCTAGTTATCGTTAAACTGATCGATCAGCTGTAACAGAGTTTCTAGTCTACGATCACTCAATTGTCGATAATCGGGATACGGACTTACGATAATGCGATGTTCTGGAATTATCGCAAACCGCTCGTCAATCCATTGCCAGTGAAGTTCACTGACACACGACTGAGCATAGGATTTTCCGGCGATAATTCGTAGTGGCATACTGGTTAGAGGTAACTCGGATGATTTATGAGGTTGCGGCCAATTAAATAACAGGCATAGATCGTCTGATTCAGTTAAAAGTTTGTGATCACGATAAGCTTGCCAACGGTCAAAACCACCGGAAGATCGGGCGAACATTAACTTGGCTAACACATTAAAAATCTTGCGCCAATGATTGCCGCAATAAGTATTTATACGATCGATGGTAGCTTGCTGAATTGGCAGAACACCATTGAGGCCATCGAATTCCTCCATTGGAGGTCGATTAGCAATATACACCTGCAACGAAGCATTGACATTACCAAACCCCAGCATAATCTGAAGTTAACCAAGATTGATCAATCGGTTTCTAACAAATCGAGCGCCAATTCCAATGGCTCAATTTCGACGCCTTCAAGCTCTTTATTCCAGTTTACACCTGCCAGAAGACCATCTTTCTGCATCCCGGGAAGCCAGTTATCAATAAAATCATCCACATCGATGGCACGCGGTTGGTACACTGACCACTCATCAATACAGGCTGCTTTTGCATCAGCTTCTTGCGACCAAAAAGGCATCACATCTACGGAGTCATCTTCGGCAGAACCACACAAAGCAAACTCAGCTTCATCAGCCTCTCCTTGTGCAATACCCCAAACTTCACCAGAGTCGATGGCATCTTCCAAAAAAAGCTGATAGTTCTTGTCAAAATCATTAGTTAACTGGGTCATAAAAGATAAATTCGACATTATTTGCGGTTATTTCGATTATAGAGATTTCTG